>CANHZG010000115.1 GCA_947464995.1 Comamonadaceae bacterium | reverse complement strand
CAGGCACCGTCACGCGTCGTAAAGTGGACACCCGTGGCGGGCCCACGCTCCACACAATCGGGCTTGCGTTCCAGCATGCGACCCACCGGTTCTGGCCGTTGCGCCTGCGCGCACTGACATTGACATTGGAAGGAAGCCGCAATGGCCTTGAGCGTTTTTGATCTGTTCAAGATTGGCATCGGTCCGTCGTCGTCCCACACCGTGGGCCCGATGAAGGCTGCGGCCCTGTTCGCCCGCGCCTTGCAAAACGACGGCCAACTCGCCAGGACCGAGCGGGTGGAAGTACGCCTCTACGGCTCGTTGGGAGCCACCGGCAAAGGACACGGCACCGACACGGCCGTGATGCTGGGCCTGGAGGGCGCGCAGCCCGACACGATTGACCCCGACACCATGGCCAGCCGGATCAAATCCCTGCGTACGGCCAAAACCTTGCACCTTGGTGGCGAAAAAGCAATCGCCTTTGCCGAGAAGACCGACGTGCTATTTTTGCGCCGCGAAACGCTGTCCTACCACCCCAACGGCGTCAAGTTCATGGCTTTTGACGGTGGCGGTGCCCTGCTGCAGGAGCGGCGCTATTTTTCGGTCGGTGGCGGTTTTGTGGTGTCACAGGAAGACGCCGACGCCAACAATGCCAGCACCGGCAGCGTGCCACGCATGGTGCCAGACCCGACCAAGGTGCGCTTTCCCTTTGCCAGCGGCGATGCCTTGCTCGCCATTTGCGCGGGCAGCGGCCTGACCATCGCGCAGGTGATGCGCGCCAACGAACTGGCCTGGCGCAGCGACGCCGAGGTCAACGCGGGCTTAGACACCATTTGGGACGCCATGAAGGCCTGTGTGGCGCGCGGCATCCGCACCGAAGGCCATTTACCCGGCAACCTGCTGGTCAAACGCCGCGCCGCTGAGCTGCACCGCAGTTTGAGCAGCCAGCCCGAGCAGGCGCTCAAGGACCAGCTGACGATTTTGGACTTTGTGAACGTCTACGCCATGGCCGTGAATGAAGAAAACGCCGCCGGTGGCCGTGTGGTCACCGCCCCCACCAACGGTGCGGCTGGCATCGTGCCCGCCGTCATGCACTATTACGACCGCTTTTGCGCAGGCGCCAGCCAAAGCGGCATCCGCGACTTTTTACTCACCGCCGGGGCCATTGGTCTCTTGTACAAGGAGAACGCGTCCATCAGCGGCGCCGAAGTCGGTTGCCAGGGCGAGGTCGGTGTGGCCTGTTCCATGGCCGCAGCCGGTTTGGCCGCCGTGATGGGCGGCACGCCCATGCAGGTGGAAAACGCCGCTGAGATTGGCATGGAGCACAACCTGGGTCTGACCTGCGACCCGGTGGGTGGGCGGGTGCAAATACCGTGCATTGAGCGCAATGCCATGGGTTCGGTGAAGGCGCTTAATGCGGCGCGCATGGCGCTGCGGGGTGACGGCACGCACTTTGTGTCTTTGGACCAGGTGATCAAGACGATGCGCGATACCGGGCGGGACATGATGACCAAGTACAAAGAGACTTCTCGCGGCGGGCTGGCTGTGAATGTCATCGAATGTTGAGTTTTGGTTTTATGGATTATTTGGCGCTTGTTTGCCCCCACATCCCCCCCGCCCCTTCGCCCCCGGCGGGGACGAAGGGGAGCTTTGACAGCGCATTTGGTTTTGTCGCACCGGCTGCGGTGCTACTGGCCAGGGGTTGCGGGGCGGGTTTGTTTGCTCGCATTGGTTGGCGTGGCGGTCGTAGTCAACCGCTCGATGGTGAGGGCACATTCAGGCGCGGTGCTTTCTCGACGTTCTTTGGCCGAAACGCGGCAAAATCTCTTCCTTTGTGCACTGATGCAATGACGAAAGAAACCCTGTGAGTCACTTTTCCATCTTCGCGCTCGCGCGCAACGCACTGTCGTACCACGAGAACTGGCAAAAGCAGTGGCGCAGCCCGGCGCCCAAGGCCAGTTATGACGCCATCATCGTGGGCGGCGGCGGCCACGGCCTGGCAACCGCCTATTACCTGGCCAAAGAGCACGGCATGCGCAATATTGCGGTGGTCGAGCGCGGCTGGTTGGGTGGGGGCAACACCGCGCGCAACACGACCATCGTACGCTCCAACTACCTGTGGGACGACGCCACGCACTTGTACGAGAAGGCGCTGCAACTGTGGGAAGGCCTGTCGCAAGAGCTGAACTACAACACCATGTTCAGCCAGCGCGGCGTAATGAACGTGGGTCACTCGCTGCAAGACATGCGCGACATCCACCGCCGCGTCAACGCCAACCGCCTGAACGGCGTGGATGGCGTGGTGCTCAGCCCCGAAGAGATCAAGGCCATGGTGCCCATCATGAACACCAGCAGTAGCCTGCGCTATCCGGTGATGGGGGCGTCCTTCCAGCCGCGCGCCGGTGTGGCGCGCCACGATGCGATTGCCTGGGGCTTTGCCCGCGCTGCCGACCGGTTGGGCGTGGACATCATCCAAAACTGCGAGGTCATCGGCGTGCAGCGTGAGGGCGACCAGGTGGTGGGCATCGAGACCACGCGCGGCGTCATCAAGAGCAAAAAAATTGGCGTGGTCGCCGCCGGACACAGCACCGTGATTGCCGACATGGCGGGCATCCGCCTGCCGCTAGAGAGCCACCCTTTGCAAGCGCTGGTGTCCGAGCCCATGAAGCCCATCTTGCACACGGTGGTCATGTCCAACGCCATCCACGCCTACGCAAGCCAGTCGGATAAGGGCGACTTGGTGATTGGCGCGGGCATTGACAGTTATGTGGGTTATGGCCAGCGCGGTTCGTTCCCGGTGATCGAGCACACGCTGCAAGCCATTTGCGAGCTGTTCCCCATCTTCCGCCGGGTGCGCATGAACCGCCAGTGGGGCGGCATTGTGGACGTGGCGCCAGACGCCTGCCCCATCATCTCCAAGACGCACATCAAAGGCCTGTATTTCAACTGCGGCTGGGGCACTGGCGGCTTCAAGGCCACGCCGGGCTCGGGCTGGGTGATGGCGCACACCATTGCGCAAGATCGGCCACATGCGTTGAACGCGGCGTTTGACCTGAACCGATTCACCACGGGGCACCTGATTGACGAACACGGTGCTGCGGGTGTGGCGCACTGAAAACGATACAAGAGAATTCCGAAGATGCTACAAATTACCTGCCCCTGGTGCGGTCCCCGTGCCGAAAGTGAATTCAGCTGCGGCGGCGAGGCGCATATCGCCCGCCCGCTCGATACCGACGCCCTGAGCGATGAACAGTGGGGCGACTACCTGTTTATGCGCAAAAACCCCAAAGGCCTGCACCGCGAACAGTGGTTGCACGCTGCGGGTTGCAGGCGCTGGTTCAACGCCGAGCGCCACACCGTCAGCTACGCCTTTACCCAGTTTTACAAACCTGGCGAGGCGCCCCAGGGCAACGCGGGCGCAGGGACTGCCCGATGAGCGGCAGCCGCATCCCCGCGCGGGGCGAGCGCATTGACCGCTCCAAAACGGTCCAATTCAAGTTCAACGACCGGGTCTTCAAGGGCTTTGCCGGTGACACCTTGGCCTCGGCCCTGCTGGCGGCGGGCGAGAGCCTTTTTTCGCGCTCCTGGAAGTACCACCGGCCGCGTGGCATCGTCACCTCCGGCATCGAAGAGCCGTCGGCGCTGGTGCAACTGGAGTCCGGTGCCCACACCATTCCCAACGCCAAGATGCCCGAGGTGGAGTTGTACGACCGCCTCACGGCTGAAAGCGTCAACGGCTGGCCCAGCGCTTTAAGCCGCCTGCTCAGCCCCAACCGCTGGGGCACGCCGCTGTTTCCGGCGGGCTTTTACTACAAGACCTTCATGTGGCCGGCCAAGGCTTGGATGTTTTACGAGCGCTTTATCCGCAAGGCCGGTGGCCTGGGTGCTGCGCCTGAAGTGCAAGACACGGCCTCCTACGTGCACCAAAACGTGCACTGCGACGTGCTGGTGGCCGGTGGCGGCGTGGCCGGACTGGCGGCGGCGCTGGCAGCGGCGCGCAGCGGTGCGCGGGTGATTCTGGCCGAACTGGGCCCCGTGCTGGGCGGCTCGGCGCACCGCCTGCCGGGCACCATCGACGGCATGTCGGCGTCTGCCTGGGTGCAAGCGGCTGAGACCGAGTTGTCGGTGCACCCGGAAGTGCGCATCATCAAACGCGGCGTGGTGTTTGGTTACCACGACCACAACTTTGTCACCGTGCGCGAATCTTTAAATGACCATGTGCCGCTCAAGCAGCGCAGCGGTTTTCGTGAGCGCCTGTGGCGCGTGCGCGCCACTCAGGTGGTGCTGGCCACCGGCGCCCACGAGCGCCCCATGGTATTTGGCAACAACGACCTGCCCGGCGTGATGCTGTCCTCGGCCATGGCCGACTACCTGGCACTTTACGGCGTGCTTGTGGGCAAGGACCTGGTGCTGCTGACCAACAACGACACCGCCTACGCCGACGCATTGGCCCTCAAAGGCGCAGGCGCTGCAGTAACAGTGGTCGACACCCGGCCCGAGAGCAAAACCGCAGGCAGCCTGGTGCAACAAGCCAAGGACGCTGGCGTCACCGTCCTGCGGGGCCACGTGCCCTTGCACGCCAGCGGCAGCGTGGCCGTGACATCGGTCACCGTGTGCCAGATGGTGGGCGAGCGCGCTACCGGCACCCATCGCGTACTGGCCTGCGACGCGCTGGGCATGGCCGGGGGCTGGAACCCGGCCATTCACCTGTATTCACACTCGGGCGGAAAAGCGGTTTGGAATGACGCCACTTGCTCGTTCCAACCCGGCACGCCCATGCGAGGTCAGGCCAGCGTGGGCGCCTGCTCCGCGACCGCCACATTGGCCCAGACCTTGGCCCAGGCTACCCAAGCCGGGGCCGCTGCGGCTACGGCGGCGGGCTTTACTGCTGCGGCGCAAAGGTTTGCAGTGACCGAGCCGGTGCAAGAGCCTATTGCCGCCTTCTGGATTGCCGAAACGGGCGAGCCCGTGTCGCGCCGCGCCAAGGCCTTTATTGACTACCAAAACGACGTGGGCGCCAGCGACATTGAGCTGGCGGTGCGCGAAGGCTTTGAGTCGATCGAGCACATCAAACGTTACACCGCCATGGGTTTCGGCACCGACCAGGGCAAGCTGGGCAATATCAACGGCATGGCGCTGGCCGCCCGCGCCCTGGGCAAGCCCATCGACAAGGTCGGTACCACTACTTTCCGCCCCAACTACGTGCCGATTAGCTTTGGCACTTTTGCCGGCCTGGAGCGCGGCGACCTGTTTGACCCCGCGCGCCACACCAGTGCGCACCGCCAGCACGTGGCCGCAGGCGCCCCGTTTGAGGACGTGGGCCAGTGGAAGCGACCCTGGTACTTTCCCAAGGCGGGCGAAGACATGCACCAGGCGGTCAAGCGCGAGGTGATGGCCGTGCGCAATGGCGTGGGCATCATGGACGCCTCCACCCTGGGCAAGATCGACATCCAGGGCCCGGACGCGGCCAAGTTGCTCAACTGGATGTATACCAACCCCTGGCTCAAGCTGGAGATTGGCAAGGCGCGCTACGGCCTGATGCTCGACGAGAACGGCATGGTGTTTGACGACGGCGTGACCGTGCGCCTGGGCGAAGAGCGCTTTTTGATGACCACCACCACCGGCGGCGCGGCGCGCGTGCTGGGCTGGATGGAGCGCTGGGTGCAAACCGAGTGGCCCGACATGAAGGTGTTCATGACCACCGTCACCGAGCAATGGTCGACCTTTGCCGTGGTCGGCCCCAAGAGCCGCGCGGTGGTGCAAAAGCTGTGCAGCGACGTCGATTTGTCGCCCGAGGCATTCCCGTTCATGAGCTACCGCGAAGGCACCGTGGCGGGCGTTAAGGCGCGCATCATGCGCATCAGCTTCTCGGGCGAGTTGTCGTTTGAAGTGAACGTGCCCTCGCACACCGGCGCCCACGTGTGGCGCGAGTTGATGGCTGCAGGCGCCGAGTTCGACATCACGCCTTACGGTACCGAGTCCATGCACGTGCTGCGCGCCGAAAAAGGCTACATCATCGTTGGTCAAGAGACCGATGGCTCGATCACGCCCTACGACCTCGGCATGGGTGGCATGGTGTCCAAGACCAAGGACTTTCTGGGCCGCCGTTCCTTGAGCCGCAGCGACACCGCCGCCAGTGACCGCAAGCAGCTAGTCGGTTTGCTGACCGACGACGCAGCCACCGTGCTGCCCGAGGGCTCACAAATCACCCGCAGCGCCACCTTGCCCGCGCTTCCGGTGCCCATGGTCGGCCACGTCACGTCCAGCTATTTCAGCCCCACCGTAGGCCGCCCGATCGCCATGGCGGTAGTGCGCGGCGGTTTGTCGCGCATGGGCGAAAAGGTTTATGTCCCGCTGGTGGACGGACGCATCGTCGCCGCCACCATTTGCAGCCCGGTCTTTTACGACCCCGAAGGGAAACGCCACCATGTCTAATGTTGTTTTGGAAAGCCCCCTGGCGCCGCTAATAGGCCAAGGTTCGCGCGTGCTGTCGGTGGATGGGGCCAGCGTCACCCTGGGTGAACTGGCGTTTACCGACATGCTCAATATCCGGGGCAATGCGGCCGACGCCGGGTTTGTCTCGGCCGTGCAAAACGCCACAGGTTTGCCGCTGCCACTTATTGCCAACACCGCCAGCTTAGGCGCGACCGGCCAACTGCTGTGGCTCGGGCCCGATGAGTGGGTGCTCAAGCTCCCCCCCAGTGGCCCACACTACCAGCACCCCAGCCCAGCCGAGGCCATGGAGACGACCCTGCGCAGCGCGATGGTGGGTCAGCACGTGTCGCTCGTGCCAGTGGGCCATGGATTTACCACGCTCACCGTGCAGGGTGCGGCTGCAGCGGACTTGCTCTCGCGCGGCTGCCCGCTGGACTTTCATCCCCGCGCTTTTGCTGCTGGGGCCGTGGCGCAAAGCCACGTGGCCAAAGCCGGCGCCACCATCGTCTGCCTGGCCGTCGGCACGCATTTCGAGCTCACCGTGCGCCGCAGCTTTGCCGACTACCTGTTTCGCTGGCTCTGCGAAGCCGGTGCCGCCTGACCGGGATGCGGGGCTGCTCCCCGCTGCCCGCGCCTGGCATCCCCACCCCTTTTCTTTTTGAGGCAGACCATGGCCTATTCCCTGGGCATTGATACCGGTGGCACGTTCACGGACGCGGTACTGCTGAACGACCGAAAGCAGGTCGTGGCATCGGCCAAAAGCCTGACCACGCGCTTTGACCTGGCCCAGGGCATTGCGGGCGCGCTGGACCAGCTGCCCAAAGAATGGCTGGCGCAGGTGACCCTGGTGTCTTTGTCCACTACGCTGACCACCAACTCGGTGGTGGAGGGGCGCGGCTCGCCGGTGTGTGTGCTGCTGGCGGGCTACGACGCGCTGCAGGTCAAAAGCAGCGGTCTGGTCGACCTGTTGGGCAACGAAGGCATTGTGTGCTTGAGCGGCGGCCACGACGCCGGCGGTATCGCCACAGAGGCGCTCGACGAGGCGGCCGCGCGCGCAGCCATCACCCAGCACATGGGCCGGGTGTCGGCCTTTGCCATCTCAGCCACCTTTGGCGTGCGCAACCCGGCGCACGAGCTGCAGTTGCGCGCCTGGGTGCAAGATATGTGTGACGTGCCGGTCACCTGCGGCCACGAGCTGGCCTCCAGCCTGGGCGCACCCCGGCGGGCCCTGACCGCAGCGCTCAACGCGCGCATGATTTTTCATGTCAAGGCGCTGATCGAATCGGTGCAGCGCACCCTGGCCGCGCGCGCCATTGACGCGCCGCTGATGGTGGTGCAGGGCGACGGCTCGCTCATCAACGTCGCCAGCGCCTTGCGCCGCCCGGTCAACACCGTGCTCTCGGGCCCGGCGGCCAGCGTGCTGGGGGCCTGCGCCCTAAGCGGCCTGCAAAACGCCGTGGTGGCCGACATGGGCGGCACCACCACCGACATTGCCGTGGTGCGCAACGGCCTGCCCGAACTCAGCTTTGACGGCGCCCTGGTGGGCAACTGGCGGCCCATGGTCGAGGCGGTCAAGGTCTATGCCGTGGGCTTGGGCGGCGACAGCGAGGTACGCCTGCACGGCGGCGAGGGCCTGACCATCGGGCCGCGCCGCGTGGTACCCATCAGCCTGCTGGCGCACCAATACCCGCACATACTGGCCGCACTGGAGCGCCAGCAGCATGAGACGCCGCACGCCAGCCAGATGCGATTTGCCCAGCGCCTGCATTGCGACGCGGCGCTTTTGGCCCGCCTGAATGACGACGAGTTGTACGCGTGGGAATGTTTGGCTACGGGCCCGGTAGACCTGGAGCGCGCCAATATGGAAAACCGCGCTCTGGCACGAGCCATCGCCCGACTGGAGCGCAAGGGCCTGGCTATTTACAGTGGTTTTACCCCAAGCGACGCGGCCCATGTGTTGGGCCTGTCAAGTCACTGGAGCGCGGCGGGCGCTACCTTGGCCGCGCGCATCTGGGCGCGCCAGATGCGCCACATGTACGGCCTGGGCACCTGGAAACAAGGCGACGCCCTCGGCCCTGCGCAAGACGTCGTAGCCAAGGTGGTGGACACGATTTGCCAAAAACTGATCGAAGCCGGGCTGAATGACGCCGGGCAGATGAACGAGTCGTCGGCAGGCAAAGTAGCTGCCCTGCTGACCACCATGGCGCTGGCGGGTGGCAAAGCGGCT
>CANHZG010000114.1 GCA_947464995.1 Comamonadaceae bacterium | reverse complement strand
GGTGAAAGCTTGGCTAGTGGCCTCGGACCAATTTTTCGGCACGCCGGACGCGCCTACGGCTTCGTCCGCTGCGGGAACGTAGGGCGTGTCGCGCAGTTCTTCAATAAAGATAGCGTCTGCGCGGCGCAGCAAGTCGGCGTATTCCTTTTTGACCTCACCCAAAATCCTGACGCCCAAGCCGGGTCCGGGAAAGGGGTGGCGGTACACCATGTCGTGTGGAAGCCCCAAGGCCACACCGAGTTCGCGCACCTCGTCTTTGAACAGGTCGCGCAGCGGCTCCAGCAGCTTTAGGCCCAGCTGCTCGGGCAAACCGCCCACGTTGTGGTGGCTTTTGATGGTGACAGCTTTTTTGCTTTTGGCGCCGCCGCTCTCGATGACGTCGGGGTAAATCGTTCCCTGGGCCAAGAAGCTAGCACCCTTATAGCCGCCGCCTGCGGCTTTAAGCTTTGCGGCTTGTTCCTTAAATACGTCCACAAACAGACCGCCAATGATCTTGCGTTTTGCCTCGGGCTCGCTCACGCCCGCCAGCTTGCCCAAAAACAGTTCGCTGGCATCCACCCGAATCACCTTGGCTTGCAGCTTGCCGACGAACATTTCCATCACCATGTCGCCCTCATTTAGACGCAGCAGGCCGTGGTCCACAAACACACAGGTGAGCTGGTCGCCAATGGCGCGGTGAATCAGCGCGGCTGCTACTGAAGAATCCACGCCGCCGGACAGGCCCAAAATCACCTCTTCGTCCCCCACTTGCGCACGGATTTTGGCCACAGCCTCGGCCACGTGGTCGCGCATCACCCAATCGGGGCGGGCGGCGCAAATATCCAGCACAAAGCGGCTGAGCAGCGCTTGGCCCTGCAGCGTATGCGTCACCTCGGGGTGAAACTGCACGGCGTAAAAGCGCCGTACTTCGTCGGCCATGCCCGCAATCGGGCAACTCGGCGTGCTAGCCATCAGCTTAAAGCCCGGTGGCAATGCGGTCACCTTGTCGCCATGGCTCATCCAGACCTTGAGCATGCCGTGGCCCTCGGACGTCGTGAAGTCGGCAATATCTTTAAGCAAGTCGGTATGGCCGTGGGCACGCACTTCGGCGTAGCCAAACTCGCGGGTGTGGCCGCCTTCGACCTTGCCGCCAAGTTGCTGCGCCATCGTTTGCATGCCGTAGCAAATGCCCAGCACCGGCACCCCCAGCTCAAACACCGCAGCGGGCGCGTGGTCGGTGGTTTCTTCGTAGACGCTGGCGTGGCTGCCCGACAGGATGACGCCCTTGAGCGTGCCGTCCGCCGCATAGTCCCGCACCCAATCGTCGGTCACATCACAAGGATGAACCTCGCAATACACATGGGCTTCGCGCACCCGCCGTGCAATGAGCTGGGTGACCTGGGAGCCGAAATCGAGGATCAGAATTTTGGAATGCTGCATGGCGCTTCAAGTTATCAAGGGGGAGAAACAAAAAAGGCGTCTGGAACCAGACGCCTTAGGGGTCAAAACTGCCTAGTCTGCGCGGTAATTTGGCGCTTCTTTGGTGATTTGCACATCGTGCACATGGCTTTCGCGGATTCCTGCGGTGGTAATTTCCACAAACTCGGCCTTGTTCTGCATGTCGGCAATGGTGGCGCAGCCACAGTAGCCCATGCTGGCACGAATGCCACCCGACATTTGAAAGATGATGGAGACCATGGAGCCTTTGTAGGGCACGCGGCCCTCAATGCCTTCGGGCACCAGCTTGTCGGCGTTCGGGTTACCGGTGCTTGATTCCTGAAAATAGCGGTCCGCGCTGCCTTGTTGCATCGCGCCAATGCTGCCCATGCCGCGGTAGCTCTTGTAGCTGCGACCCTGGTACAGAATCACTTCGCCCGGCGCCTCTTCGGTGCCGGCAAACATGCTGCCCATCATGACCGTGCCCGCGCCTGCCGCCAGGGCCTTGGCAATGTCACCGCTGTAGCGTATGCCGCCATCGGCAATCAGGGGCACACCGGTGCCGCGCAAGGCCATGGCCACGTTGTCAATCGCCATGATCTGCGGCACGCCCACGCCCGCAACAATGCGTGTGGTGCAAATGGAGCCGGGGCCAATGCCCACCTTGACCGCATCCGCACCCGCCTCCACCAGCGCCAAGGCCGCCGCGCCGGTGGCAATATTGCCGCCAATGACGTCGACCTGCGGAAAGTTCCTCTTTACCCAGCGCACGCGCTCGATCACGCCATGGCTGTGGCCGTGCGCGGTATCAACGACGATGGCGTCTACGCCGGCGTTGACCAAGGCTTCTACCCGCTCTTCGGTGCCCTCGCCCACGCCCACCGCAGCGCCCACGCGCAGTTTGCCAAGGGCGTCGCGCGCGGCGTTGGGGAAGCTGGTTTGCTTGGTGATGTCTTTAACGGTAATCAGGCCTTTGAGCTCAAAGGCGTCGTTGACCACTAGCAGGCGCTCCAGCCTGTATTTGTTGAGCAGCGCCTTGGCTTCAACCAGCGTGGTGCCGTCGGGCACGGTGATGAGCTTTTCGCGCGGCGTCATGATCGCGCTGACCGGTTGGTCGTAGCGCGTCTCAAAGCGCAAATCGCGCCCGGTGACGATACCGACCACCTTGCCGCCATCGCATACCGGAAATCCGGATACACCCAGCTGATCCGACAAAGCCATGACTTCGCGGACCGTGAAATGCGGGGTGATGACCACTGGGTCGCGCAACACGCCGCTCTCGTAGCGCTTGACCTTGGCTACCTGCGTGGCTTGGTCGGCTGCGCTCAGGTTTTTGTGGACGATGCCCATGCCACCCTCTTGGGCAATCGCGATCGCCAAGCGCGCCTCGGTCACCGTGTCCATGGCAGCGGACACCAGAGGGAGATTTAGCGCAATGTTGCGGGAAAACTGGGTGGAAAGTGAGGTGTCCTTAGGCAGGACCTGGGAGTACGCTGGCACCAACAACACATCGTCGAAGGTCAGCGCTTTGCCGATAAGGCGCATGTCAAAGCTCCAAAAAACCGATTGTACCCGTGCGGCTTGGGGCCTCCGACCCACACATTTCAGTATCCCGCCTTGGCCCCTGCCCTGCGTTTGGCGAACAATCCGGCTGATTTAGCGCCTTGGCGCACAAAGCGCTCGCGCCGCGCCACTTTGGGGTCTACCGTCAGCGGTCGGTAGAGTTCCAAGCGGTTGCCATCAAGTAACAGGTGGTTCACGGGTACGCGTTTGCCCCAAACACCGGTTCCCAGATCGACCAGCTGTTCGGCTGCAAGACCCAGGCGCGCAGCCACCACGGGCAGGATCTGTTCAATCCGTGATCCGGTCTCGACTGCCAACGAGAACTCTTGCACGGAGCGGGCTTGGGCTGAATAGACCACGGTGATGGTGATGGGGTTTTGCATGGTCGATTCAGTCGCCATACACCTGGGATGCGCGCTTGACGAAAGCGTCCACCAGGGTCGATGCAATTTTGTCAAATACCGGCCCAACCAGGCGCCCAAGCGTCGTACTGGCAAAACCATAGTGCAAGGAAAGCTCCACCTTGCACGCGCGCTGCGACGCGTCGCCTACCGGCAAGAATCTCCAATGCCCTTCCAATTGCGAAAATGGCCCTTCAACGAGCTTGAGGTCCACTTGGCTAGGCGCCACGTGGGTGTTGCGGGTCACGAAGCGCTGGTGAATGCCGCCAAATGCGATGCCCAACTCCGCGGTCATGCCTGCCGGGTCCTGATCGCGCACCTTGGCGTGGTCGCACCAAGGTAAAAACTGGGGGTATTTGTCCACGTCCGTTACCAGGGCGTACATTTCCTCGGGGCTATACCAGAGCAGAACGGACTTGTGAACGGTTTTCATAGAATGGGCTGTGCGGGATTGTAGTCACGCTCTCTTTGGAAACTGCCTCTCACCCCCACCTCCCCACCATGGCCAAAAAACCTGATACCGCGTCCCGCATCGCCGACAACAAAAAGGCCGCGTACAACTATTTCTTCGAAGAACGCTTTGAAGCCGGTCTGGTGCTTGAAGGCTGGGAGGTGAAGTCGCTGCGCGAAGGCAAGGTGCAACTGACTGACGGCTACGTGGTGGTGCGCAACAAAGAGCTGTTTTTGATCGGCCTGCAGATTCACCCGCTCAACACGGCGTCCAGCCACATTAGCCCGGACAAGGTGCGCACCAAAAAACTGCTGATGCACAAGGCCGAAATTGAGCGCCTGATCGGCAAGGTCGAGCAAAAAGGCTACACCTTGGTACCCATCAACCTGCATTGGAAGGCCGGCAAGATCAAGTGCGAAATCGCCTTGGCCAAGGGCAAGGCCGAACACGACAAGCGCGACACCATCAAAGACCGCGAAGGCAAACGTGAAGTCGAGCGCGCCATGAAGGTGCATCACCGCTAAGGGCCCAAGGCCCGTTTCTAACTGCCGCCCTTTCAGTTCAGCCCGCGCAGAGGGTGCGCCGACGCTGGCCAGGGACTGACAAAGAACGGCGCCACCATCTCCGGCGTCACGTCTTCCACCCGCACCGGGTTCCAACGTGGCTGGTGGTCTTTGTCGACCGCCAGCGCGCGAATACCTTCTACGGTTTCACTCGCAGGGCCGCTGCGCCCCAAATGGGCCGTATGGAAGCAATGGCGCACCATGTCCCGTTCCATGCGCAGGTCGTCGGCCAACCCCATGCTATGGGCGCGGCGCACCTGCTCCAGCACCACATGAAGCATCAAGGGTGAGCGGTGGCGCAGGGTGGTGGCGGTGTGCTGGCTCCAGTCGTCGCTTGCCGCCTCCAGCGTTTGCAGCATGGCAACAACCGAGCTGAGTGAAAAAACCCGGTCAATGGATTCTCGGGCCACACCGCTTAGCGCCTTGGGTGTCACAGCAAATTCGGCAAGCCACGGCGCTAGCGCCTGCTCGGTGCTCCATGCCAATCTGCCCAAGGCTCCCCATGCGGCGTCCAGGCGGCTAGCATCCAGACAATGGTCCGCCAGCCCCAGCTCGATCGCCCCTTGGGCATTGAGCACCGCGCCCGTCAATGCCAGCCACTCACCGGTACTACCGGGGCAACGGCTTAAGAAATAGCCGCCTCCCACGTCCGGGAACAGACCGATATGCGTCTCGGGCATGGCCATTTTGGTGTTATCCGTCACCAGCCGGTAGCGCGTTCCTTGGCTGATGCCCATGCCACCACCCATGACGATACCGTCCATGAAAGCGACGTAGGGCTTGGGATAGCGGTGAATCAGGTGGTTGAGCGCGTACTCTTCGGTGAAGAAGTCTTCCAGCGCCGGGTCACCACCCAAGGCGGCCTGATGGAAAAACCGGATGTCCCCACCAGCGCAAAAGCCGCCAAAGTTACCCAGCTTGTTGGTGCCACGGATGGCCACGGCTTGGATCGCCGGATCGTGCTCCCAGGCTAGCAGCGCCCGCGTCAATCCACGCACCATATCCAGGCTCAGGGCGTTGAGCGCCTTGGGCCGGTTCAAGGTGATAAAGCCGACCTGGCCGCGAACTTCGGTGATCAAAAAAACGGACATAGTGCAAACCTTTTCACATCGCGGCTAAGACGAACCGCATTCACCACAAAAAAACAGCGCCTCAAGAGGCGCTGTATCGTGCTGGTCGAATCTAAGCCATTGCGAGCCAGGTGCGACCCGTAGCCCGCCTACCGACCCGCGCGCTTGCGCTCGCTTTCCGTCAGATGGCGCTTGCGCAGGCGGATCGACTTGGGCGTGATCTCCACCAGCTCGTCGTCCTCAATAAATTCGACACCGTACTCCAGCGTACAGTCAATAGGCGGCGTTATTTTGATCGCGTCTTCCTTGCCAGACACACGGAAGTTGGTCAATTGCTTGGTCCGCGTGGCGTTAACCACCAGATCGTTGTCGCGGCTGTGGATGCCCACGATCATGCCTTCGTACACCGGATCATTGGCCTTGACAAACATACGGCCACGGTCGTCGAGCTTGCCCAGAGCGTAGGTGAAAATTTCACCAGCGTCCATGGAGATCAACACACCGTTCTTACGTCCGCCAATGTCACCCTTGTGCGCTTCATAGCTGTCAAAGATGTTGGAAATCAGGCCCGATCCACGGGTCAAGTTCAAAAATTCGTTGGTAAAACCGATCAGACCCCGCGCTGGAATGCGGTATTCCAGGCGCACACGGCCACGGCCGTCCGGCTCCATGTTCACCAGTTCGCCCTTGCGCTCGCCCAAGGCTTGCATCACGCCGCCTTGGTGTTGCTCTTCGATGTCGGCAGTCACCAGCTCGATAGGTTCGTGCTTCTCGCCGTTGACATCGCGCAACACCACGCGGGGTTTGGACACGGCCAGCTCATAGCCTTCGCGGCGCATGTTTTCCAAGAGGATGGTCAAGTGCAACTCGCCACGGCCCATGACTTCAAAAATACCTTCTTCGTCGGTTTCTTTGACGCGTAGCGCCACATTGTGTTGCAGCTCTTTTTGCAGACGGTCCCAGATCTGACGGCTGGTGACGTATTTGCCTTCGCGGCCAGCCAAGGGGCTGGTATTGACGCAAAAGTTCATGGTCAAGGTCGGCTCGTCCACCTTGAGCATGGGCAATGGTGCGGGATTGGTCGGGTCGGTGATGGTGACGCCAATGCCGACGTCGGCAATGCCGTTGATCAGGACAATTTCGCCCGGGCCGGCTTCGGTGGCCTGCACACGCTCCAAGCCCTGGAAGGTCAGAACCTGGTTGACACGGCCTCTCACGGGCTTACCGTCTAGACCTTCCATCACCACCACGTCCATCATCGGTTTGATCGTGCCCTGGCTGATACGGCCGACCCCGATGCGCCCTACAAAAGTAGAAAAATCGAGCGCTGAAATCTGCAACTGCAAGGGCGCTGACGGGTCGCCTTTTTGCGCCGGAACGTGCGACAAGACGGTGTTGAACAGGGCCGACATATCAGGGCCCCATTGCTCGCCGGCCTCACCTTCGACCATCGAGGACCAGCCGTTGATGCCCGAGGCGTAAACCACCGGGAAGTCGAGCTGCTCGTCCGTTGCGCCCAGTTTGTCAAACAAGTCAAACGCAGCATTCACCACAAAGTCCGGGCGAGCACCGGGTTTGTCAACTTTGTTGACAACCAAAATGGGTTTCAGGCCCAGGGCCAGCGCCTTCTTGGTCACAAACCGGGTTTGCGGCATGGGGCCTTCTTGCGCGTCGATCAGCAGCACGACCCCGTCTACCATGGACAGGGCTCGTTCCACTTCGCCACCAAAGTCGGCGTGTCCCGGGGTGTCAACGATGTTGATGTGCGTGCCTTCCCAGGTCACGGCGCAGTTCTTGGCCAAAATCGTGATGCCACGCTCTTTTTCAATCGCGTTGTTGTCCATCACCGTGTCGACCACTTTTTCGTGCTCAGCAAAGGTGCCGGACTGGCGCAGGAGCTGGTCGACCATGGTGGTTTTGCCATGGTCAACGTGGGCGATGATGGCGATGTTGCGGATTTGCTTGCTACTCATGTTTCACTTTCTTTCAACAGATTCAAATTTCAATTCTTCATGCTTGCTCAGGGCCAGTGCTGCAGTTTGCGCCTGTACCTCACTAATTTCTATCGGGCTCAAGAGCCGCCCCGGGATCAATTCCCCCGCCTTTACGTGGCCGCTTCCCAGAAGCGCTGCGGGTTCGGCGGCATAAACCGCCACTTGCTCTGCATCGTGCCAATCGCCCCGTCGGCGCACGCCACTCAAAAACCGCCCTGCACTCTCGCTCGGGAGCGTGACGCGGTGATGACCTTCCAGCAAGGCATCGACCGGCAGCAGCAGGCTCAGCCTTTGTGCATCCGTCATCGTCTCCAATGATTCCAGACTCACGCACTGCGTTTGCCCGAAACCACCGGTGCGCGTACGCCTCAAAGCACTTAAATGGGCCCCGCAACCCAAGGCCTCACCCATGTCTTCACCCAAGGTGCGGATGTAGGTGCCTTTGCTGCAGCTCACCTCCAGCTTCAGAGCATGCGGGGCGGCTAACGTGGGCATTTCCAGCACCCGCAAAGCGTAAATCGTCACATCGCGCGCCGCGCGCTCCACCTCAATACCAGCCCTGGCGTATTCGTACAAGGCCTTGCCGTCCTTCTTCAGTGCGCTGTGCATAGGCGGCACCTGGCTTATTTGCCCGGTGAACTGGCACACCACCCGTTCAATATCCTCCTCACTCACCTGCACCGGTCGCTCGATCAGCACCTCACCCTCGCCGTCGGCGGTACTGGTCTTCACACCCAGATACAGCGTTGCTTCGTACACCTTGTCGGCATCCAAATGCAGCTGGCTGAACTTGGTCGCCGCGCCAAAGCAGAGCGGCAAAACGCCGGTGGCCAGCGGATCTAGCGTGCCCGTGTGACCCGCTTTTTGGGCCCGCAACAGCCACTTTGCCTTTTGCAAAGCCTGGTTACTGGAAAGCCCCAACGGCTTGTCCAGCAACAGCACCCCGTGCACGGGGCGCCTCGCAACCCGTGCACGTGGCGCGTTCGTCATCTATCAGTCGTCTTGGGCACGTGACGAGACGGCTCGCGCTATCAAGGCGTTCATATCCGCAGCGCGCTCCGTGGTCTGGTCGAACAAGAAATGCAACGTCGGCACGGTGTGAATGTGCAGGCGCTTGAACAAACCCGAACGCAAAAACCCGGCCGCCTGGTTGAGACCCTCCGCGCACTGCACCGAATCGCCCACCAAAAGGCTGAAATACACCTTGGCATGCGCGTAGTCCGGAGTTACCTCGACCGACTGGATAGTCACCATGCCGACCCGCGGATCTTTCAGCTCGCGCGCGATCAACTCGGTCAGGTCGCGCTGGATCTGATCTGCAACGCGAAAACCGCGGTTGGGGGTGGAGGACTTTTTGCG
>CANHZG010000113.1 GCA_947464995.1 Comamonadaceae bacterium | reverse complement strand
ATTGCGCCCCACCCGCAAAAACTCTTGACGCCGGTCCGCACGCGGCCAGGCAAAGTCGGCGCGCAGCGATTGAGCGGTCATGGCCAGGTCAGTAGCGCCTTGCATGCGCAACAAAAATGGACGCACCAGCAGCAAAAACGTCATAAAACTCGACACTGGATTGCCCGGCAAACCGATAAAGTGCGCGGTGCCGATGCGCCCATGGGCAAAAGGCTTGCCCGGTTTGATCGCGATTTGCCACAAATCCAGCGTCCCCAGGGTCTGCACGGCCGGTTTGATGTGATCTTCTTCACCTACCGAGACTCCGCCGCTGGTCAGAATCACATCGTGGGCCTGTGCCGCGCTGCGCAAAGCATCAACCGTTGCGTTCAACCGGTCGGGCACGATGCCAAGGTCAGTCACCTCGCAGCCCATGCGGCGCAACAAGCTGGCCAAGAAAAACCGGTTGGAGTTGTAAATGGCGCCAGGTGGCAGGCCAGAAGGGTCGCACTCGCCGGGCATCACCAGCTCGTCGCCCGTGGAAAACAAGGCGACGCGTGGGCGCCGGGCCACTTGCAACTGCGCCATGCCTACGCTGGCTGCCATGCCCAGGGCGGCGGGTCCCAGTCGCTGTCCGGCACGCAGCACCGCGTGGCCTGCGGCAACGTCCTCCCCCTGGCGGCGAATCCATTGGCCGACTTGGGGCGTGGCGTTCACCACAATGGCAGGATGCCCATCGGCACCGCTTTCGGTGCAATCCTCCTGCATCACCACGGCGTCTGCGCCCGGCGGAATGGGCGCGCCGGTAAAGATACGCGCCACGGTTCCGCTCTGCAGCGCTGTGCCGCTGGCGCCCGCCGCAATGCGCTGCGACACCGGTAACACGGCACCGGGCGCGCAATCGGACACCCGCAGCGCGTAGCCGTCCATCGAGCTGTTGTCTTGGGGCGGCACCTGCAAGGCGGACACTACGTCTTGAGCCAACACGCGCCCGTCGGCGTCGAAGGTGGATACCGCCTCACGAATAGGGGAATGATCAACCACGGTGCCCAGCAGTTGCGCCAGCGCCATGTCCAGGGAGATAAGGGGCTTGCGCGCTGTGGGTGCGGTCATGGCGTGGGGTAATGGTTAGGCGCAGGCGTGCGCGATCAGGTCCTTGATGGCTTGCACGTCGGCCGCCATCACCCGCACCTTTTTCGGTAGGGCCTCAATACCTGCAAACTTGGACGGGCGCTCTGGCTCGCGACCCAATGCTTCAACAATAGTGGCCGCAAACTTGATGGGCAAGGCCGTTTCCAGCACCAGCATAGGAACGCCAGGGTGACGGTGTTCTTTCGCCACCTTCAGTCCGTCGGCGGTGTGGGTATCCACCACTACGCCGTAGTTCTTCCAGGTTTCGAGGATGGTGGCTAGGCGGTCTTGGTGCGTGCTCTTGCCACTCGCAAAACCGTAGCGGCTGGCAGCTTGGGCAAATGCCGGGTCGGCGCCCAGATCAAAGCGCCCCTGGCGAGGCACTTGCGTGCCAAAAAGGTCGGCGGTGCGCTCGCCATCGCGCCCCAGCAGGTCAAACACAAAGCGTTCGAAATTGCTGGCTTTAGAGATATCCATTGAGGGGCTAGACGTTTCGTGCGTATCAGCCGTGCCACGCACCCGGTAAACGCCGGTGCGGAAGAACTCATCTAACACATCGTTTTCGTTGGTCGCCACCACCAACTGCGAAATTGGCAACCCCATCATGCGCGCCACATGGCCGGCGCAGACATTACCGAAGTTGCCGCTAGGTACGGTGAAGCTCACGCGTTCCGCATTGGTCTGTGTCGCTTGGAAATAGCCCGCGAAGTAGTACACCACCTGCGCCATCAAACGCGCCCAGTTGATCGAGTTGACGGTGCCAATTTTGTACTTGCGCTTGAACTCCAGGTCGCCCGACACGGCCTTGACCAGGTCCTGGCAGTCGTCAAACACGCCGGTGATAGCAATGTTGTAGATGTTGTCGTCCAGCAGGCTAAACATTTGCGCCTGCTGAAACGGGCTCATGCGACCGTCGGGGCTAGTCATGAAAACGCGTACACCTTTTTTGCCCCGCATGGCGTACTCGGCGGCACTACCGGTATCGCCGCTGGTGGCACCAAAGATGTTGAGTTCTTCACCCCGGCGCGCCAGTTCGTACTCAAAAAGGTTGCCCAACAATTGCATGGCCATGTCCTTGAAGGCCAGCGTGGGGCCGTTGGACAGGGCTTCTAGGTACAAGCCATCTTCGAGTTTTTTCAGCGGCACGATGGCTGCCGTGCCAAATACGGCTGCGGTATAGGTCTTGTGGCACAAAGCACGCAGGTCATCGGCAGGAATGTCGTCCACGTACAGCGACAAAATTTCAAAGGCCAGGTCGGCGTACGAAAGACCGCGCCAGCGCGTCAAGGTGGCATCGTCGACCTGCGGGTAGGCCTCAGGAAGGTACAGGCCACCATCGGGCGCCAGGCCTTCAAGCAAGATTTCGCAAAACCGCTTGCGTTCCAGTGCAGGCGTTTTGCTGGCGCGGGTGGAGATGTAACGCATCAGGCCAGCTCTTCCTTGCGGATACGCACAATGGGTTGCAGCACCGTGGTCAGCGCCTGCATGCGAGCCAAAGCGACGTCCATGCGTGCCTCGGCGCAATCATGGCTCAGAATAATGAGGTCAGTCTGGTTGGCATCGGCGCCACCCACCTCGTCGGCCTCGCGTTGCAGCACCGCGTCGATGCTGATTTCGGCGTCCGCCAGGATGCCTGTGACCTTGGCCAGCACGCCGGTTTGGTCTGCTACGCGCAGGCGCAGGTAGTAGCTGGTGACCACATCGGCCATGGGCAAGATCGGCAAGTCGCTCATGGCGTCAGGCTGGAAGGCCAGGTGCGGCACCCGCTGGGCGGCGTCGGCGGTGTGCAGGCGGGTGATGTCGACCAGGTCGGCGATGACCGCACTGGCGGTGGGTTCGGAGCCTGCACCTTTGCCGTAATACAAGGTGGTTCCTACGGCGTCTCCCTGCACCATCACAGCGTTCATAGCGCCTTCGACATTGGCAATAAGACGTTTGGACGGAACCAAACTCGGATGAACGCGAAGTTCAATCCCCTCAGGGCGCCGCTTGGCAATACCGAGCAATTTGATCCGGTAGCCCAGTTGCTCGGCATATTTGATGTCCTGACTGGAAAGTTTGGTGATGCCTTCGACATACGCCTTGTCGAATTGCACCGGAATGCCGAAGGCAATGGCCGACATGATGGTTGCCTTGTGTGCTGCATCCACGCCTTCGATGTCAAATGTCGGGTCCGCTTCGGCATAGCCCAGCCTCTGGGCTTCTTTCAACACAACTTCGAAGTCCAGTCCTTTGCTACGCATTTCAGACAGGATGAAGTTGGTTGTACCGTTGATGATGCCGGCAATCCAGTCGATTCGGTTAGCCGTCAGGCCCTCACGGAGCGCTTTGATGATGGGAATACCACCGGCAACCGCCGCCTCAAACGCCACCATCACGCCCTTGGCTGATGCCGCAGCAAATATTTCGGTGCCATGTACGGCGAGTAGGGCCTTGTTTGCCGTCACCACGTGCTTGCCAGCGGCAATGGCTTCCAGCACCAACGTTTTGGCAATACCGTATCCCCCAATCAACTCAATCACGATATCGATATCGGGGTTGGCAATCACGGCGCGGGCGTCGCTGACCACAGTGATGTCGGGGCCTACTGAAGCGCGCGCGCGGGCCACGTCCAGGTCAGCAACCATCGTAATTTCGATTCCACGCCCAGCGCGGCGCTCAATTTCACTCTGGTTGCGCCTAAGGACATTAAAAGTCCCGGTTCCCACTACACCAATGCCCAACAGTCCTACTTGAATCGGTTTCATAAAGTTCTTCGTAAATAAATCGGCTGCTGGTTCCACACCCTGCGTTTGCGCCTGCCGGGTGCGAACGCAGCCTAGTTGCTGTGCCGTTTTCGGTAAGTTTCCAGGAATTTGGCGACCCGACCAATGGCCTCACGTAAATCGTCTTCGTGCGGCAAAAACACGATGCGGAAGTGGTCGGGTTGCGCCCAGTTAAAGCCGGTTCCCTGCACCAGCATGACGCGGGTTTCCTGCAACATCTCCAAAAAAAATGCCTGATCGTCTTCAATTGGATACACCACTGGGTCTAGCCTGGGAAACATGTACAAGGCAGCGCTTGGTTTCACGCAGCTGACGCCCGGAATGGCCGTAATGAGCTCATACGCCAAATCGCGCTGGCGGCGCAGCCGGCCGCCCTCGCGCACCAAGTCGTCAATGCTTTGGTAACCGCCCAAGGCCGTCTGAATCGCGTATTGGCCTGGCACATTGGCACACAGACGCATATTGGAGAGCATGTTCAGGCCCTCTATGTAGTCCTTGGCGGGACGCTTGTCACCCGAGACCACGAGCCAGCCCGCACGGTAACCGCAAGAGCGGTAACTTTTCGACAGGGAGTTAAAGGTGAGGGTCAACACATCGTCGCTGAGAGAGCCTATCGCCGTGTGGTGCATGCCGTCGTACAGTACTTTGTCATAGACCTCGTCAGCAAAAATAACCAACCCGTGCTCGCGAGCGATGGCCACAATGCCGATCAGTAATTCAACCGAATAGAGCGCGCCCGTCGGGTTGTTGGGGTTTATCACCACGATGGCCTTGGTGCGCGGTGTGATTTTGGTGCGGATGTCGTCCAGGTCTGGCATCCAACCTTTGGACTCGTCGCACATATAGTGCACCGGTGTGCCGCCCGACAAGCTCGCCGCAGCCGTCCACAGTGGGTAGTCGGGGGCGGGTAACAGCATCTCGTCGCCATCGTCGAGCAGGCCGTTGGTGGCCATGACTATCAGCTCGCTGGCGCCATTGCCAAGGTAAATGTCGTCCAGAGTGACGCCGTGGATACCCTGTTTTTGTGTCTCATGCATCACCGCTTTGCGGGCTGCAAAAATGCCTTTGCTGTCCGAATACCCAGCCGAGTTGGGCAGATTGCGGATCATGTCTTGCTGAATTTCTTCGGGCGCATCAAAACCAAACACCGCCAGGTTGCCAATGTTGAGCTTGATTATCTTCTGGCCCTCTTCCTCCATCTGGCGCGCGCGGTCCATGATGGGGCCGCGGATGTCGTAGCAGACGTTGGCCAGCTTGGCCGATTTGAGAATGGGTTTCAAAGTCCCTCCGAGGGTGAACCGCATGGCGCGAAACCTATAATTTGACCACAGTTCCGCACCCGACTGGTACAACAATTCTCCCCAACTTGCCGCACCCGCCCTCATGAAACTCCAAGCTGACCGCGCCCAAGGCCCCACCATCACAGGCTATGGTGAGGGCTGGATTGCGGTCAATGGGGAACAGGTTCGGACCAACCTGCTGCTAAGCAGCATGGGCCACCGCCAAGATTGGGATTGCATCGGATTTGAGGACCTGGGTCCAGAGGACTTTGCGGTCCTGCTGGAATGGGGTGCCGAGCTCGTGCTTTTTGGCAGTGGGCCCCAATTGCGGCGTCCCAAGCCCCAGTGGGTGGCGGCGCTGTACGAAAGACGCATTGGCGTGGAAACCATGGACACGCAGGCGGCATGCCGTACCTACAATTTTTTGGCCGGCGAAGGACGCAAAGTAGTTGTCGCCCTGTTGGTCTAGGGTTTGGGAAGGCCTATGGGCCAAAACCGGCCCTTATTTCAGGGTAAAATAGTTGGCTGCCGTTGGGACACCTCGGTTGATTCAAGCAATAGATCCAACTCCCCTGACACATTCTGCACGCGAGACTCAAATACCCTATGGCGATCGTTGTCAACAAACCCCTTCCAGAATTCGAAGCCAATGCCACTGGCGGTCTTCGCGTCACAAACACATCGCATGTGGGGCAAACAATGGTGCTCTACTTTTACCCAAAAGACAATACACCCGGTTGTACCACCGAAGCCATGCAGTTCCGCGACCATTACGGGGACTTCGTTAAGGAGGGCACCCATGTTTTTGGCGTGTCACGGGACAACATGAAGTCGCACGACGAATTCAAGTCCAAGCTCGAACTACCGTTTGAATTAATTGCCGACACAGAAGAAAAAATGTGCCACATGTTTGGCGTTGTCAAAAATAAAATTATGTATGGCAAAAAGGTCAAAGGCATTGAGCGCAGCACCTTTTTGATCGGCGCCGATGGCCTTTTGAAAGAAGAATGGCGCGGCCTGAAGGTGCCCGGCCACGTGGAAGAAGTTTTGAACGCGGTCAGGGCGCTCAAAGTCGAAGCTTAAACAAGAATAAATAGCTTGGCGCATGTAAAGCATGCGCGGGCTCCCATAAAGCCACGGACCCAACACATTCGCCGTGATTGCGCCCTAACACACGACAAATGAATGCTTCTATCTTGGGCTTTGGATGCGGAAATGAGCAAGTCCAAAAAGATGAATGCCACCCCTAACGAGCCCATCCCAAGGATGGCCGGGCAGTCCAAGCACTCCCCATAAACGCACTAGCGGTAAAAAAGCCAACCGGTCAGGGTTGGCCTTTAAGGTATTGGTGGAGCTGGCGGGATTTGAACCCGCGTCCGCAAGCCATCTTCGAGCAGATCTACATGTTTAGTGGTCTGATTTGGGTCTCGCCCGGGTGAACGCGCAGCCACACGCTTTCACCATCGCCAGTACCCTATTGTCTTGCTCCAAGCCAAGGTACCCGGTTTGGAGCCAGCCGATGTGAATGACCTCACAGCCTGGACGACGGGGTTTTCACCCCATCACCCTTGCCCAGCCCACCGGCCTGCTGTTGTAAGGCTCACTGGTTATTAAGCAGCGAGTGCGAAACGTTCGTCGTTTGCAGTTAGTTTTTTTGAATCTGATTTACGAGCGCATTCAGCTCGACATGCACCACAGCGATTCCGTACCCACGTCGAAACCAGTGCAGCCCCAAGCGTCCCATTTTAGGCGGTTTGTAGCAATTGCAACAACGCCAGCGGAGAATTAATCTGGGCATGGGCATTCCACGCCGCCACATCGCTCTGGCTGCCAAGGTACCCATAGGTCGCGGCCACGGTACGCATGCCGGCCGCGCGACCCGCCACGATGTCGCGCTCGTCGTCGCCTACGTACAGGCAATGCGCGGGATCCAAACCCATGCGCTGGGCCGCCTCAAGAAGCGGTGCGGGGTGCGGTTTGGCGTGGGGCGTGGTGTCGCCGCTAACAATGGCCCCAGCGCTGGCAAATAAAGGCATGGCTGCGGTGAGCGGATCGGTAAAGCGCTGCGATTTATTCGTCACGACACCCCAAGCCACGCCGCGCACCTGCAAGGCCCTAATCAGCTCAGCAACGCCATCAAAAGCAAAAGTGCGCTCCGTGAGGCAGCGCTCGTAGTTGGCGAAAAACTCTTCCCGCATGGGTTCGTAGTCAGGGTGCTCTGGGCCCATGGCAAATGCTATTTCCAGCATGCCGCGCGCGCCTGCACCACACAGAGGTCGATAGATTTCCAGCGGAAGGGACGCCATGCCACGGCGAACCCGCATTTGGTCCGCCGCAGCGCCTAGGTCAGGTGCACTGTCGATCAGTGTTCCGTCCAAATCGAAAAGTACACCAGAAATACTTTGAAAAATACCCTCCACCACACTAACCCACCTTTCGGGTGGCGAACAGGTAGTTCACGGCCGTGCTGTCAACCATCGCGTAAATCCGGCTGAGCGGGTTGTAGTCCATACCCTTTGTTTGACGCAGCTCCAGACCGGACTGCCGACAATACGTCGCCAACTCACTCGGCCGAATCATTTTGCTGTATTCATGGGTACCGCGCGGCAGCAGGTTGAGAACGTATTCAGCGCCCACAATCGCCATCAAAAAAGACCACGGACTGCGGTTTATAGTCGAAAAAAACACCCACCCACCTGGCTTTGCCAGTGTGGCGCAGGCTTGCACCACTGAGGCCGGGTCTGGTACATGCTCAAGCATTTCCATACAGGTCACCACATCAAAGCTGCCCGGCGATTCCGCAGCCAAGGCCTCCGCGCTGACTTCTCGGTAAGTTGCCCCCTTAGTTTCGGCCTCTAATGCGTGAAGCTGCGCTACGCGTAGCGCCTTGGTGGACAGGTCTATGCCCAAGACCTGAGCGCCCTTACGAGCCATGGAGTCAGCCAATATGCCACCGCCGCAACCCACATCCAAGGCGGTTTTTCCAGCAACCGGGCTTATTGCGTTGATCCATTCAAGCCGCAAGGGGTTGATTTGGTGCAAGGGACGAAATTCGCTTTCCGGGTCCCACCAGCGGTGAGCCAAGTCAGAAAACTTGGCGAGTTCGGCGGGGTCGGCGTTAACTGCGGCGGTGTGGGTCATAAACAAATTATCCGGCTTTGGTGTGCGTGGCAGAGTGCAACAAAAAAGACCCGCCGAAGCGGGTCTTTTTTTGACGTTGGCTAGTGACTACTTGGCGCGCGTACCGACCACTTCGATTTCTACGCGGCGGTTCTTAGCCTGACCTTCTTTTGTCTTGTTGTCCGCCACAGGGCTGGACTCGCCCTTGCCTTCGGTGTAGATGCGGTTCTTTTCAACCCCTTTGGACACCAAATAGGCCTTCACGGTCTCCGAGCGTTGAACCGACAGCTTCTCGTTGTAGGCATCGGTACCGACAGAGTCGGTATGACCCACGGCAATAATCACTTCCAGGCTAATGCCTTTGAGTTTGCCAACGAGGTCGTCCAGCTTGGCTTTGCCTTCGGTCTTGAGAACCGACTTGTCAAAGTCAAAGAAAGCGTCGGCGGCATAAGTTACTTTGGAGGCGACGGCGGCAGCGGCAGGTGCTGGTGCAGCGGGTGCAGGTGCTGGTGCAGGTGCAGGTGCAGCCGCTACAGGTGCGGCCGCTACAGGTGCGGCCGCTACAGGTGCT
>CANHZG010000112.1 GCA_947464995.1 Comamonadaceae bacterium | reverse complement strand
TGGGGCCTAGCGTGGTGCTTTCCCAGTCAACAACACCTGTCAGCTTGCCTTTGTCGAAGAGCCAGTTGTTTGAATAGAAGTCGCCATGCACGATGCCGGTCACCCATTGACGGGGCGCATTCCTATGGAGCAGCGTGTTCAGTTCCATCCCCTCGCGAATCCATGCCTGGTTGGTGCTTTTTCGCAGCACACCAACCCAGTTGTCAATTTCCATCTCGAGCGAGCGCGGTGTGCTCCAACCTTGTAGTGTCCGCATTCCATCAATGGAATGAATCTGCATCAGTGCCTTCATGGCCTCAAAGAACAGTTGGCCACATGCGTCCGGAACCCGTGGCGCATGCCGGTCAAAGATGTCGGGCAGCGACTTGCCCGGCAGACGCGTCATCACGATGTAAGGTTGCCCAAACCATTTAACGTCGTCCGAGGACCAGCGTATGGCCGGCGCCGCAATACCATGGTCGACAAGTACGCTCATCAATGGCACCTGCCGCAAGACATCAAAATTATCCTTGGGCCGGACACCACGCGGTGGCACCTTAAGAACCAGCCCCTCTTCAGGCTGGTCACCTTGTCGTACATTAAAACCGATGGTGACACCGGAATGTCCACCCAATGAGGCAACGCCAGAAAGTACAGCATCCGGACCATAGTGCCCAGCGACCCACGTCCGCAGTTGCGCGTTTAGTGCATCGATGTACTTCACGCTGATGTACCGTCTCTGAGCAGACGCCTCAAAACCTTTCCACTGACGGTACGTGGCAACGCGGAAACGAATTTCACGATGCCTGGAACCTTGAAGCGGGCCAGCTGTTGAGTGCAGAAATCACGAATCTCATCCTCGGAGACAGGCTGGCCAGATCTTCGAACAATGAAGGCACACACCTCCTCCCCGCGATAGCTGTGCGGCATACCCACCACTGCGCACTCCGCCACTGCAGGGTGTCCGTAGAGTGTGTCTTCCACTTCACGGGGCCATACCTTGAACCCGGAAACATTGATCTGGTCCTTCTTACGATCCACGATATAAAACCAGCCCTGTTCGTCCATGAAGCCGATGTCACCGGTGAGGAAACCTTTGGTCGTGAAACTGGCAGAACTTTCCTCGGGTTTGTTCCAGTAGCGTGTCGCAACCTGGGGGCCAGAAATAGCCAGTTCACCGTAGGCCCTGCAGGCAACTGGCTGATGTGCATCATCCAGCACCAACACGTCCGTCTGCGAAATGGGGATACCGACCGCCAATGCGCCCGAGACCTGATCAACTGGAGCGTTGTGTTCGCGGGGTGCCATGTGGGTTGGCCCGGTCGCTTCGGTCATGCCATAGATGCCCAGCACCTGGAAGCCAAACTTTGCATGGAAGCGGTCCACAATTGACGCCGGCACGGGTGCGCCGCCTGAATACACCTTGGTCAATGACTTGAGATCGTCAGGGCTGACGTCTGGCGACTCAAGCAGCGCCACAAAAACCGTCGTCGGGCCGATTGTGAAGGTTGCACCCGTTTCGCGCACCATATCGCAAAACAGCGATACCTCAAAGCGGTGTGTCAACACCAGCGTTGCCGGTATCCACAGTGCCGTCGCCAGATATGCCAGCATGCCCGTTACATGGACAAGTGGCGCTATCGCCAAGATCACATCATTGCGGCCCAGGGGCATCCACTGCCGGTACAACTCAACACTCTGTGCCACGTTGGCGTGGGTGCTAACAACGCCCTTGGCGGGCCCAGTGGTGCCCGAGGTGTAGATCAGTGTGGCCACGTCGGAAGAGATCGGCGCCTTGTGATTGGCTGGGGTACGCGTCAGCGAAGCTGTGACAAGCGCCTCAAAGCACTCCAGCACCAAGGCAGCGCCATCAACCCCTTGAACCCCTTTGGCAGTGGCCAACGTTGTACTGTCAAATGTGACAAAGGCTCTGGCATCATCGCGGGTTTGGTAAGCGCGCGCATCGCACGCCAGAACACGTTCCACACCAGCTCTGTGCGCAGTCTCCAGCGCCATGCCCAGCCGGTCTCCCGCATGACAGACCAGCACCTTGGCGCCGCTATCGGACAACACCTCATGCAACTCGCGCGCCTGGTACATAGGGTTGACCGTGACGACAATGCCGCCGAGCTTCCAGGCTGCCAGCGACGCCATCACAAACTGCGGCACGTTCTGCAGGTAAACCGCCAACCTGTCGCCGTGCACAAAGTCCTTGTCCTGCAGTGCCGCAGCCAGGCCATCGCTGGCCTGGTCGAGCTCCCGCATAGTCATTGACCAGTCAAAGTAGCGGATAACTACATGCTGCGGGTCAGAGCGCATGGCCTCCCGAAAGCCGGACACGATGGTGTCGCCCCTGGGGGTCATCGTCACAGGAACGCCTACGTCATAAAGATCAAGCCATGGGCGCAGCGAATCGGTGGGGTTCATTGCATTGATCCGGCTCATCCAAATCCATAGGGCGTATAGGTGCCAAATACGTAATGTTCGAAATGCGCCATGCCCTTGGCCCCGTTCGGACCTTCCAGGAAGCAGGGAAACTCGGTTTGACCAAATCGCTTCTTTGGTGGAATATGTGGCGGGCCGGAGCCCACCACGTCCTTGCCGGTGGGGTAGCGGTCCGACTCCACCACCGGGCCGATTCCCCGATAGGTACCCGGCCGCTCATGGTCATGCCAGCCACCTGAGTAGCCCCCACCCTGTACATCCGCCGACGTACCCGCAGAAGTCAATGTGTAATCGTGAGACGCCCCATGCTCGTCTCGCAAGCGGAACGATCCACCTATGACATTCCGGGTCCCCTCCTGGTACTTGATCTGGTGCTCCACACCGACAAGTTTGACGCGGCGGCCATCGTCAAAATCAAGAACACCTTCGAAGTCAAGGGTCGAGCCGTCAATCGCTTCGTGGGTCTGGAAGAAGCCGCTGTGCCCTTCCACCTCGAAGGGCACCCAGATCCGGAACCGGCGATGGTCTGCTTCGTCAGACTCCCCCGGCGCGCCCTTGCTGGGTGTGCGCGGGCCCATGCTGGCACGAATCCCCCAAGAGTGGTCGCGTATGGCATGCCAGGCATCTAGGTTTGTGCGTTGCCCATCGCAATCGACATGGCCGCTGGCACGGTTGATCTGTGTATAGCGGACCAGGTCGTTGATCAGGCGGCCATACTTCCAATGCCGGTAAGGAATTTCCATATGGGGCTGCGCAACAGCATTAAAAATCAGATCAAACGCAAGGCCGATAGGCGATTCCGCAAGTTTCATGCGTACTGATTTCATGGGCGTGGTGATGTCCAGGCTCAAGGGGCCGATCTTCAGTGCTGTGTAATCAGGGCGCAGTGCTCTTGAAAATCGGCAGGACCTCTGCTCGCCGTGGTGTGCGAGGGTGGCAAATCCGTCAATCACGTTGTTGTTAGGATGCAGGCGAAGCCCGGCGGAGATGTACCAATCTTTCGCATAGGTGGCGAAATAGTAGCCATCGCTGAAATGCACATCTGAAGTCGCCAGCACGTTAAACGGCGTGGGTGTCTGGTGGAATGGCAGGTCGTCAATATCGTGAAGTTGCATGATGATCCGAAAGGAAAATAGTCAGATTTTCAGGACGTAGCACTGGTATGGCCTGGTACAGGCTTTTGCCCGAAACGCGCCAGCAGCGTACCCAGAATGCCCTTAGGCATGTAGATGATGAAGAGGATCAGCAGTGAGCCGTAAATCAGTTGATCGACACCTTGCGACTGGCTCCCTAGAACGATACGTAACGACTCAGACAATACCAGCAGTAGCAATGCACCCACTGTTGGTCCAAGCATCACGAACATACCGCCAGCAATGGCACCAAAGACGATTTGCAAGGAAACTGTGAGGCTGGCTACGGTCTGTGGATTCACATACAACTGATATTGCGCATACAGGATGCCGCCAACGCACGTCATGAGGGCCGACAGCAAAGTGATGCCCATCTTGTTACGGGAAATATTGATGCCGATGGACGAAGCGGCTTCCTCATCCTCGGCAATGGCTTCGAGTGCCATGCGGCTCATGCTGCGATCCACCTTGTGCCAAATAAAAAGCCCCATAAGCCAGAAACCCATAACCACATAAAACCAGACCATCTTATTGGAAAATTGCAGGGCTGAGATGGAGTAGCTCGATCCCTCAGCGATAGATGCCTTGGGTGTCATGCCAAGCGACCCGCCGGTTTGCTCTCGCATGGCGACGATCACGAGGCGAACAATTTCTGAGAGTGCCAGGGTTACCATCGCGAAGTAATTTCCAACAATCTTGAAACGGAAACAGGGCCAGCCGATCAGGAAGGCAATCACCAGGCTCACAGCAATACCCACCAAGGCACCCACCCAGGGCGACCAGCCAAACAGGTTCCACATCATCACAACGCTGTAAGCCCCTACGCCTATAAAGGCGCTGTGGCCGAAACTGACGAGGCCAAGCCGCCCCATGATCGACCAGCTGGTGTAAATATATGACCAGAGCAGTGCAACGATCAACAAATGCAAAGGGTAGTTACCCAGGCCTAGCAGCGGCAAGATGCCAAGAATCACCAAAAGTAGCCATCCAATTTTTTTTATCATCTCAAATCCTTGTGATGGCATTGTGGTGGCTGTGGGTTTGAAAAATCACTGTTTAAGCTAACGCTTGAACAGCCCCTGGGGCCTTACAAACATGGCGACAATGAAGAACCCGAAAGCGATGACATAGCCCCATTCACCTTGCAGAAAGTAGCCACCAATCGAGATAATTTGCGCCAGTATGAATGCGGCTATGAAACCCCCAATGAGATTACCAAGGCCACCCAGCACACAGATGACAAACAAAATCGGACCAAAGGTCAGCCCGACCGCTGGATGAAGGTCATATTGAAGTACCAGCAGACAGGCTGCAAGCGCAGCCATGACACCGCCCGCAGCCGAGGTCATCAGATAGATTTTCTCGGCATTGACTCCTATCAGTGGCATCACCTGCCGGTCCTGACTGATGGCCCGTATCGCTGTTCCAAGAAAAGTCCGAGTCAGGAACAGATAAGTTGCAGCAATGGCGGCAATCGATACGATGAATCCGATGAGGCGCGACCAAGATAGGCTGATCTCACCGAGATTCAATGATGGCAAGTTGACGCCGATGTTCTTGTACTCAATACCGAACACCACGGTTGCAGCCGCCTGCAAAAAGAACAAGACGCCGCCAGTCACTAGCAACTGGTTGATCGGCTCGGCCGACAGCACCGGCCGAATGATGAAACGGTGCAACACGTAGCCCACCGCACCGCCAAAAATCAACCCACTTGCCATAGCCAGCGGTAGTGGAACGCCCACCACCTTGAAGAGCCACCAGATGGCATACATGCTAACCATGATGAGCTCTGCGTAGCAGATCCACACCACTTCAATCACACCAAAAATCAGGTTCAATCCCAGAGCCAGCAAGGCCAGCAGCCCACCCAGCATCAAGCCGTTGATCACAGCCTCCAACAAAAAAATATCAAAAAACTGCATCATGTTGAAGTGCTTTCAGGAGACACCAAGATAGGCTTGGCGAATGTCATTGCTTTGCAGCATCTCTGCGGCTGCACCGCTTCGCCGAATCTGACCCGCCTCCAGAAGGTAGGCCCGATCAACCAGCTTGAGTACCTGCTGTATGTTCTGCTCCACGATTAGCACGGTAAAGCCCGCATCCCGTATCTGCCGGATCATCTCGAACATCGACTGCACCATCACAGGTGCCAGACCCGCTGAGGGCTCGTCCAGCAGTAACAATTTGGGCTTGGACATCAAGGCACGACCAATAGCACACATCTGCTGCTCGCCACCAGACATGGTCCCGGTCAGTTGGCTGGCACGGTCATGGAGTCTGGGAAACAATGAATAAACGAATGCCAGGCGATCCTCGTACTGAGCCCTCGCCGACGGAATGTAAGCCCCCAGACGCAGGTTCTCCAGAACCGTCAGTTTCGGGAACAGCCGACGCCCTTCGGGGACGTGCGCAATACCCAGTGCCAGGACCTCGTGAGCAGGCAGGTCTTCGTAGCTGCGCCCCTGCATGACCAGGCTGCCTTCGGTAGCAGCAACCAGCCGCGAGATCACGCGCAAGAGCGTCGTCTTGCCGGCGCCATTAGGCCCGACGACGGCAACCGCTTCACCCGCCTTGACCTGAATGGAAACGCCGAACAGCGCCTTCAGGCCGTTGTACCCGGCTGATACATATTTTAATTCAAGCATGGTGGTCATGGCGTGGCGTCCCCCATACCGGACTGATTGGTCAGATACCTATCATGGATTTGTTGCTGCAAATCATTGGCATCCGTGCCAAGGTAAACCTCAACGACATGCGGATCAAGGGCAACTTCATGGGGCGTGCCGCTAGCGATGATCTCGCCGTGGTTCAACACCAAGCATCGGTCCACGACGCCCATCAGCACGCCCATGATGTGTTCCACCCAAATGATGCTCAGTCCCCGTTCGTCGCGGATGCGCCTTAGCATCTGTGCCGCTTGCCTCATTTCGCCTTCGTCCAACCCGCCCAGACTTTCGTCGGCGAGCAGTATCTTGGGTTGGGTCGACAAGGCACGGGCGAGCTCAAGTTTTTTGAGCCCGGCAACGCTCAGACCTTCGACCTGCAAGCCGGGACCGGACGGCATCCCGACGAGTTTGAGTGCCTCGACAGCGCGCTTGTCGGCTTCCTCGCGACTGATGTGTGAGGGCGAACCATAAAACGCGGCAAGGCTGGCATTTTCAAGTACTGACAACTTGCGAAAGGGTCTCGGAATTTGAAAGGTTCGGCCCACCCCGAGCTTGCAAATAGCGTTGGACGGCAGGCCTGCTATTTCACGACCACCGAGCTGAATGGAGCCTGCGCTCGGGGCATGCAGGCCTGCAATCAAGCTGAAAGTCGTGCTCTTGCCAGACCCGTTGGGGCCGATCAAACCGAGAATTTCGCCCTTGCCAAGTTCGAACGAAATCGAATTGACGGCAGTGAAACCGCCAAACCGCTTCGTTAAATTCTGAACGCTTAACAAGGTTGTCTCTACTGCAAAGTTACTGTCACTCAGCAGCGTACGGATTGCTCTTAGGTAGAGGAATCACCGCTTCGCGGGATCGGATTTCCTGCGGGTAGATGATCACAGCTTCACGGTTGATGTACTGCACGATTGGCATTGACGAGCGATCATTTTGGCCCGCCATTGCATGGCCCTGTGGATTGAACTTCACGCCATAACCCTGAATGGTTCCGCCGACCGGAATATCGGTATCCAGCGCGGCCTTGCGTAGCGCCTCGGAGTCAATGCCGCCGTACTTCTTGATGGCGCGGGGAAGAATGTCATTGAGCAACACCCAGGTGCCATTGAAACTCATCGACAGGTGCGGGGGAACTTCCTTGCCCTTCGTCTCGGCCTGGTAACGACGTACCATTTCTTTGGTCAGGGCTGCCATTCCAGGCGCCAGCACCTTGGGATCCACCAGTTGGGCACCACCAGGCTCGGAGTCGAAGATGTAGTTGGCATCGTCGCCGAAGGTCTGGTAGAGCTTGTCAAAAACGCCATATGCGGCACCGTGACCTATCAGGGCCTGCCACTTGAGGTTCTGGCTGCGCGACTGGCGCAGAAACATCATGATGTCGGGATTAGTCCCGGCATGTAAAATAATATCAGGCCGCGCACGCTTGAGCTTGGTGACCAACGGTGACATGTCTGCTGTGAGCGCTGAATAACCCTCTTTAAGGACGATATTCATACCGTGTGCCTTGCAAAACGTTTCATTGCCAGCACCAACGCCAACACCGAAAGCACCATCTTCATGGATGATCGCTACGCGTAGATCCTTGGGGTCTTTGCCCAGACGTGATTTGGAGACTGAATTAAGAAAGTCGCAGGACGTCTGGCCGAACTGATCGGCGTGTGCCGTTGTGCGAAAAACGTACTTGAGGTTTTTGTCCTTGAGCATCGCCGTGGACACGCACATGGGCAGCAAGATAAAGCGCTTGGCCTGCTCAGCCTTCTGGATAGTGGGAACGCATTGAGCAGAGGAATACATGCCCAGCAAAGCATTCACATTTTCCTGGTGAATCAAACGCTCCGCTTCGTTGATCGCGACATCCACCTTACTCTGCGCATCCACGTACACCGGTTTGACCTTGTAGCCTTCAACGCCGCCACGCTCATTGAAGATATCAATAGCGTACTTGGCACCCAGGTGACCCGCATAGGAGCCCGCATCGGCAAAAGGGCCGGTATTATCGAAGATGACGCCGAGTTTGAATTCTTTGGTCTGGGCAAGGGCACTGCCTGCCAAAAGCACAGCGGCGCAGCCCAAGGCACTTACAAATTGCTTATACATAGATCATGTCTCCTAAATTGTTTGAAAGTCTGGTTTGTCATCCACCAACAGGCTTACCTTTGCCAACTTTTCGCCGTCTTGGCAAAGGGATTTCCTGGGGTTGCTTGGTGCGCCGCAAAAGGCCATTCAGCAGCACGTCAGTGGTTCGCAAGGCCACTTCTTCCTTGCTGAGCGTTCCGCTGGCATCAAACCAGCGTCCCATCCAGTTAAGTGCCCCGGCCAGCGTGAAAGCTGCAATCTTGGGGTCGCAGGGCTCAAAAGAAGCATCGTCCAATCCACTCTGGACGATGGAACGGAATTCACGATCCAGCGCCAGCTTGAGCCGCCCGAGCTCCTTCCTGTTGGCAAGAGGTAGCGCCTCTTCGCCGACACGAATAAGGCATCTGCAAAAGTCGTCCATCACGACAGAGCCATAGGCCAGCATGGTGGCGCGCAGGCGTTCTGCCGGGCGAACCTGACCCTCGCTGACTCCGGCAACCGCTTTTCGCAGCAGTTCAACACCTAACCGGTGGCATTCGAACAAGATTTCTTCCTTGTTCTGGATGTAGTAGTACAGCGTCGGTTTGGTGAC
>CANHZG010000111.1 GCA_947464995.1 Comamonadaceae bacterium | reverse complement strand
GGTCACCCACCGTGGGTGCGAGCGAGGCGAGTTTTGCCGCAAGCGCGGCGGCTGGCACATTGGTGGTCTGAAAAAAGCTGTTGTAGTAAGGCAGCTTGAGCATTTGGGCGTGCGCCGCATCTGCAAGTTCTTTGCGGCCATAGCCCACGTTGACGCACCACAGGCCGCTCATGGCGTCGAGCATGCGCTTGCCCTCCGAGTCCCAAACGTAAATGTCTTTGGCCTCGGCAATCACCCGCGCGCCCCGGCTGTTGAGGTCTTTGAAGTCGGTAAAGGGGTGCAAAAAATGCGCGCTGTCCATTTCCTGGATGTGTTTGGTGTCAACAGGGGAATTCATGCGAACGGTCTCGTGGGTTAACGTGGAGGTCAAAAAGGGCTTCAAACGTGCAGCAGCAGGTGCTCGCGCTCCCAGGGGGAAATCACTTTCATGAATTCGTCGAACTCCAGCTCTTTGATTTCGGAGTACACGGTGATGAATTCTTTACCCAACACCTCGTGCAAATCGGACTCGCGGCGCAGCCAGTCCAGCGCCTCACCCAGGCTGCGCGGCAGCGCGTAGGGCGCCAAGTACGCGTCGCCCTTCATCTCGGGCTTGGGCTTGATCTTGTTCTTGATACCAAGGTAGCCACAGGCCAAGGTCATGGCCATGGCCACATAGGGGTTGGCGTCTGAGCCGATGACACGGTTTTCTACCCGGCGCGCTTGCGGGGTGGAGATGGGCGAGCGAATGCCCACGGTGCGGTTGTCATAGCCCCACTCGATGTTGATGGGCGCGGCCGAATTACGGCTCAGACGCCGGTAGCTGTTCACATATGGCGCCACTAGCACCATGGCCGCCGGGATGTAGCGCTGCAAGCCGCCGATGTAGTGCATGAACGTCTCAGACGGCGTGCCGTCTTCGTTGCTGAACACGTTTTTGCCGCTGGCCACGTCCACCAGGCTTTGGTGCACGTGCATGGCGCTGCCGGGCTCACCGGCAATGGGCTTGGCCATGAAGGTGGCATACATGTCATGGCGCAGCGCCGCCTCGCGCACGGTGCGTTTGAAGAAAAAAACCTCGTCGACCAGGCCCAGGGGCTTGTTGTGGAAAAAGTTAATCTCCATTTGCCCGGCGCCCACTTCGTGGATCAGGGTGTCCACGTTGAGCTCCATCTTGTCGCTGTAGTCGTAAATCTCTTCAAACAGTGGATCAAACTCGTTGACCGCGTCAATGCTGTAGGCCTGGCGCGAGGTCTCAGCCCGACCGCTGCGGCCAATGGGCGCCTTGAGCAGGGTATTGGGGTCGGTGTTGCGCGCGGTCAGGTAAAACTCCAGCTCGGGCGCCACGATGGGCTGCAAGCCTTCGGCGGCAAACAGATCACACACCTTGCGCAGCACGCTGCGCGGGGCAAAAGGCACCAAGTTGCCGGCGTGGTCAAAGCAGTCGTGGATCACCTGCGCCGTGGGGTCGGTGGCCCAGGGCACGATGCGCACCGAGGACGGGTCCGGGCGCAGTTGCATGTCTTTGTCTGTTGGGTCAATGACGTCGTAATACGGGCCGCTCTCTGGAAACTCACCGGTCACGCCCATGGCCACGATGGCTTGGGGCAGGCGCATGCCGCGGTCCTCGGTGAACTTGGCGCGGGGCAAAATCTTGCCGCGCGCCACACCAGTCAGGTCGGGCACCAGGCATTCCACCTCGGTGACCCGGCGCTCGTTGAGCCACTGTTCCAGGTCATTGAAAGTCATAGATTTTTGTTCAGGCATCGTTTTCTTCCTCCGGGTCGCTGGGGCCAGCTTGTTGTAATTCAGTCATTTTTTGATCTGCCATTTTGCACCGGCGGCGCCTTCAAAAATGGTCGCGCAAACGGTGGTAAAGCGTTCCTAAAACCAGTGTTGGCGTGCGTAACAAGGCGCCACCGGGAAAATTGCGGTGCTTGATCGCACTGAAAACATCAAACCGCTCGGCCTCACCCGCCACCGCCTGCGCCACCAGTTGCCCGGCCAGGCCGGTGAGCGCCACACCGTGGCCGCTAAACCCCTGCAGGTAATAAATGTTGTTGCCCAAGCGGCCAAAGTCGGGGGCCCGGTTCATGCTGATATCCACAAAGCCACCCCACACATAGTCCACCGGCACGTCCTGCAAGGCGGGGAAAACCGACGCCATGCGCTGCGCCATGACCTGCTTTAGTTGCCTGGGCGTGCTGGCGGTGTAGCTGACGCGCCCACCAAACAGCATGCGCCAGTCGGCACTCAGACGGAAATAGTCCAGCACAAAATTGTTGTCACACACGGCGGCATTCATCGGCAACAGCGCCGCAGCACGCACTGGCCCCAGCGGGGCGGTGCCAATGATGTAGGTTCCCACCGGCATGGCCCGGGGGGTCAATTCTGGCGCTACCTCAGGCCCGTATGCAGGCAAAGTGCAGTTGCCCGCCAGTACCGCAAAGCGGGCGCGCACCACGCCTTGGCTGGTATGGGCACTCACGGTGGCACCGCGGTCCAAGCGCAACACGGCCGACTGCTCAAAAATTTGTACGCCCAAAGACGCAGCCGCACGCGCCAGACCCAAGCCGTATTTCAGCGGATGCAGGTGGCCCGAGCGCTTCTCATAGGCGCAAGCCTGGTAGCGCGTGCTCCCAATATGGTTTTGTACCGCAGCGCCTTGCGCCCATTCGGTGGCAAAACCATAGTTTCTATCCAGCGACTGCGTTTCCGCTTCGAGCTCACGCACCTTGCGCGCAGAGTCCGCTACATACAGGTATCCATGCACCCGGTCGCAGTCAATGTCAAACTGGGCAATACGCCGGTCAATCAAATCAATCGCCTCAAGGGACATGTCCCAAGCTTGGCGCGCCCGGACCTTTCCCAACTGCTGCTCAAAAGGCCCCTGCCCGCTGGCAAAACCCACAATGGTCTGTCCCCCATTGCGTCCAGAGGCGCCGCTGCACACACGGTCGGCCTCCAACACCACCACGCGGTAGCCGCGCTGCGCCAGCTCAATGGCCGCCGACAAACCTGAATATCCCGCACCCACCACGACCACATCGGTCTGCACATCGGTTTGCAGACAGGGCCAGAGCATCGGTCGGATGACGCTGGCTTCGTAATAGCTCTGCTGGTTCAGCTGGGTGTCGGATTGCAATAAAGAGGCCATATTCAGTCCCCGGGCGCGCACTTGGCAATTTGGCCGCACAGGTAAGTCCACACCAGGGTGGCTGCGGCGTTGCTGGTCACTTCGGCATGGTCGTAGGCCGGCGCCACTTCCACGCAGTCCATGCCAATGCAATTGAGCGCGGCCAGTTCTTCCAAAAAGGTCAGCACCTGCGTGCTAGCCATTCCACCGGGCTCGGGCGTTCCGGTGCCGGGGGCGAAAGCGGGGTCCAGACAGTCGATGTCCAGCGTGACGTAAACCGGCATCTCTGCGATGCGCCGGATGATTTGATCGATGATGGGCTGCAGACCCACGCCGTCGAGCCCCCGCAGCTGGCGGGCCGTAAAAATCAGCCCTCCTTGGTCGGCCACATAGTCACGCGCGGCACGCAAGCCTCCCGAGCGCAACCCGATTTGCACCGTGTGTTGTGGGCTTACCAGACCTTCCTGGATAGCCTCATAAGTCCAGGTGCCATGGCCCGAGGGCTCACCAAAATGGTCGGTCCAGGTGTCGCAATGCGCGTCAAAGTGGATCAGCGCCAAGGTGCCATGGCGCGCTTTGGCAGCGCGCAACAAAGGCAAGGTGACCGAATGATCGCCCCCTAAAAATACGCAATGGTGGGCGGCCATCAAGGCGGCCGCCTGGGACTCAATGTGCTGGCGCACCTCTGTCAAGGGCGAGGCGTTGGGCAGCAGCAGGTCTCCGGCGTCGCCCAGCAGCCCCAGGGGCGACACATTGAATAGCGGGTGCAAGCCGTCGCACAGCATCAAACTGGCACGCCGAATCTCTTGCGGACCGAAACGGGCGCCGGGGCGGTTGGTCACCGCGCCATCAAATGGCACACCGGCAAGCGCAAAGGGCTGGTTCAGCAAAGCTTCACTGGCCAGGAAGCGGTTGCTGTTGTTGGCGTATGCGAATTGGCCCATGCTCATCGTGTAACCTCCATCGGACCGATAGTAAACCCCCCATTGTGAATAAACGATTCCAACGCCCCTTGGCTTATGCCAGTTTGGCACTGAGCATGGGCTTGGTGGGCACCTATGTCGCTTTTACCAAACCCTTGGTCGCCGCCATCCCCGTTTTCCTATTGGCCTGGATGCGTTTTGGCATCGCCGCCATCGCCATGGCATCCTGGCTCAAAACCCCGAACCACGAGGCGCCGCTCGAGTCAAAAACCAAGATACTGCTTTTTTTTGAGTCGTTCCTGGGCAACTTTTTGTTTTCGATGTGCATGCTGTTTGGCGTCAGCATGACCAGCACCGTGTCTGCGGGCGTCATCCTGGCGGCTATCCCGGCTGTGTCAGCGCTGATGGGGTGGTATTTTCTAAAAGAGCGCATGGGTCTGCGTCTGGGCATTTCTATTGTTTTTGCAGCGCTGGGCATTGCCTTGCTGTCATTGGCCAAGGTCACGCCTCCCACTGGCACTGTGCTGGTTGAAGCCGATCATGCGCAACGGGCGCTGTGGGGCAATTTGCTCGTGTTCGGCGCCGTGGTTTGTGAAGCCGCCTATATCGTGATCGGTAAACGGCTGACCGCCGACATCAGTCCCAAGCGCATCGCAGCAATCATCAACCTGTGCGGTTTTGCCTTATCGACGCCGCTGGGTCTGTATGCGGCGCTGCAATTCGATTTTTCGGCGGTTGCGACGTCCTCCTGGCTGCTGCTGGTGTTTTATGCCTTGGCCGCCAGCGTATGGACGGTATGGCTGTGGATGACCGGGCTCAAGACGGTTCCCGCTACGCAAGCCGGTGTATTTAGCGTGATGCTGCCCATTTCGGCGGTACTGATTGGCACCCTGGTATTTAACGAGCCTTTTAGCGCCATACAGGCGGTGGCTTTTGGCGTCGCGTTGTTAAGCCTGTTCTTGGCCACGTTGCCGCAGCGCAGCAAAGCATAAGGGAGATCAAGTGCCGCTGCAGGACTCACAAGCGGTGGGGGCTGACCACGATGCCGTCCGCGTCGGCATACAGCCAGTCCCCTGGCACCACGCGCACGCCCTGAATTTGAACTGCCACCTGGGCCTGGCCGGTTTGGCGCTTTTCGGTCGGCAACGGCATCGACGCCAATGCGAAGATGCCCACAGCGCACTGGGCTAGTTCGGCGACGTCGCGCACACAGCCATCGACCACAACGCCTGCCCAACCGTTGCGCACGGCCAACAATCCCAAATTACCGCCCACCAAAGCGCGCCGCAGGGAGGCGCCACCATCGACCACCAAAACGCAACCGACCCGGCCCTGGGGTGTATCAACCCACCCCGGCGACTCCAGCGCCGCTTTAACTAAAGAGTTGTCCTCAAAGCATTTGACGGTGACCACCGGGCCACAAAAAGCTTTGTGCAAGCCAAAGCTGCGGAAAACCGGCGGCAGCACCCGAAAAGTCCCGTCAGCATTGGTCAGATTCGCGTCACACAAATCCGTCGTCGACACCACAGCCTCCATGGAAAACTCCAAAAAAAATCAAAAAACCATGCCGTCGCCGGCTCGCACACCGAAAATTTCGGCTTCGCCTCTGAAAAAAGTGCTAACCCGCTAGGAATGCGTCGCAATCTCCAGTAGCATGCAGTCTCCAGACGATGAGTTTATCGCTGGTCAAAAAATTCCCAATGTACGAAAGGACGATTTCACAATGGCAACTGCAAAAAAAGCGCCCGCAAAAAAAGCGGCGCCCGCAAAAAAAGTAGCAAGCGCTAAGGCTCCCGCACCTGCAAAAAAAGCCGCAGTACCCGCGAAGAAGCGTGCCGTCAACGCCGCGTTCATGAAGCCCCTGACCCCCAGCGCCGCTTTGGCTGCTGTTGTGGGCGCGGCTCCCCTGCCGCGTACCGAGGTGGTGAGCAAGCTGTGGACTTACATCAAAAAGCACAAACTCCAAGACGCTGCCAACAAACGTAACATCAATGCTGACGACAAGTTGAAAGCTGTTTTCGGCAAAGCCCAAGTTAGCATGTTTGAGATGGCTGGCCTGATCGGCAAGCACCTGTCTTAATCCCAGCCGCCAGCTCCGTTGCTGGCCTGCACATAAAAAAGCCGGTTGTAGACCGGCTTTTTTTGCGGCCTGTGCACCGGTACACAATTTAATAAATTGCGCCGGGGCCAGCGTACCCGGGCCAGTCCAGCGTGCACTGCATAAAATTCGAGACGACCCGCCAGGGGTCAAGCGCAGCACCGTCGGTACAACGTGGAGACTCCCCCTCATGACAGAAGAAGCAACAACGCCTGCAGTACCAGCCCGCCGTCGCGCCGGTCGCGGCAGCGGCAGCATCCGCGTTGCACCCTCCACTGCCAAATACCGCAACCTTAAGCACCGCTTCGCACCCACACCCATGGTCTCTGAGGACGAGTTGGAGGCCATCCATAACGCCTCGCTGACCATCCTGGAAGAAATGGGCATGGACTTCATGCACGAGGAAGCGCGCTCAATCCTGAAAAAAGCCGGGGCCGACGTCAAAGCGGGCTCCGAGCGGGTGCGCTTTGACCGCAACCTGATTTTGGAGGCCATCAAAACCTGTCCGTCAGACTTCATCCTGCACGCCCGCAACCCCGAGCGCAATGTGCACATTGGAGGCAAAAACCTGGCCTTTGCCCAGGTTGCCAGTCCGCCCAACGCCTCGGACATGCAAGGCGGCAGGCGCGCCGGTAACCAACAGGACTTTCGCAATTTGGTGAAGCTGGCGCAACGCTACGACATCATCCATTGCTCAGGCGGCTATCCCGTCGAACCTGTGGATTTGCATGCTTCCATCCGCCACCTGGATTGCCTCTCGGACATCGCCAAGCTCACCGACAAAGCCTTTCACGCTTATTCACTGGGCAAAGAGCGCAACCAAGACGGGTTGGAGATCGCCCGCATTGCACGCGGCATCAGCCACGAACAACTCGAGCGCGAGCCTTCGCTGTTTTCCATCATCAACAGTTCCTCTCCGTTGCGGCTAGACACGCCCATGCTGCAAGGCATTCTGGAAATGTCGTCACGCAACCAGATCATCATCCTTACGCCCTTCACCCTGGCCGGCGCCATGGCGCCAGTGACGATTGCCGGTGCCCTCGCACAGCAAAACGCGGAGGCGTTGGCCGGTATTGCGCTCACGCAGTTGGTGCGCCCGGGCGCACCGGTGGTATACGGCGGCTTTACCAGCAATGTGGACATGAAAAGCGGGGCCCCGGCCTTTGGCACGCCCGAGTACATGAAGGCGGTGCTGGTGGGCGGGCAACTGTGTCGCAAATACGGTATCCCCTACCGCACCAGCAACGTCAACGCCGCCAACACGGTGGACGCCCAGGCGGCCTATGAATCGGTTTTTTCGCTCTGGGCGCTGACCCAAGCCGGAGGCAACTTCATCATGCACAGCGCGGGTTGGATGGAGGGCGGCCTGACCGCCTCGTTCGAGAAGTTCATCCTCGACTGCGACCTATTGCAAATGGTGGCCGAGTTTTTGACGCCGCTTGACGTGAGCCCGGCGGGCTTGGGTCTGGACGCCGTGCGCGATGTAGGCCCCGGCGGCCATTACTTTGGCACCGCGCACACGCTGGAGCGCTTTGAGACCGCGTTTTATTCGCCCATCATCTCGGACTGGCGCAACTACGAAACCTGGGACGAGGGCGGTCGCCCCACCGCGTACGATAAGGCCAACGCCGTGTGGCAAAAAGAGCTCGCAGCCTATGAGCGCCCGCACATGGACCCGGCGATCGAGGAAGAGCTCGACGCCTTTGTTGCCAAGCGCAAGGCCCAGGGCGGCGCGCCCACCGACTTTTGAGGCATACACAGCCCAAAAACGATTGACACTTTCTTTGAAGCAAGGAACGCAGCAGTGAAAACAACAGCACGGGTAGTAGTAATTGGTGGTGGCGTGGTCGGGTGCTCGGTGCTCTACCACCTGACGAAAAAGGGCTGGAGCGACGTGATGCTGATTGAGCGCGACCAGCTCACCTCCGGCTCCACTTGGCACGCCGCAGGAGGATTTCATACTCTCAACGGCGACCCCAATGTGGCCATGCTGCAAAGCTACACCGTGAGTCTGTACGAAGAGTTGGAGCGCATCTCAGGCCAGAGCTGCGGCCTGCACAAGTCCCCCGGCATCATGCTGGCCGACACGCCAGAGCGCATGGAGTTTTTGAAGATGACCGTGGCGCGCGGCCGCTATCTGGGCATGGAGACCGAAATCATCTCGGTCAAAGAGGCCTTGAACTACTTTCCTTTCATCGAAGAAAAATACTTTCTGGGCGCGCTGCTCGACCCCAATGAAGGCCACCTGGATCCCAGCGGCACCACGTACGCCTACGCCAAGGCCGCGCGCATGGGCGGCGCCACGATTGAAGTGCAGACCAAGGTGGAAAGCCTGGAACAAAAGCCCGACGGGACCTGGCGCGTGATCACCAACAAAGGCGTGGTCGAATGCGAGCACGTGGTCAACGCCGGCGGCCTGTGGGCGCGCGAGGTTGGCCGCATGGTGGGCATCGAACTGCCGGTGCTGGCCATGGAACACATGTATTTGGTGACGGACGACATCCCGGAGGTCGAAGCCTTCAACAAGAGCGCGGGGAAGGAGATCGGCCACGTGATCGACTTCGGCGCGGAGAGCTATTTGCGCCAAGAGGGCAAGGGCATGGTGCTGGGCGTGTACGAGCAGGCCGGCAAACCATGGTCCACCAAGACCACGACCTGGAGCTTGGGGCAGGAGCTGCTGCAGCCCGATCAGGACCGCATCGCGCCATCGCTGGAAATTGCCTTTAAGCATTTCCCCACGCTGGAAAACGCGGGCATCAAGCGGGTGATCAACGGGCCCTTCACGTTTGCGCCGGACG
>CANHZG010000110.1 GCA_947464995.1 Comamonadaceae bacterium | reverse complement strand
CTGCTACGCCCTGCCAATAGACCACGCTGGCTGCGTCAATTTCTATCAGAATTTTCTCGGGTTTGACCTGGTTGGTCGGCGGTGCGCCCACCGGCATTTCCAAATTTACCGAATGCAGCTGAATCGGGATGGTGATGATGAGCATGACCAAGAGCACCAGCATCACGTCGATCAGCGGCGTGGTGTTGATGTCCATCATCAGCTCAGGCTCGTCGGAGCCGCTGCTGTTACTGTTACCTAGGTTAATGGCCATGGATGCGTTGGTGCTTGGTGAGGGAGGCCGGAGCGCTCAGTTCAACGCCGGGGGCTCGGTGATGAAGGCCACCTTGGCAATGCCCGCACGCTGGCAGGCCAGCAGCACTTTGCCTACGCCTTCGTAGCGTGCAGCCAGGTCGCCGCGCACCTGCACCTCCGGCTGGGGCTTCATGGCCGCTACTTTTTTGAGCTTGGCAACCAGGGCGTCAACGCTGTCGACGCGGCTGTCGTACCAATAGACCTTGCTGTCTTTGTCTACCGAGATGATGATGTTCTCGGGCTTGGACTCGCGCACTTCCACCCGCTCTTTGGGCAAGGCGACGGGAATCGAGGTGGTGACAACGGGAATGGTGATCAGGAAGATGATCAAGAGCACCAGCATCACATCCACCAGGGGCGTGGTGTTGATGGTCGACATGACCGCGTCTTCGCCCTCGGTGCGGGGGCCCATGTGCATGGCCATGGCAGCTTCAGGCTTTGATGGTGCCCAGCACCACGGCGTGCAGGTCGCTGCCAAAGGCGCGTACCTCGTCCATCACGGCTTTGTTGCGCCGCACCAGCCAGTTGTAGGCCAGCACCGCTGGGACCGCCACGGCCAAGCCAATGGCGGTCATGATCAGCGCCTCACCGACGGGGCCGGCCACCTTGTCGATCGACGCCTGGCCCGAGATGCCAATGGCGGTGAGCGCGTGGTAGATGCCCCACACGGTGCCAAAAAGGCCCACAAAGGGCGAAATAGAACCCACGGTGGCCAAAAATGCGAGACCACCCTGGGCGTTGCTGTTGATGCGGTCTACCGCGCGCTGGATGCCCATGGCCAGCCAGTCGTTGACCGGAATATGGCCCATCAGGCCATCGTGCTTTTGGATAGCGTTGTGGGCGGCGTCGGCCATGAAGCGAAAAGCACTGCCAGCCTCCAATGCCTGGGTGCCCTCGGCCACTGTCTTGGCGCTCCAAAATGCCTGGGCCGCACGCGCTTGGCGGAGCATTTTGGACTGCTCTAGCACCTTGACCACCGTGATGTACCAGCTGCCCGTGCTCATGATGAGCAACAAAATGAGCACGGCCTTGGCCACCAGGTCAGAGCCGCTCCAAAGGGCTTCTAGCCCATAGGGGTTGGAGGCGGCTTCAATGCTGGCCGTGGCGCTGGCTTCTGCCAGGGCGCTTTTCAGCGGCAGAAGCAGTGTCACGCCCAGTGCGCAGGCGGCAAGCAAGGGGTGCAATTTCTTGTTCATAAGGGGGTCCCGGTTGATGTCAAACCACCACCACCGTGGCGGTGGTGGTGTCACGCGCGGCGATGACGCCGATCTCAAACACCTGCTCCCCAGTTTCGCGCAGGGTGGCGGCGCAGGCAGCGGCGGCGCTGGCGTCTACCACCACCACCATGCCGATGCCGTTGTTAAAGGTGCGGTTCATCTCGGTGTCGTCAATGCCGGCCGTGGCTTGCAACCAGGCGAACAGCTCAGATTGCGGCCAGCTGCCTTTGGTCAGCACGGCGGCGCATCCCTCGGGCAGCACACGGGGAATGTTCTCCAGCAATCCGCCGCCGGTGATGTGGGCCAGGGCCTTGATGCCACCCGCTGCGTCCGTGTGGGGGTGGGCGGCAAGGGCAGCGAGCACGTTTTTAACGTACAAACGGGTCGGCTCCATCAGCGCCTGTTTGAAGGGCTTGCCGTCCAGCATGGTGGGCAGTTGGTCGCCCGCACGCTCAATGCATTTGCGCACCAGGCTAAAGCCGTTGGAATGCACGCCGTGTGAGGCCAGGCCCAGCACCACGTCGCCCGGGCGCACGCTTTGGCCGGTCAATATTTTGGATTTTTCGACCGCGCCCACGGCAAAACCGGCCAAGTCGTATTCCCCGGCCGGGTACATGCCGGGCATCTCTGCCGTTTCGCCGCCAATCAGCGCGCAGCCTGAGAGCTCGCAGCCCTTGGCGATGCCGCCGATCACGGCCGCCGCCGTATCCACATCGAGCTTGCCGCATGCAAAGTAGTCCAGAAAGAACAGCGGCTCGGCCCCTTGCACCAGCACGTCATTGACGCTCATGGCCACGAGGTCAATGCCCACGGTGTCGTGCATATTCCACTCAAAAGCGAGTTTGAGCTTGGTGCCCACGCCGTCGGTGCCGCTGACCAGCACCGGCTCTTGGTAGCGCTTGGGCACCTCAAACAGGGCGCCAAAGCCGCCAATACCGGCCAGCACGCCTTCGCGCATGGTTTTTTTGGCCAGCGGCTTGATGCGCTCGACCAGGGCGTCGCCCGCGTCAATGTCCACGCCCGCCGCTTTGTAAGAAAGGGCGGTGGTGGAAGGGGGAAGGGAGGAGGTCATGGAAATGGGCACGCGGCGGCGGCGGAGTGGGGCAAAAAGGGGCTGGGCAGGCACCGGCCTGCTGCGCAGGACCGGACCGATAGAATCAATCCGCGATTTTACGGGTTCACCCCGAAGTACTTTGGAGGCCCCGTGACAGATTCCCAGAAAAGTTTTGCCGCTTGGGCTGCCATCGCCAGTATCTTTCTGCTGATGCTGTGGTTTTTGGCCCCGGTCATGGCGCCTTTTATCGTGGCTGCCGTGCTGGCTTATGCGCTCACCCCATTAGTGGACTGGTTGGACGCTGCGGCCCAGGGTCGGGTGCCACGGGTGCTGGCGGTGTTGATGGTGGAACTGCTGTTTGTACTGTTGGCGTTGGGGCTGGTGCTGCTGATCGTTCCCATTTTGGTCAAAGAGCTGCCGCTCATGCGCGACCAGTTGCCGGTTTTTTTGGACAAGGTCAATACGGCGCTGCAGCCCTTGCTGCGCAAACTGGGCGTCAAGCTCAGCCTGGATTTGCCCAGCATCAAAGCCTTTGTCATGACCTATTTGAATGCCAATTTTGAGGACACCTTGGGTTCGGTGCTGGCCTCGGTCAAGCTCGGTGGCAGCGCGGCTCTGGCGGTGGCGGGTAATGTGGTTCTGATTCCCGTGGCCCTGTTTTACCTGCTGATGGACTGGGAGCGCTTTATCCGCCACCTGCGTGAACTCATCCCGCCGCGCTTACGCAAGGGCAGCGACAGTTTTTTACACGAGTCAGACCAGGTGCTGGGCGAATACCTGCGCGGGCAACTGGTGGTGATGGGCGTGCTGGCGGTTTACTACAGCGTGGGCTTGGCGCTGTTTGGCCTGGACCTGGCCTTGCCCATTGGCACCTTTACCGGCTTGGCCGTGTTTGTGCCTTACCTGGGCTTTGGCCTGGGGCTGGTGCTGGCGCTGCTGGCTGGGCTGCTGGAGTTTTCTACCGCGGGCGGGGCCACGCAGGCGGTGCTGATGGTGGCCGTGGTGTATGGCTTTGGCCAATTGCTAGAGAGCTTTTTTCTGACTCCGCGCTTGGTGGGCGAGCGCATTGGCCTGCATCCGCTGGCCGTGATTTTTGCCTTGCTGGCCTTTGGGCAGCTATTTGGTTTTGTGGGTATTTTGGTGGCCCTACCGGTCAGCGCGGTGCTGCTGGTGGCGGTGCGCCGCGTACGCTCGGGCTACCTGGCCAGCGACTTGTACCAGGGTCGGGGCTAAAGCCGCGCCATGCAGCAAATTGCCCTGGACATCGGCCTGAGCCCGGCGCCCACGCTGGACAATTTTTTCCCCGGCCCCAATGCAACGGCACTGGCGCACATGCGGCAATGGAGCCCAATCGGCGCGGCGCCCACCTACCTTTGGGGCCCTGAGGGCAGCGGCAAAACCCATTTGCTGCAAGGCCTGCGCTCGCGGCTGCACCAGCAAGGCCACGCTACGGGTTACCTGGGTGCGCAAGACGCCCCACCCATGGGAGCCGCCCCAGACCTGCTCTTTGACGATTCCTGGTCGGCCGTGTTTATGGACGACGTGCACGCCTACCCGCCAGCGCTCCAACAAACGGCCTTTAGCTGGTTTGTCCAGGCCCAGGCGTTGGGCCTGCCGGTGCTTGCCGCTGGGCGATTGGCCCCGGTGGCGCTGCCCCTGCGCGAAGACCTGCGCACCCGCCTGGGCTGGGGCCATGTGCTGGGCTTGGACTTGCTCAGCGAAGCGCAAACCCGCGACGTGCTGCGCCAAGCGGCCGACGCACGCGGTCTGGTGATCAGCGACGAGGTGATGGACTTCACCCTGCGCCGCTTCAGCCGCGACCTGGGCAGCCTGATGCAACTGCTCGACGCCATGGACCGCTACGCTCTGCAAACCCAGCGCGCACTGACCATTCCCCTTGTGAAATCCATGCTGGAGAACGCATGACCCTGCCCAAGCTGGCCCTGTTTGACCTGGACCACACCCTCTTGCCCATTGACTCCGACTACACCTGGGGCCAGTTCACCGCCGCGCGTGGCTGGACTGACCCGGTGGAGTTCATCCGCCAAAACGATCGCTTTTACGCCCAGTACAAGGCCGGCACTCTGGATATTTATGCCTACGCACGCTTTGCCACCGCGGCCTTTGTGCGCCAGGGCGAGGCGCTGAGCCTGGCTGCGCACGCCGACTACATGCGCACGGTGGTGGAGCCCGCGCTGACACCCCAGGCCATGCAATTGGTGCAGCAGCACAAGGACGAAGGCGCGACGGTGATTGTGGTCACCGCCACCAACGAGTTTGTCACCCGACCGATTGCCCAGGCCTTTGGCGCCGACGAGCTGATGGCGGTGGACCTGGAGCGTGACATGGCGCCCGGTGGAAGCGGATGGTTTACCGGCGAGGTGCGCGGTATTCCCAGCTTTCGCGAAGGCAAGGTGCTGCGGGTCGAGGCGTGGCTGGCCGCGCGCGGCTTGGGTTGGGCCGATGTGCACAGCACCTTTTATTCGGACTCCATCAACGACCTGCCGCTCTTGGAAAAGGCCAATGTGCCGGTGGCCACCAACCCCGACGAGCCGCTGCGCGCCATTGCACAGGCGCGCGGATGGCGCATACTCGACCTATTCAACTAGGCGCCACACCGATGGCCCCGACGGGCCAGCACTGCCAAGGCAGCGCAAGCGCCACAAGGAAATATGATCAAAAAATTCATCAGCAAGCTTCTGGGCCTGCCAGGCAGCGGCGCTGCAGCGCCAGGAAAACCCAACTTCGGCAAACGCGTCGAAGTGCCTGTGAGCAGCCACGGCATTGACGTCAGCCTGGTCGACGAGCGCGCCGCCAGCGTGGTGCGCACCCTGCAGCAAGCCGGTTTTGTGGCCTACATCGTGGGCGGTGCGGTGCGCGACCTGCTGCTGGGCCTGCGCCCCAAAGACTTTGACGTGGCCACCGACGCCACGCCCGAGCAGGTCAAGGGCTTGTTTCGCCGCGCCTTCATCATCGGACGGCGGTTTCGCATCGTGCACGTGGTGCACGGCCGGGGCCGCGAGCACGAGGTGATTGAGGTGTCCACCTTCCGCGCCTACCTGGACAACGCCGCCGCCGAACAGGTGGCGGGTAACGAGAAAACCAGCAAAAGCGAACTGGCCGGTATGAAGCACGCCGTCGACTCCACTGGGCGCGTGCTGCGCGACAACGTCTGGGGCCCGCAAGAAGAAGACGCGGTGCGCCGCGACTTCACCATCAACGCCATGTACTACGACCCGGCCACGCAAATTGTGGTCGACTACCACAACGGCCTCAAAGACGCCAAGAACCACACCCTGCGCATGATTGGCGACGCGGCTATACGCTACCGGGAAGACCCGGTGCGCATCATCCGCGCGGTGCGCTTTGGCGCCAAGCTCAGCGCCCTGGGTTTTAAGTTCGACCCCAAAACCGCCGCGCCCATCGTTAAATGCCTGCCGCTGCTGGCCGACGTGCCGCAAAGCCGTTTGTTTGATGAAATGCTCAAGCTCTTGCAAACCGGGCACGCGCTGGCGTCCATTGCCCAGTTGCGCAAGCTGGGCCTGGCGCGTGGCATTTACCCGCTGCTTGACGTGGTGGTGGAGCGGGCGGACACGCCTTTTGTCAACGCCGCGCTGGTCGACACCGACCGTCGCGTGGGCGAAGGCAAAGCCGTGGCGCCTAGCTTTTTGCTCGCCTGTGTGCTCTGGGCCGAGGTGCGTGACGGTTGGGCCGCGCGCCTGAACCAGCGCCAGCACAGCCACCCGGCGCTGCAAGACGCCATCGACGACGTGTTCCACGCACACATCGGCGACGTGTCCGGTCGGGGCAAGCTCGCCGGGGACATGCGCGAGATCTGGATGATGCAGCCGCGGTTCGAGAAACGCGTGGGCAGCGCGCCCTTTGGTCTGGTGGAACAAGAGCGCTTTCGTGCCGCGTTTGACTTCATGCGGCTGCGCTCCGACATTGGTGAAGTCGATGAGGTGTTGGCCGACTGGTGGCAAGAGTTCAGTACCGCCGACGACCAGCTGCGCGAAGACCTGGTGGACCAGGTGCGCCAGGAGACACAAAAACGCCCGCGCGCGCCCAAAATCCAGCGCGCCCCGGCGCCCGAGGGCGGCTCTGTGGGCGCAGCTGGGCCATCCGCGCCTGTGGCGAGCGCGCAGCGTTCAGCCACTGATAGCGCATCGCCAGCACCGGGCGACGGCAACGACGAAGCCCCTCGCCCCAAGCGCCGCCGCCGCCGTCGTCCTGCTGGCAGCGGTGCGGGTGATGGGGGTGAGGGCGCCAATGCCCCCCGCGTTGACCACCCCGCCGATTGACAGGCGTCCAAAGCGGCTGGAGGCCATGCGCGATCCCGTTGTCGCCACCATCGGCCTGGGTGCCAACCTAGGCGAAGCACCTGCCACGGTGCGGGCCGCCATTGCATCGATTGGTGCCTTAGCGCAGACGCAATTGTTGTGTGCTTCGTCGCTCTACCGCAGCGCGCCGATTGCATCGAGTGGACCAGACTATGTGAACGCCGTGGTGCAGGTGCGAACCGCCTTGAGCGCCCCGGCCCTCCTGGCTGAACTCCAAACCATCGAACTGGCCGCCGGGCGCGAACGCCCTTACCGCAACGCGCCGCGTACGCTGGATTTGGATGTGCTGCTTTATGGCCACGCCCAGATCAGCAGCCGTACGCTCACGGTGCCCCACCCCAGAATGCAGCAGCGCGCCTTTGTGCTGCTGCCCTTGTCCGAGATTGCTCCGGAGTTGGTCTCTGCGGAGGCCTTGCAGGCGGTGGGCGACCAGCTGGTACACCGCGAAATCGGCATTTAGTTCCGGCGCGTTCGGCGAATTGCCAAGATCGATATACATGTCAAAAAAGTAAAAATAACAAATATTTTTAATTTAGGTAGCCCGAAAGTCCTGAAAACGTCAGGAAACATCAGCCCTTATCAGGTTTTGTCAGTTAACAATCGTTTCGGTGCCTATAAACGGCACCATGCGTAACGAAATCGTTAATAACTCAAAAAACGACTATAAATTTGTTTTTTGTGTTTTTGTCCTAAACGCTATCGCTTTGCTGGGCTGCTGGCTGCCTTTGTCTGCGTTGGCCAAGACGCCCACTGATGCGGGTGTGTTGCAGCAGCAAATTGAGCGCGACAAGCTGCCAGCCCTTCCGCTTCGCCCTCTGCGCCCTAGTGCAGCCGCCGATGCGGCGCCGGACATCGTGCCCGCCCAAGGCGAGCCAACTGTGGTGGTGCAAGCCTTCACTTTCCAGGGCAACACGCTCCTGGACGATGCGCAGCTGCGCGCGGCCGTGGCGCACCTGGTGGGCCGCCCGCTGGGCTATGCCGCCTTGCAAAGCAGCGCTGACGTCGTGGCCGATCTGTACCGCAAGCGCGGCCTGGTGGTTCAAGCCTATTTGCCTGCGCAAGACATTGCCCAAGGCGAAGTCACGGTGGTAGTGGTGGAGGCGGTGTTTGGACAGGCCGTGGTGCTGGGACTGCCGGGCCAGCGCGTGGACCCGCAGCGCGTGCTCGACCTGGTGCAGCGCCAGCAAGAGGCCGGTGCCCCTGTGCGCGTGGACGCGATTGAACGCGCCTTGCTGCTGGCCGATGACTTGCCCGGTATCAGCGTGACAGGCAACTTGGCCCCGGGCGCCCAGGACGGACAAACCGACCTGGTGTTGCAACTAGTCGATAAGCCCTTCGTCGTCGGCAGCGCGTCGCTGGACAACACCGGGTCGTTGTCCACTGGCACGGTGCACGCCAATCTGGCCCTGGCAATCAACAGCCCCAGCGGGCGGGGTGATGCCATCAACCTCAACGCCATGGCCAGCGAGGGCGCGCGCTACGCTCGCTTGGCTTATAGCCTGCCGTTGGGCGCCGACGGCTGGCGAATGTCCGTCAATACCTCTTACATGGACTACCGCCTGGTGTCCGAGGCCTACCAAAGCTTGAACGCCAGCGGGCAGTCCCATACCTCGGGCTGGGAACTGAGCTACCCCCTGGTGCGCAGCCGCAGCGCCAACCTGTCGGCCACGCTGGGCGGCGATTACAAGAGTTACACCAACGTCTCGGGCGGTGCCACGGCGTCGGACTACGGCAACGGCGCCCTAACCGTGGGCTTGAGCGGCAGCAGCTTCGATGGTCTGGGCGGCGCAGGCTACAACGCGTTCTCACTGGTGGCTACTTCGGGTCAGCTCGACCTCAGCAAGTCGCCCACCCTAGCCGCCGACGCTCTAACGACGCAAGCCGCTGGCAGTTTTGGCAAGCTGCGCTACAACCTGAGCCGCCAGCAAGACCTGGGGCCTACGCTGTCGGTCTGGGCTGCGCTGAGTGGCCAATGGGCCAGTAAAAACCTGGATTCATCGGACAAGTTTTACCTGGGCGGCAGCAACGGCGTGCGTGCCTACCCCAGCAGCGAAGGCGGGGGCGCGCTGGGGCAGATGGTCAACCTGGAGCTGCGCTGGAGCCTGCCGCAGGGATTT
>CANHZG010000109.1 GCA_947464995.1 Comamonadaceae bacterium | reverse complement strand
GGCTGCCCAGGCCTGTACGCGCCCGAACACACTGCGGCCTGGGCGCGCATCGTGGACTGGGTGCACCAACACAGCGACGCCAAGTTCGCTATGCAACTGGGCCATGCCGGAGCCAAAGGCTCCACCCGACTGGCCTGGCATGGCATTGACCAAGCCTTGGAGGCAGGCAACTGGCCGTTGATCTCGGCCTCGCCGCAGCAATACCTGAGCGGCCTGGGCCAAACTGCACGCGCCATGACGCGTACCGACATGGACCGTGTGACGGCAGACTTTGTCGCCAGCACCCGAGAGGCAGCGGCTATTGGCGTGGACTGGCTGGAGTTGCACTGCGCCCATGGCTACTTGTTGTCGAGTTTCATTTCGCCCCTGACCAACCGGCGTGACGACGCGTATGGTGGCAGCCTGGAAAACCGCCTGCGCTATCCGCTAGAAGTGTTTGCCGCAGTGCGCGCTGCCTGGCCGCAGGAGCGGCCCATGTCGGTGCGCATTTCGGCAACTGACTGGGTCGACGGCGGTACCACGCCCGATGATGCGGTCCGGATTGCACGCGCCTTCAAGGCAGCGGGGGTCGACCTGATTGATTGTTCTTCGGGCCAGGTTAGCAAGCAAGAGAAACCGGTGTATGGCCGCATGTTCCAAACCCCGTTTGCCGACCGCATCCGCCAGGAGGCGGCTATTGCCACCATGGCCGTGGGCGCGATCAGCGAGGCTGACCATGTCAACAGCATCATCGCGGCGGGCCGTGCCGATTTGTGTGCGGTGGCGCGACCGCATCTGGCCAACCCAGCCTGGACACTGACCGAGGCGGCCAAGATCGGCTACCAGGTGCAGCCCTGGCCAGTGCAATATGCCTCGGCTAAAGGTCAGATGGAAGCCAATTTTCAGCGCGAACGCAGCCAGGCAGCTTTAGCCAACCAGATACGCGAACCAAGCTGAGCCGCCTGGGTTGGGCGCCGACTTAGAGCTGCTGGACCAGCGCCACAAACTCTGCCACCGGGATTTCTTGCGCTCGGCGTTGCAGGTCAAAACTACCACCAAAGTTACGCGCTTCCAGCCATCGCCCCAGGGTGTGGCGAATGAGTTTGCGCCGCTGGCTGAAGGCCACTTGTACCAGCTCGCTAAACAGCGCCACATCGATCACTGGTGGCGCTTCTAGCGGCACCATTCGCACCACGGCACTGTCCACACGCGGGGGCGGATCAAAGCTCTGCGGGGGCACAAACAAAACGTCTTCCATGGCGTAGCGCCATTGCAGCATCACGCTCAGGCGGCTGAAGTCGGACGTATCGGGTGCGGCCACCATGCGGTCAATTACTTCCTTTTGGAGCATGAAATGCTGGTCTTGCACCAGCCCCACAGATTTCAGCAGATGGAAAAGAATAGGGGTGGAAATGTTGTAGGGCAAGTTGCCGACGATCCGCATTTTTTGCGCAGTGTCTGCCGCATCACCCGGCCAGGGTTGGGATGCCAACTGGCCAAAGTCCACCCGCAGCACATCAGACTCGATCACCCGCAACTGGGGGTGCGCGCGCAGGCGCTGTGCGAGGTCGCGGTCGAGCTCGATCACCGTCAAGGCGCCCAGGCGTTCTGTCAGGGGTTGGGTCAGCGCGGCCAGGCCGGGGCCAATTTCCACTACGTGCTGGCCCGGCACTGGTGCAATCGCGTCCACGATGGCATCGATGATGCCGCCATCCGACAAAAAGTGTTGTCCAAACCGCTTGCGCGCAATGTGTTGCATGAAATTCCAGATACGGTAATGCGGTCGCGCTGGGCGCCAGGCCCGCCGCCTGGATTAGCGCGGTTCGCGGATTTCGACAAATGCGCGCGCCCGCAGGTCGCGCTCCCAGGCCGCATAGGCTTCTTCGGTGCGTTTGGCTCGCAGCTCATTGCGCAGGCCTTCGCGCACCTGTGCCGGGGTCAGATCGACACGTCGGCGCTCGAGCACTTGCATCAGGTGCACGCCAAAACGTGACACCGTGGGTGGGCTGATTTCACCGGGCTTGAGGCGATCGAGCACCTGCTCAAACTCTGGCACGTACATGCCCGGCGTGGCCCAGCCCAAATCGCCGCCTTGGGCGGCGCTGCCGTCTTGCGAGATATCGCGCGCAACCGCCTCAAAAGCGCTCCGTCCGCCCACGATCTTGTCCCGCTCGGCCGCCAGACGTGCCAGGGCCTGGGCTTGGCTGAGTTGCGCACCGGGGCGCAACAAAATATGGCGGGCCCGCGTTTGCGTGACGCTTTGCACCAGTTCTGGTGCGCGGCGATCGACCACCTTGAGCAGGTGAAACCCGGCGTCAGAGCGCACCCAGTCGGACACTCCACCCACGGCCAAGGTCTGGGTGGCGGCGACAAAGCTTGGCGGGTAGCGGTCGGCGCGGCGCAAACCCAGTTGGCCGCCGTTTTTGCGGTCTGCCGCCGAGAGCTGTTGCACCAGCGCTTCAAAGGCCTCTCCGCTACGCACCCGCGCCGCCACCTGTTGTGCGGCGGCTTGTGCCTGGGCCACCTGGGCGGGCGTGGGGTTCTCGGGTACGGCAATCAGAATCTGTGCCAAGTTGATTTCTTGGGCCAAGGGGTCGTCGATGGCCGCTTGGCGCGCCAGCCAGGCATTGTTGACCTCCACGTCCGTGATGCGCACGCGCGAGTCGACTTCGCGCTCGTGCAAGCGGCTGAGCAAAATTTGGTCGCGCAGCTGGCCGCGCAAGGTGCTTGGTGGGATGCCGCGTTTTTCTAATGCCTGGCGAAATTGGGCTACATCCATTTGGTTTTGGTTTGCCAAATTGACTTCGGCTTGGTCGATGGCTGCCGCATCGGCACGCACGCCTGTATCGCGCGCCAGTTGCAGTTGCACACGTTCGTTGACCATGCGCTCAAGCACGCCAGCGCGCAGTTCGGACGCTGGCGCCAGAGGTGCACCTTGTTGGCTGCGTTGCTCCACTAGTTGTTTGATCTGCAGATCGAGTTCGGCGTTGGTAATGGGCTCCGAATTCACCAAGGCCACAATGAAGTCTCCCGATGTTTCGGTTTGCGCCAACGCGCCGGTGGCGGCCCCTAACGACAGGGCGAAAAGGGCAAGGGCCCCAAAAAACAGGTTCATGGTGCTTAATCGTAATTGCTGAATCGACTGGCCGAGCTGCCGTTGTCGCGCAGGTTTTGGTAGCGGGAAATATTGGAAGTCAGGGTCTGTTGGGGGCTCAGACCAAGGCGGGTAAACCCGACAAACTCCAGCTGAAACATCAAACGTGCGGTCGCGCTGTCGGTGCTGGTCTGAACCCGCTCCAACACCACACGGGAAATCCAGCAGCCCGCATCGTACTCGAGCCCTAATACGGTGTTGACCAGTCGCCCTTCGTTTAGGCTGTAGTTCAGTCGACCGATGCCGTAGTAGCGGCCCTCGCCTTGGCCGCGTCCGGCGCCCAGGTCGCTGCCCCGGTCACCCCAAAAATCATTCAAGGGCCACTGCCAGCTGGTGTCGATCTGCTCGCTTTGCTCCCGTTGAAACCGGTACGCGAGGTTGAGCACGCGGTAGTTTCCTGGGTTGTAGCGCGCGCCGATGACGGCGCGCTCGGATAGGTTGGCTTTGCTGTTGTATTGCACTGTCGAGTCCAGCACCCAATGGCTGTCGATATTCAATGCCGCACCCAGCAAAATGTCGCTCAAACCGGCTGCCGCACCGGTGACCTGCTGCTCTTGGATGCGCAAACGCTGTGCGACGCCAAAGCTTGCCAATTGCGCACCACTGGCGCCATCCAAATACCGCGTCGTCAGGCCCAGAGTGAGCAGGTTGTTGTCGGAAATTTTGTCGTGCCCCACGTAGGCGTTTTCGGTATAAATGGTTGCAAAGTTGAAGTCGTTGGCGCCGGTGTCGTAATTGGGCAGCCCAGACTGGTCCACAAAAGGCGAGTAGACATAAAAGACCCGCGGCTCCAGGGTCTGTAGCACCGACTGCCCCAAGACCTGTGTTTGGCGCTCAAACACCAAGCCGGTGTCCAAACTGAAGGTGGGCACCGTGCTGGCGGCGCTTTGGGTGCCTTTGTAAATGGCGTCAAACGCGTAACTGGTGGTGTGCAATTGCAGCTTGGGTGTAAGAAACCCGGCAGGTCCGATCACGGGGTAGCTGGCCTGGGCCCAGGCAAAGCTGCGCTGCGCATTGGGTTGTCGTGTCAGTGCCCGGTCGGACTCAAACTGCGTAAAGTCGCCGTCCAACGACCAGTCCAAACCATGGACATTGCTTTGGGCATAGCGGGCGCCCCACTGGGGCACGCGATCGTAGGGTGGGGTGATGGGCGCGGTCACGTCTTGCAGGGTTTGCCATTTCAGCACTTTGACGGCCGACGAAAAATCGCCCCGCCCCCAGGTGGCACTCAGGTCGGCGGGCAGCAGTCTTTGTGTGCCACCGGCCAGCGTGCTCGATGCCACCACCGGGCTGCCGGTGGTGAAATCGCGCCAGTAGTTGTTGTCGCTAACCCGGTTGATATTGGCCACCACGCCCATAGCCCCGATGGGCGAGTCCACGCTGCCGTTGTGGGTGAGGGAGGTGCCCCAGCGGTCGCTGCCCCGCAACAAATCCTGTGGCATGTAGCTCAAGCGCGCCGAGCCCGCGTAGCGTGGCTCGAGGTAGCGAAACTCGGTTCCTATGTTGACGCCGCGCGCGGTCATGAACGTGGGCGTCACGGTGGCGTCGCGGTTGGGTGCAATGTCGATGTAGTAGGGGGTGGTCAGCTCCAGCCCGTTGCCGTTGTCCAGGCCAATGGTCGGCGGTAGCAGGCCAGATTTTCGCTTTTCCGACAGCGGAAAGCTGATCGGAAGCACATGCATGATGGGAAAGCCCTTGAAGCTGAGGTAGGCGCTTTGTGCTTGACCAATGTCCTCATCGTTGTCTAGATCGATCTGCGCGGCGTTCAACACCCAGTCGGGTACCCAATCGGGGCCGGGCTTGCGCCTGCAGGTGGTGTAGCTGGCTTGGTGAACCGTCAAATGGGTGTTGTCCAGGAAATCGGCGCGCTGCGCCTGTCCATGCGAGCCGTTTTGTATGAACGTGTAGCGCGGCTCGGTAAAAAAGCCCTCAAAAGCGTCGACCTTGAGCTCCATGTAGGGGCCTTCATAGGTGTTGCCGTTGCGTTTGATATGTACGTTGCCCGTGGCGCGCGCCTGGTCGCTTGCCTGGTCGTATTCCAGCCGGTCAGCGCGAATCACCGTGCCGGCCTTGCGCAGCACGGCGTCGCCTTCGGCAACAGACTCCAAATCCGCCTGGCTCTGCAGGCGGTCAGCTTGCAAAAAAATCGGTGCTTTACGCGCCTGCTCCGGGTTGATGCGCTCGTTTGGGCGCGCACTGGATTGAAGTACCGAGCTTGGCTGCTCGGCTTCCTGCGCCTGTGCTGCGGCACCCAGGCCCAACACCACGATTCCGACCAGCCCATAGCCCGCGCCCCTGGCCTGTAGCGTGCGGCGCGACCGAACGACGCCGTTCTCGAAATAGGGCATGGATGTAAAGGGCTCAGACACAAAAAGATAGACAATGGATTATCCATGAGCCCCCATTCCCTCATTTCCCCTGCTCCGGCGCCTGTGTCCTGGGCTGAGCCGCAGCGCCAAGCGCACTTCAATGCGTGGTTGGCCAGCCTACAGCCCCGCTTTTTCCTCAATACGACCAGCCTGCGCCCGGCCTCGGCCGACGCCAGCTTCCGCCGCTATTTACGCATTGATACCCTGGGCGGCAGTTACGGTGAGAGCCTGGTCATCATGGACGCCCCGCCTGACAAGGAAAACTGCGCACCCTTTGTGCAGGTCGCGCAGCTGCTGCACAGCGCCCAATTGCTTGCGCCGCAAGTACTCGATTGGCAGGAAGCCCATGGTTTCATGTTGCTCACCGATTTGGGCGCGCGAACCATGATGCAGGTCATTGATCCTGCCGCTCCACCGCCGCTGGACTTGTATTTGCAGGCGGTCGACATTCTCATTACATGGCAAAAAGCCTCATGTCCTGGTGTTCTGCCGCCCTACGACCGTGCACTTCTGCGCCGGGAGGTGGAGCTGTTTCCGCAGTGGTACATCGCGCAGCATCGCCAGGTGATGCTGGACGCAGCGCAACGCAAGGTGCTTGACGCGGCTTTTGAGACCATCATTGTCGAGAACCTGGCCTGGCCCAGCGTCTACGTGCACCGGGATTTCATGCCCAGGAATTTAATGGCCCCCACGCTTGCCACTGCGTGTGCTGCGCTGCCCCCCGAGGGGGCGCACGCCAGCTTGGGGCGGCCCGGCGCTGGCGAGGTGGCCCGCACGCTTGTCGCTGCGCGTACTGCGCTGCCCCCCGAGGGGGCTGATTTGCCTTGGGGCGGCCCGGCGGCAAATCGAGTGGCCCGCCACAGCGGCAGCGCCCTGGGTGTGCTCGATTTCCAGGACGCGGTTTACGGCCCTATTACCTATGACATTGCCAGCCTGATGCGCGATGCGTTTTTGAGCTGGGATGAGGACTTTTGCCTCGACGTGACCGTGCGTTACTGGCAAAAGGCGCGCCATGCGGGTTTGCCGGTGGGCGATGACTTTGGCGTCTTTTACCGCGCGGTGGAATGGATGGGCTTGCAGCGCCACCTCAAGGTGGCGGGCATTTTTGCCCGCCTGACCTTGCGCGACGGCAAGCCCCAATACCTGGCCGACACGCCGCGCTTTATTACCTACATCCGCGCCACCTGCGCCCGCTACCGCGAACTCAAACCCCTGCTGCGCCTGATTGACAAGATCGAGGGCATCGAAGAGCCCAATGTCTTTGGCTTTGGCCCCAGCCCCGGTGCCGCTTGAACATGCCGCGCTTTTTTTGCCCGGCACCGCTGCACACGGGTGAGTTGCTCGAGCTGCCCGCCGGAGCGGCGCGCCATGTGCAGGTGCTGCGCCTGCAGCCCGGTGACGGCATCACCCTGTTTAACTACGGCCCGGGTTGGGAAATGGGCAACAGCGCCAGCAGCCCGGGCGGCGAGTTTGCCGCCACGGTGACACAGATGGGGCGCAGCTATGTGCAGGTGCAAGTGGGCGCCCACGAGGCGGTGGAGCGTGAACCCGCGCGCGCGGTGCACCTGGCGCTGGCCATGCCGGCTAACGACCGGATGGACTGGCTGGTTGAAAAGGCCACCGAACTCGGCGTTGCAAGCGTCCAGCCGCTGATGAGCGAGCGCAGCGTGCTGCGCCTCTCGGGCGAGCGCGCCGACAAGAAAACCGCCCATTGGCAAAGCGTGGCGGTATCGGCCTGCGAGCAGTGTGGCGGTAACCGCGTGCCTGTGGTGCATCCGGTGGCGACGTTGGGGCACTGGCTGCGGGCTTTGCCAGACGGTGGCACCGACGGCGATGGCAAGAACCCGCCTGCGCGGCTGCTGCTGTCGCTGCGCGACGGCTCACGCCCCTTGCGCGAGCGGCTCAGGGCCGAGGCTGTGCACGCGGTGGTCTTTTTGTCCGGCCCCGAGGGCGGCTTGAGTGCGGCAGAAGAAGACGCGGCGCTGGCCTGCGGTTTTGCCGCCGTGTCCTTGGGTGCGCGGGTGCTGCGCGCTGAAACTGCGGCGCTTACCGCGCTGGCACTGCTGGTTTAGCTTTCAAGACAACTCTTTCGCTTTACCCCCCCTATCCCCCCGACCCCCTTTCCACCCCCAACGGGGCGGAAAGGGGGAGCGAAGTCAACATTTGGTTTCGTCGCTTCGGCTAGGGCATCACCGGCCACGGTCGCCGCGTGCACACGTCGCTGGCGCTACGTCTGTAGAAGGCTAGCCGGCGCAACAAAATCAAATGTGGCTGTTGGCCCCCCTCTCTCGCCCGCTGGGCGAGAGAGGGGTTGGGGGAGAGAGTGGGCAAACTATTGCATCGCCAACGCGGTTTTCCTGCTCAGCCCCCAAACCGCGGCGCCAGCCACTGTTGCAAAGCCGCAAACACCGGCGCAGCGTCTTGTTCGTTGAATATCTCGTGGTACAGATCCTCAAAGCACTGGCTTGTGACCACATCCGCCGGGGCCTGTTTGGCGAAGCTGCGACTGCCCTGCGGATTGACCAGCCGGTCTTGCCCGGCGTAGAGCAACAACGTGGGCACCGTCCACTGGGCAGCCAGCGCCCGGGTTTGCGCACCTGCCTGGGCGATAAACAGGGCCAGCCGGGCACTAATGCGGTCGTGCACCAGGGGGTCGGCTCGGTAGGCGGCGACCACGGCCGGGTCGTGGGACAGGTAGTTGGCGTCCAGTCCATTGCCCACCCGCAAATTGGGCGCGATCTTGGGCAGGGTTGCCAACAGCAATTTCTGGAAAGCGTTCAGGCCTGGGTCCAGCGCCGGGCTGGACAAGACCAGCGCGTCCACCGGGCGCAGTTTGAGCGACACAAAGCGCGCCGCAATCAAGCCGCCCAGGCTATGGCCCAGCAACACCAACCGCACGCCCGGCGCCAGGAGCGCGCGGCTGCGGTCCATTACCAAGGCCAGGTCGTCGAGCAGACGGTTGTCGTCGGCCAGGCTGCCGGGCTCGCCGCTGGATCGGCCGTGGCCGCCCAAATCAAAGGCGCGCACCGCAAAGCCCCAGCTATTGAGCTGCTGCGCCACGGCCTCGTAGCGCCCGCTGTGCTCGCCCAGGCCGTGGACGATGAGCACCAGCGCGCGCGGCGTGGCGCCCTCGGGCAGGGGCCAGTCGCGCAGCGCCAGCGTGGCGCCGTGGGGGGTGGTGATTTCGGACAGGTGCGCGGTGGTCATGGCGAAGCTTTCAAGGAGTGCGTGGCAGGGTTTTCAGGGAAAGCTGGCGATCACCTGGGCCACTGCGGCGGTGAGCTTTTTGGCATAGGGCACGTGCAAAAACTCATTGGGCCCGTGGGCGTTGCTCTTGGGGCCGAGCACGCCGCAGACCATCATCTGCGCTTTGGGAAAGCCGATGCTGAGCATATTCATGAGCGGAATGGTGCCGCCCTGGCCGATGTAGCCGCAAGGCGCGCCAAAGTGAGCCCGGGACGCGGCGTGGAGCGTCTGCTCAAACCACGGCGCGGTCCTGGGTGCGTTCCAGCCGGTGGCGCCTCCGCCGCCCTCGAAGGTGACCCGGGCCTGGTAGGGCG
>CANHZG010000108.1 GCA_947464995.1 Comamonadaceae bacterium | reverse complement strand
GGCGCTGGTAGAAGGCATTGAGCGTGACATGGCGCCTCTTGCGGTAGCGGTGTTCAGCATCGGCGCCAATGTGCGGTTCTCGGTGACAGACACCACCGAGCGCGTGTACCGCAAGGTGTGGGAAATGGGCGCGCTGGCAGGCTTCTTAATGGGCCGCGAGGTGGCCAAAGCGATGCTCAAGCGCGGCCAGGGCACGATTATTTTTACCGGCGCCACCGCCAGCCTGCGCGGCGCGGCCGGGTTTTCAGCGTTTGCCGGGGCCAAGCACGCTCTGCGGGCGCTGGCGCAAAGCATGGCGCGCGAGCTAGGGCCCCAGGGCATCCACGTGGCGCACGCGGTGATTGACGGCGCCATAGACACCCAGTTCATTGCCGAAAACTTTCCGGCGCGCTACGCCCTCAAAGACCAGGACGGCATCCTCAACCCCGACCACATCGCCGAGGCCTACTGGCAACTGCACCGGCAGCCGCGCAGCGCCTGGACGCACGAACTGGATTTGCGCCCTTGGATAGAAAACTGGTAGACGCACCCAAACCCTCGCCCCAACAAACAAGGAGCTTGTATGCAAAACACCGTGGAATTTTTCTTTGACTTTGGCAGCCCCACCACTTACCTGGCGCACACACAACTGCCCCAGTTAGCCTTGGATACCGGCGCCAAGGTGGTTTACCGGCCCATGCTACTGGGCGGCGTGTTCAAGGCCACGGGCAACGCCAGCCCGGTGACGGTGCCAGCCAAAGGCCGCTGGATGGGCGCCGACATCGCGCGCTTTGCCACACGCTACGGTGTGCCCTTTGCGCACAACCCCCACTTTCCTATCAACACCCTGACGCTGATGCGCGGCGCCACCGGTATTCAAATGCGCGACCCACAGGCGCTCATGCGCTATGTGGACGCCGTCTTCCAGGCCATGTGGGTGCAGCCACGCAATATGGGCGACCCCGCCGTGCTGGGCGAAGTGCTGGCGGCTGCGGGCTTTGGCACCGAGGCGTTTATGGCACTGGTGTCGGACCCCGAGGTCAAAGCCCAACTGGTGGCCACCACCGAAGAAGCCGTCGCACGCGGTGCGTTTGGTGCGCCGACCTTTTTTGTGGGTGATCAGCTGTTTTTCGGCCAAGACCGGCTGGACTTTGTGCGCCAGGCCTTGGCTGCGTAGGCGTGGCTGTGGCAGCTGCTTAGGCGGCGGCGCTGGCGATGCGGTTGCGGCCGTTTTTTTTGGCCTCGTACAAAGCGCTATCGGCCCGCGCCACCAGAGTCTGCGCTGACTCGGGTACGCAGCACTGGGCCACACCGCCCGAGACCGTCACCCGACCAATTTTTTCACCTGTGGCGCGGCGCGTCAGCAGCATGTTGTGCACCTGGGTTCGCAAGGCGTTGGCCTGCGCAAGTCCGGCTTGCAAGTCGCGCCCGGGTAACAGAACGGCAAATTCTTCGCCGCCATAGCGCGCAGCCATCTCGCCCGCAGCCAAACCCTCTTGCAAGGTGCGGGCGACGATACGCAACACCTCGTCGCCCACCAAGTGCCCAAAGGTGTCGTTGAATACTTTGAAGTGGTCTATGTCCACCATCAGCATGCAAAAAGCCGCGCCCTGTGCGCTGGTGTCTTGCCACAGGCGCTGAAGCTCGGCGTCAAAGGCCTTGCGGTTGGGCAGTGCGGTCAAGCCGTCGGTGAGCGACTGCTTGCGCACCTGTTCAAACTCGCCTTGGAGCTGCTGCATGGCCTGGGCCGAGCGCTCGAGTTCGGCTGCGAGTCGCTGGTTGTGCGCGATCATGTCGCCGGTGCTGTCCAGCACCGACTGCAAGGTGGTACGCATGGCCACCACGTTGTCGGTGTGGCTAAGGGTGCGCGCGGCCTCTTCCAGCGCACCATGGTAGTGCCCAGTGGCGGTTTTTGCCTGCTCCAGGCGGCTGCTAAAGCCGTCAATCGTGGCCTGGATGGTGGCGCTGGCCTGGCGCGCGACCTCCCCCTCACGCGCGTTGCTTAAAAACTCTTGGTGGATGGCGCCACAGCGCTGGTCGGTGAGCGCCTGCGGGTCGGCCCCCAGTGAGTCGATGGTACGCACCACGTCCAAATTGGACTGCGCGTAATAGGCGTACCAGAGCTCAAAATTCTGCGGTACCGGCTGCAGGCCCTGGTCCCGCATGCGTGCCAGCGCTTGGTTGGCACACACCGCCGTCGGCTCGTGCGCGGCGAAGTACGAGGCATCAGTAGGGAATGGAGGCGTGTGCAAGCTGTTATTCATAGTTAAAACATTATATTCATCATTTTTACAATATTCACATAAAACATTTTGAAAAACAAAAGGGATGTGGTTATTCAACGCAGCCGAGGTGGGCGCGGGCGCCAGGTAGCGCGCCAAAGGGCCTATGGATAATCCTCCTACCGATTCAAACCAGAGAGACATCCCCCATGCACCGTGTCGCCATCAGCAGTACCGGCCTGTTTACGCCGCCCCAAACCATTACCAATGCGGAGCTGGTGGAGGCCTACAACCAGTTTGCGGCCCTGGAGAACAGCCGCTACGCCATAGAGATCGCCGCTGGAACCCATGCCGCGCTGACCGATTCGAGCGTGGAGTTCATCGAAAAAGCCTCAGGCATCCAGCGCCGTTACGTGATGGACAAGGCAGGCGTGCTAGACCCCAGCCGCATGCGACCGCGTTTTGCGCCCCGCCCGGATTCCGAAATTTCCATGATGGCCGAGATCGGTGTGCTGGCCGCACAGGCCGCGCTCGACGCGGCGGGCAAAACCGCCGCCGACGTGGACGGGCTGATTTGCGCTGCGGCCAATATGCAGCGGCCCTACCCCGCCATGGGCGTGGAAATCCAAACCGCCTTGGGCATCAACGGCTACGCCTTTGACATGAATGTGGCCTGCTCCTCAGCCACATTTGCGATGGAGCTGGCGGTCAATGCGGTGCGCACCGGGCAGGCGCGGGCGATTTTGGTGGTCAACCCCGAAATCACCTCGGCGCACCTGGCCTGGAAAGACCGCGATTGCCACTTCATCTTTGGCGACGTGTGCACCGCCATTTTGGTGGAACGGCTGGATTTGGCACCGGCTGGCGCCTTTGAGATTTTGGGCACGCGGCTCCTGAGCACGTTTTCCAACAACATCCGCAACAACCAGGGCTTTATGTCGCGCGCCGAAGACCGCGACCCCGACGAGCGCGACCAGCTGTTTCGCCAGGAAGGCCGCAAGGTTTTCAAGGAAGTCTGCCCGATGGCCGCCGACCACATCGCCGGGCACCTGGAGTCGCTGGGCTACACGCCGGCCGACGTGCGCCGCTTTTGGCTGCACCAGGCCAATTTGTCCATGAACCAGTTCATCAGCCGCAAATTGTTGGGGCGCGACGCCACGCGTGAAGAGGCGCCGGTGATTTTGGACGAGTTCGCCAACACCGCCTCTGCCGGTTCCATCATCGCCTTTCACCGTCACAAGGCCGATATCGCCCCGGGCGAGGTCGGCGTGATTTGCTCGTTTGGCGCGGGCTATTCGATCGGTAGTGTGGTGGTCAAAAAGCTGTAAATGGCCCCATTGGGGCCACTGGCTCAGGCCAGCGGGCGCTTGAGCCGGATTTCTTCGATCTTGACTCCGCCTATGGACACGGTCTTGGCGCTGGGCATTTCGCGTTTGAAACCGGCATTGGTAAAAAACTGCATCGCGCGCTCATTGGCAAGGGGCAGCCAGACGCTGACGTCGGTGCAACCCTCTTCCATCAAACCCTCACGCGCGGCGTCCCACAGCGACAGGCCCACACCCAGGCCGACAAAGTCGGCATCGGCGTAAATCGACCAAATCTCGCCCATGGTGGGCTTGGTGCCCTCGTCGCGGCTGCGGTCAAAGCCGACAAAGCCGACGATGCGCTCGCCGTGCAGCGCCACGTGCACCTGGGGCTCGGCGTATTCAATGGCCTCACGCCAATAGGCCTGGCGTTTGTCCAGCGCCATGAGCGGCACCGGCACATCGCCCAGCAAGCCCCGGTAAGCGTCTTGAACGGTGGCGTTGTGAAGTTCGGCAATGGCGCGCGCGTCGCGCAAAACGGCCGGGCGGACGGGAAAAACGGAAGTACTGGACATGAAGGAGAAAACCTGACGTTGCGAAAAATGCAAAAAATACGAAGGCGGATTGTCGCAGCATCCCCGGCAAACCACCCCGCGCTCTGGTACGACCAGCGCCCCTGCACGGGTCGGACCTAGGGTGAATACCCCTTGCGCCTTGGCCGCTTGGGCGCCCAGAATGCGACTAAATTTGGAGGACCCAACGCCATGAACCCCGCAGCAATTACGGTGGACGCCGCCAATTTTCCGGTGCAGCGCCTGTGCCACTGGGCACAAACTACCCCGGACCGCATCTACCTCACCCAGCCCTTGGGCATGGGACAGGTGCAAGACATCAGCTGGGCGCAGGCCGCCGACCAGGTGCGCCGCATAGCTGCGTGGCTGCAAGCCCAGGGTTGGCCGGCGGGCAGCCGGGTGGCGATTTTGGGCAAGAACAGCGCGCACTGGGTGTTGGCTGACCTGGCGATTTTGATGGCCGGCCATGTGTCAGTGCCAATCTACCCCACCTTCAACGGCGAGGCCCTGGCCTATATCCTGAAGCACAGCGCAGCGCGGGCCTGCTTTGTCGGCAAGATGGATGACAGCTCCAGCCTGGCCAGCGCGCCCGAATCGGTGGCGCTGGTGGCCTTGCCGCTGGCACCAGCTGGCGCGGCCGCCTTGCATTGGGACGGGCTACTGCGCAACAACACGCCCCTGGCCGGTACGCCCCAGACCAGCGCCGACACTATTTGCACCATCATTTACACCTCCGGCACCACCGGCCACCCCAAAGGCGTGGTGCAAACCTTTGGCGCCATGGCCTGGGGCCTGGCCAGCGCCACCCGGCGCATCTCGGTGTCGGACGCAGACCGCTTTATCTCCTACCTGCCACTGGCCCACGTGGCCGAGCGCATGCTGGTAGAGCAAGCCTCATTGCGCTACGGCGGCCACGTCTTTTTTGCCGAGCGCCTGGACACCTTTTTGGCCGATCTGCAGCGCGCCCGACCGACCATCTTTTTCTCGGTGCCACGCCTGTGGGTGAAGTTTCAGCAAGGCGTGTTCGAAAAAATGCCTGAGGCGCGTTTGAACCGGCTGCTGGGTATTCCCCTGCTGGGCCGTTTGGTGCGGCGCAAAATTCTGGGCGGCCTGGGCCTGGACCAATGCCGGCTCGCGGCCGGGGGGGCGGCGCCCATGCCGGCCGACGTGCTGGCTTTTTTCCGCAAACTCGGCCTTGATCTGATTGAGGTGTATGGCATGACCGAAAACTGCGGCGTATCGCACTCCACGCTGCCCGGCGGCTCTGGTGTGGGCACCGTTGGACTGCCCTACGAGGGGGTAGACAGCCGCATTGACCCCGACACCGGTGAGGTTCAGATGCGATGCCCGGCGCTGATGCAAGGCTATTTCAACAACCCGGAACAAAGCGCACTCGCCTTGACGGCCGACGGCTGGCTGCGCACCGGGGACAAAGGCCGCTGCGATGCCCGGGGCCAACTCAGCATCACCGGTCGGGTGAAAGACATTTTCAAAACCAGCAAAGGCAAGTACGTGGCGCCCGCGCCCATTGAGGACCTGCTCGTCACACACCCCGACATCGAGGCCTGCGCTGTGACCGGCGCCAACCTGACGCAACCGCTGGCGGTGGTGATGCTGTCGCAGGACGCAGCCACGCGCTGCGCCGACCCGGTGGCCCGCGCGGCGCTAACCCAGTCGCTGGAGCAGCATCTGCAAAGCGTGAACGCTCGGCTCGATCACCACGAGCGGCTGGACCTGCTGGCGGTGGTCAGCGTCTTGTGGACGCCGGAAAACGGCTTTGTCACGCCCACCTTCAAGGTCAAACGCAACCAGATCGAAGACGCCTACGCGTCCCATTTCGATGCCTGGCTGCGCCAGGGGCGCGCCGTGGTCTGGGTCGACTAAGGCAGTTACCGACCCGGCTGCGGACTAAAATCGCTCGCATGCGATGTGCGAGTGTTGTCCCCTTTTTCCGCGCCCGCCATGGGCTTTCATCTATCACTTGCGTCGTATGGCTGTGGGTCGTGTGGGCAACAGCCTTGCCCGCCCAGGCGGCATGGGAAGACAGCATGGCCCAGCGCACGCTGGCCTGCACCGGATGCCATGGCCCGCAAGGCAAATCCGGGCCTGATGGCTACTACCCCCGCCTGGCGGGCAAGCCTGCTGGCTACTTGGTCAACCAACTGCGCAACTTCCAGGATGGGCGTCGCCACTACGCCCCGATGCAGGGGCTGCTGGCCACGCTGAACGACGCCTACCTGCAGGAGATCGCAAACTACTTTTCTGCGCTGGAGGTGCCCTACCCGCCACCTGTGGCCCAGGGCACAGACCCTGCCATGCTGGCGCGGGGCCACACACTGGCAACCCAAGGGGACCGCGCCCTGAACATCCCGGCTTGCACCCAGTGCCACGGCACGGCTCTAACCGGCGTGCAGCCCAGCACCCCCGGCCTGCTGGGCCTGCCGCGCGATTACCTCAACGCGCAGCTGGGCGGCTGGCAAACCGGGCAGCGCCGGGCACAGGCACCCGACTGCATGGCGCGCATCGCCAAAGGCCTGAACGACGCCGATGTGCACGCCGTCACCAGCTGGCTAGCCAGCCAGACTGTGCCCAAGGCGTCGGGCGCCGTGGCCCAACGACCGGCGCTATCCACGGGCGCCAGCGCCATCGAATGCGGCAGCGCGCCATGACCAGCGCACCAAACCGCCAAGCAGGTGCGCAGGGGAATGCCCAAGCCCATCGGGAGCCCTGGTTGCGCCGCACCTCAGGTGCGATCGGCGCCCTGCTGGTAGCGGCCTGTGTGTGGGTGTTTTGGGCCGCAGATGCCTGGCACGAACGCACCAGCGCCAACGCAGCCCACTCGGACGCCAGCGCCGCACCGTCTTTGGAACACGGCGCCTATCTGGCCCGCATCGGCAATTGCGCGCTGTGCCACACCACACCGGGTGGAGCGCCCTTTGCCGGAGGACGCGCCATCGAGACGCCGTTTGGGGCCGTGGTGTCGACCAACATCACACCCGACCCGACCCAAGGCATAGGCCAATGGAGCGCTAGCGACTTCTGGCGCGCTTTGCACCATGGCAAAAGTCGGGACGGACGGCGCCTATCACCGGCCTTTCCCTACACCAGCTACACCCGCGTCAGCCGGGCCGACGCTGACGCCCTGTTTGCCTATTTACAAACGGTAACCCCGTCGGCGCGCGCCAATTCCGCATCGCCACTGGCCTGGCCGTTTAACACCCAGGCGGCACTGGCGGTGTGGCGGGCGCTGTATTTTTGGCCGCAGCCGGCAAGCTTGGGGCCTGACGGGGCAAGCCCCATGGTGGGCGGCGGCGGAGTCAACGCCCCCGCTACGCTCGGTCTGGCACGCGGCGAGTACCTGGTCCACGGACTGGGCCACTGCACCGAATGCCACGGCAAGCGCAGCCTGCTGGGCGGTTTGGTGCGCGGTAATGAACTGGCAGGTGCGGTGCTGCCGGGCGTGCCGTGGTACGCACCGTCTTTGCATGACGCAAGTCAGGCCAGTGCCACGTCTGTGGTGGACACCGTGGCGTTGCTGCAAACCGGCGCGTCCGGCGGGCGCTTCGTGGGCGGTCCGATGGCCGAAGTGGTGTTGCACGGCACTCAACATCTCACCGAGGCCGACGCCCAAGCGATCGGCCTGTACTTGCAGGCGGTGGCGCGGCCCACAGCACCTGCGGCCCCACACCCGCTAACGACCAACGCCGACCCGCGCGCGGCCAAACTCTATGAAGACCAGTGCGCTGACTGCCACGGTAAAGAGGGCCAAGGCCAGGCTGGCGCCTATCCCGCCCTGGCGGGCAATCGCGCGGTGCTGATGGCGCAACCCAACAACTCGGTGCTCAGCGTGCTGCATGGCGGCTTTGCCCCGGTAACAAAGGGAAATCCCCGCCCGTTTGGCATGCCACCGTTCTTGCTGCAACTGGGTGACGCCGATGTGGCAGCCGTGCTGACCCATGTGCGCAGCGCCTGGGGCAACCAAGCTGCGCCGGTGAGCGTGCTGCAAGTCCAGCAGATTCGCCGCACCCAGGCGGCACCGTGACGCCCATGCCCGAAACCGACCTTGCCGTGCGCGAGGACATCGCGCTGGTGTACCAAGACAAGTTTCTGCTGGTACTCAACAAACCCTCGGGCCTCTTGTCCGTGCCCGGCCGTGGTGCGGACAAGCAGGACTGCCTAAGCGCCCGGGTGCAAGCCCGGTTTGCCGACGCGCTGGTGGTGCACCGGCTTGACATGGCGACTTCGGGCCTACTGGTGATGGCGCGCGGCCTGGACGCCCAGCGCGCCCTGAGCGCCGCTTTTGAGCGCCGCCAGGTGCACAAGCGCTATGTAGCCGATGTGTCTGGGCTGCTGCCCCTGCATGCCGACTGGCAAACGATTGACCTGCCTATTTTGGTGGACTGGCCCAACCGCCCCTTGCGCACCATCCAAGCCGACGGCCAGCCTAGCCAAACGCGCTGGCGCTGCGTGGCGCAAGATCCGCAGCGCCAAACCAGCCGCCTGGAACTAGAGCCGCTGACCGGGCGCAGCCACCAGTTGCGCGTACACCTGCTGGCGCTGGGCCACCCGATTCTGGGTGACGCCTTGTACGCGCCGCCTTCGGTGCAGGCCATGGCCCCCCGCCTGGCGCTGCACGCCAGCGTGCTGGGGCTGGCGCACCCCGCCAGCGGCGTGCCCCTGCACTGGGATTGCCCGGCAGACTTCTGAGGCGGCCCAAGGCCTAAAATCCCGGGGTGAACTCCATCCTCAACGCCGACCTGCATTGCCACTCTGTGGTGTCCGACGGCACCCTCACCCCCGAAGCCTTGGCCGAACGCGCCAGCGCCAAAGGCGTCGAACTCTGGGCTCTGACCGACCACGACGAAATCGGCGGTCAAGCGCGCGCCGCCAGTGCGGCCAAGGCCTGCGGCATGCGCTACCTGACCGGTGTGGAGATTTCGGTGACCTTTTTGCACCAAACGGTGCACATCGTCGGCCTAGGCTTTGACGCCGACAATGAAAACCTGCAAAAGGGCCTGCGCGCCACCCGGGGCGGGCGCAGCCAGCGCGCCAAGGACATGGCCAAGGGCCTCGAGCGGGTGGGCATCAAGAACGCTTTTGAAGGCGCGCTGCAGTACGCAGGCAACCCGGACCTGGTCTCGCGCACCCACTTTGCCCGCCATCTGGTGGAAACCGGTGTGTGCAAGGAAACCAATGAAGTGTTTCGCAAATACCTGACTGAGGGCAAGCCCGGCTACGTAGAGCACCGCTGGGCCAGCCTGAAAGACGCCGTGGGTTGGATTACCGGCGCAGGTGGCATGGCCGTGATTGCGCACCCGGCGCGCTACCGTTTCACCGCCAACGAAGAGTTCGC
>CANHZG010000107.1 GCA_947464995.1 Comamonadaceae bacterium | reverse complement strand
GCTTCTTCGTCGTACTCGAACATCGGGAAGTCCACCACCCACATCGGGCGCCAGCCGGTCTCAAACAAATTGTGTTTCTTTCCAAACTCGCTGTGACCGATCTTGATGCGCAGGGCGCCGATGGCGTCGTTGACGATCTTTTCCTTGTCAGCGCCAAAGAAAATCAGGTCGCCGTCCATCGCGCCGGTGCGCGCCAGCACTTCGGCAATGGCCTTGTCATGGATGTTTTTGACAATGGGGCTTTGCAAACCATCGCGCCCCTTAGAGATGTCGTTGACCCGGATGTAGGCCAGACCCTTGGCGCCGTAGATCTTGACAAACTCGGTGTACGCGTCAATCTCGCCGCGGCTGATGCCGCCGCCTTCGACCGAACCTCCCGGCACACGCAGTGCCACCACGCGGCCGCCTTTCATATTGGCTGCGCCAGAGAAAACCTTAAAGTCCACGTCGCCCATTACGTCGGTTAGCTCGGTGAACTGCAGCTTGACGCGCAAATCAGGCTTGTCCGAGCCATAGATGTGCATGGCATCGGCATAGCTCATGACCGGGAAATCACCCAAGTCCACGCCAATGGTGTTCTTGAACACCGTGGTGATCATGCCCTGGAACATGTCGCGGATCTCTTCTTCGCCCAGGAAAGAGGTCTCGATATCAATCTGCGTGAACTCGGGCTGCCGGTCCGCGCGCAGGTCCTCGTCGCGGAAGCACTTGGTGATCTGGTAGTAGCGGTCGAACCCGGCCACCATCAGCAGTTGCTTGAACAACTGGGGCGACTGGGGCAGCGCAAAAAACTGGCCGTCGTGCACACGGCTGGGGACCAAATAGTCGCGCGCGCCTTCAGGCGTGCTTTTGGTCAGCATGGGAGTCTCAATGTCCACAAAGCCGTTGGCATCGAGAAACTTGCGCACTTCCATGGAGACGCGGTAACGCAACATCAAGTTGTTCTGCATGTAGGGGCGGCGCAGGTCGAGCACCCGGTGCGTCAGGCGCGTGGTCTCCGACAGGTTATCGTCGTCGATCTGGAAGGGCGGCGTCACCGAGGGGTTGAGCACGATCAGCTCGTGGCAGAGCACTTCAATCTTGCCGCTCTTGAGGTTGTCGTTGACCGTGCCTTCGGGGCGCGCACGCACCAGGCCCTTAATCTGCACGCAAAACTCGTTGCGCAGGCCTTCAGCTGTCTTGAACATACCAGCACGGTCAGGGTCGCAGACCACCTGCACATAGCCTTCTCGATCACGCAGGTCAACAAAAATCACGCCGCCGTGGTCACGCCGTCGGTTGACCCAGCCACACAGGGAAACGGTTTGGCCCAACAGGGCATCGGTCACAAGACCGCAGTAATGGGAGCGCATGGCCATGGCGTGCTTTCAGAGCCCACATGGGGCAATCAGGGAATGGTTAGGGGTTCGGGGCAGCACCAGCCACCGGTTCGGGATGCACGGTGGGTGAAACCGAGCCCATGGAAATGACGTAGGTCAGCGCCTCGTCAACGCTCATACGGAGTTCGATCACCTCTGAGCGTGGCAGCAACAAGAAATATCCGCCCGTGGGATTGGGCGTAGTGGGCACATAGACGCTGACAAAGTCTCCCGGCAAGTGTTGCGCCACTTCACCATCAGGCACACCGGTCTGAAAGGCAATCGTCCAGCTACCCTGGCGCGGGAACTGAACCAGCAACGCGGTTCGAAACGCATTGCCATTGCTAGAGAACAAGGTGTCCGAAACCTTTTTAACACTGTTGTAAATCGACTTGACTACCGGAATATGGGTAAACAAACGGTTCCACTGCTTGAGCCACCAACGCCCTGCCACGTTGGACACCAGCGCCCCGGTCACCAGCATAAACCCCAAGACCAGTATCACGCCCAGGCCCGGAATATGGCGCAAACGATCCAACGAAACGCCCATGGCGTCGGAGGACACCGCCGACAGCGCGGACAGAAAGCTGCCAAACAGGCCATCGAGCACGCTGGTCATCCACAGCAAGACCCAAATGGTGATAGCCAAGGGGAGCCAGACCATCAGGCCTGTGAGCAGGTATTTTTTGAACGGCACGGTCTATCCAATCCGAAGGTAGGGCAACAACGGTTCAGCTAGTTGCCGCTGCCGAAGGCGCAGGACCCGTGGCGGCGGGAGCTACCGTCGCAGGGGTCGCTGCGGGCGTGGCGGCAGGTGCAGCAGACTCGGACGCTGCAGCCCCTGCCCCCGTTGCGCCGTCACCGGCAGGTGTGGTCTCAGGGGCATCCTGTTTAGCCGCGCCAGTGTTTTTGTCGCCACGAAAATCTGTGACGTACCAACCCGATCCCTTGAGCTGGAAACCCGCCGCGGTCACTTGCTTTTTGAACTCGGGTTTGCTGCAGCTTGGGCAATCCGACAGGGGGGCGTCGGAAATTTTCTGCAAAACGTCCTTGGCAAATCCACAGGATTCGCACTTGTAGGCGTATATGGGCATAGCGTAGGGCCTTCGACGGTCGGGTGGCAAAGCCTTCGATTATAGGTCGCCAGCTACCAAATATGCAGTCTCCATAGCAAGGGCATGGCGAGTACGCCCAGCATAAAACCAGCGCCGACGTACAAAAGCCGCTTTAACCAGGCTTGCGTGCTTTGCTGCTCGCGCACCAGTTGCTCTAGCAAAGCCCGTTCGCGCGCGTCGGCGCCGCCACGCTGCAAAAAGGTGTGTAAGAGCAGGGGCAACTCCGGCAGCAGCTTGGCGTACTGGGGCGCCTGGGCCTTGAGTTCGGTCCAAAGCCTTTGCGGGCCGACCTGTTTCACCATCCACTGCTCTAAAAACGGCTTGGCAGTGGCCCATAAATCGAGCTCAGGATCCAAGTCGCGCCCCAGGCCTTCCACGTTAAGCAGGGTTTTTTGTAACAAAACCAACTGGGGTTGGATCTCGACTTGGAAGCGACGCGAGGTCTGGAACAAGCGCATGAGCACCAGGCCTAGTGAAATTTCTTTGAGTGGTCGATCAAAGTAGGGCTCGCACACGGCGCGCACGGCCGCCTCCAGCTCGTCGACCCGCGTGGCCGCCGGTACCCAGCCCGATTCAATGTGCAACTGGGCCACGCGTTTGTAGTCACGCCGAAAAAATGCCACAAAGTTTTGGGCCAGGTAGTCCTTGTCCACTGCGGTGAGCGTGCCCACAATGCCAAAGTCCAGCGAGATGTAGCGGCCAAAGGTGCGTGGATCGATGCTGACCAAGATGTTGCCAGGGTGCATATCAGCATGGAAAAACCCGTCACGAAAGACCTGGGTAAAAAACAGGTTGACGCCATCGCGCGCGAGTTTGGGGATATCAACGCCGGCTTGGCGCAACTGGTCGACTTGGTTGATGGGAATGCCGTCCATCCACTCCATGACCAAAACACTGGTGGTGCAATAGTCCCATAGCATCTCCGGGATCAAAACCAGGTTCAGGCCCTCCATGTTTCGGCGCAACTGGGCAGCACTGGAGGCCTCGCGCACCAAGTCCAGCTCATCGTGCAGGTACTTGTCGAATTCGGCCACCACCTCGCGGGGCTTTAGGCGCCGGCCGTCGGCCGAAAGCAGCTCCAACGTGCTGGCCATCAGGCGCATCAGGGCCAGGTCTTTGTCAATGGCTCGGAGCATGCCGGGGCGCAGCACCTTAACGGCCACGTTGCGCTCTTGGCCATTGGACTGGCGCACCACCGCACGGTGCACCTGCGCAATGGAGGCGCTGGCCACCGGAGTGTGGTCAAACGAAACGAACAACTGGTCCAGCGGTTTACCTAGAGCACGCTCAACGGCTGACACCGCCAGATCGGACGCAAAAGGTGCGACCCTGTCCTGCAATTTGGCCAGCTCCAGCGCGATGTCGGCGGGCAAGAGGTCTCGGCGGGTGGACAAGACCTGGCCGAGTTTGACAAAAATGGGCCCTAAATGCTCCAAAGCCAAGCGCAGGCGCTCGGCGCGGGGCGTATCCAGATGGCGACCTGTGGCCAACACGCGCACCAACAGGCGTGCCCAAGGCCTTTGGATGCTGCCCAGCAGCAGCACATCCAAACCGTAGCGCAGCACCACATACAGGATGAACGCGCCGCGAAAGAGCCGGGTCATGCGCGGCCTTCGGAAGCCGCGCCAGTTTTTGCGGCGCTGGCGCGCCGACCCACAAAACTGCGCAAAGCCTGGGCAACATTGCGGCAGTTTTGCGCTATCAGATGGGCTGGCACGTCGCCCAGCAGGCGAGCCAAATCGGCCTCGATGTCCCAGCGTACATGATCGATCAACCAATTGACTTCGCCCGCGAGTTGCACATCGCCTTCTACACGAACAGCGGGTTTATCCCCCTGCAGCAGCGCCTGAACCAGAGGCCAGGGTGAGGTTTCGGTAAGGGTAAGCGTCAAGTCTGCGTCGACCTGGTCGGCCGTCAGGTCCAGCAAGCCTGCAGGCGTAATGGTGATGGGAAAAACCAGCGGACCCCACTGCACCCGCACATGACGCCCGGCCTGGCGGGCCAAGCGGCTAGCGGCCTGGGGCTCCTGCATCAGCACATGGTTGACCAGCAACACCATACGCCGTTGGGACTCTTCGATAGCCCAGGCGGGCGGAGTCAATGGGAGTTTGAACTCTTGCAAAAAAGTCTCAAACCAAGAAAAAGGGGACTGTGTTGCCATAGTCCCCGATTATTCCCGATGTGCGCGACTGCGCGCGCCATTGATGCCTTGGATTGGGACCTCTGCGCTTACTGCAGCGCCTGCACACCTGCCACCAACCAACCGCCACCGCTCTTGGGCTTGGTCATGTTCCACACCTCACGAAACGGGCTGGGAGCTGAGGCGGCGTTTTCGCGAATCATGCCAGTGAACTCGACGCTGGCCAAATACTCGTCTGCCAGTTCTTCAATGCCCAACAAGCGGGCGTCCAGCGCCTGCACGTCGGTATGGTTGGGCTGGGCGCCGGTATGGGTTTCGCGCTCGCTGAGCTGGGTCTTTATCTCCGACAACATGCCATCGGTCATCATCGCGCGCAGGCTGGTGATGTCCGACTTGTCCCAAGCCGCTTGCAAGGTAATGAAATTGGCCTTGGCGGCATGGACGAAGCCTTCAGTATCGAAACCGGCGGGCACGCCCCAGGTTTGCGAGCCCAAAAGAGATGATCCGATCATGGAACCCGAGGCACCAGGCGCACTTGAAAACCCTGTGGCGGGCTGCTCCCAAGGCCGGGCTGACGCATCGTTGCCCACATTTTCCGGCCGATAGGGTTGCGACGTGGGGGTGGACATGGAGTCAGCCCCTTGAAAAGCATACGGACTGCCGCCACCGCTGCGCGTCCGCATGAAATAGCGAACGGCCATGAAAACGCCCATCGCCAAGAGCGCGAACATCAAAATCTGCCCAAAGCCCTCGCCCATGCCCAAGGAATGGGCCAACCAGGCAAGCCCCAAGCCTGCCGCCAAACCGCCGAGCATGGCGCCCCACGGGCGCCGTGGGGCAGCGGGCGCAGCGGCATTCGCCGGACGCGCAGCGGCATTACCCGCGCTTTGCGCAGGCGCTGCTTCACGCTGCGTCACGTTGCCCGATTGCTTGCCCATGGATTTGCCGCCGCCCAGACGCGCAGCCTCGGCATTAACGCCGGCCACCAGCAGTACGGCTGCGAAAAACAAACTTAGTAATTTCATACCTGTTCCTCAAAATAGTTTTGCGATGCACTGTCGTGCCACCGACTACATATACGGGCAATGCCCCGCGCTGCAAGGCCTGTTATGCCACTCAGCACTTGATTCCAACATGCAAAGCCGCAATACCGCCGGTGAGGTTGTGGAAGTCCACATGGCCAAAACCACCTTTGTGCATCATGGTTTTAAGCTCTTTCTGGCTCGGGTGCATGCGTATCGACTCGGCCAGGTAGCGGTAACTGGCGCCGTCACCCGCCACCAGCTTGCCCAAGGTCGGCAGAACTTTGAAGGAATACCAGTCGTAGAGCTTCTCCAGGGGCGGCGCCACTTTGGAGAATTCGAGCACCAGCAATTTGCCCCCGGGCTTGAGCACGCGGCACATTTCGGCCAATGCGCCGTCCTTATGTGTCATATTGCGCAGACCAAAAGCGACACTGACCAAGTCAAAATAAGCATCGGGAAACGGCAATTTTTCGGCATCACACACCACGGTGGGCAGCAGCACGCCCAGGTCAATCAGCCTGTTGCGGCCGGTGCTGAGCATCGCTTCGTTGATGTCGGTGTGCACCACCTGGCCGCTTTTTCCCACTTTTTTGGAAAAGGCCAGCGCCAGGTCGCCCGTGCCGCCCGCAATATCCAAGGCTTTTTGGCCTGTCCGCAGGTTGGCCACCATCAGGGTGTACGCCTTCCAGGCGCGGTGCAGACCCCCGGACATCAGGTCGTTCATCAGGTCGTACTTGGGGGCGACTGAGTCAAACACGCCGCGCACATGACGCGCTTTTTCGGCTTCGTCGACCGACTGAAAACCAAAGTGGGTTTGGGTCATGGCCTATGGTCGAAAAAAATTGCGGCGGGCCATCAGTGGCTGGCGCAGCCCTGGGCAGGCGGCGCGGGCATGGGCGCGTCGCGCTCGCGCCCGGCGGCCAGCAGTTTTTGCTCGTATTCCTTCCACAAGGCGTCTTGCTCGGATCCCAAAAAATACAGGTAATCCCAGGAAAAGATGCCGGTGTCATGGCCATCGGAAAAGGCCGGTTGCACCGCGTAGTTGCCCACTGGCTCCAGCCCGGCGAGTTCGACCAGGCGCTTGCCCGTTTGCAAGACCTCTTGGCCAGGTCCATGGCCCTGCACCTCGGCCGAGGGCGAATACACGCGCATCAGCTCAAACGGAATGCGAAAACGTGCCCCGTCAGAAAAACTAATTTCCAACGTGCGAGACTGGCTGTGCACGGTGATGTCTTGGGGGGTGGGTGAATTCTTTTTCAGTCCGGCCATGGTGATCTTTTTGGTTTGGTTAACGGGCGAGCCTACACCAGCACGCGCTCAATGCCCCCGGCATTGGCAATTTGCACATAGTGCGGCAGCCAATCCTTGCCCAAAATCTGGTTGGCCATCTCAACCACAATGTAGTCGGCCTCCAGCAAGCCGTTGTTCAGGTCATTACCGTAGCGGCTCAGGCCTTGCAGGCAACTCGGGCAGCTGGTCAGGATTTTGGTGACGGTCGGCGCGCCGGGTGCGGCACCGGTCAGCACCGCCAGATCGGCCTCGCCCTGGCGCAGCTCTTCTTCCTTGCGAAAGCGAATTTGCGTGGAAATGTCGGGCCGGGTCACGCCCAGAGTGCCGGACTCGCCGCAGCAGCGATCGTTTTTGAGCACCGCGTCGCCCACCAGGGCCTTGACGGTTTTCATCGGGTCTTGCAGCTTCATGGGGCTGTGGCAGGGGTCGTGGTACAGATAGCCAGCGCCCGCGCCACCCTGCGGCACCAGGGTGATGCCCTTCTCTAAAAGGTATTCATGGATGTCGATGATGCGGCAACCCGGAAATATCTTATCGAACTCGTAGCCCTGTAACTGGTCGTAGCAGGTGCCGCAGCTCACCACCACCGTTTTGATGTCAAGGTAGTTCAGCGTGTTGGCCACGCGGTGGAACAGCACCCGGTTATCGGTGATGATTTTTTCGGCCTTATCAAACTGGCCGCTTCCGCGCTGGGGGTAGCCGCAGCACAAATAGCCGGGTGGCAACACAGTTTGTACCCCCGCGTGCCACAACATGGCCTGGGTGGCTAGCCCCACCTGGCTAAACAGGCGTTCGGAGCCGCAGCCGGGAAAGTAAAAAACCGCCTCTGTCTCGGACGTGGTGGTTTGCGGGTTGCGGATGATGGGCACGTAGTCCGCGTCTTCAATGTCCAAGAGGGCGCGCGCTGTCTTTTTAGGCAGGCCGCCGGGCATCTTCTTGTTGATAAAGTGGATGATTTGTTCTTTGAGGGGCGGCGCGCCCACAGACGCTGGAGGCTTGGCAGTCTGCGCCTTGGCGAACACCCGCAGCACGTCATTGGCCAGGCGCTGCGCTTTGAAGCCCACACCGACCATGGCCGCGCGGGCAATTTTGATGGTCTCGGGGTTGGTTGCGTTCAAAAAGAACATGGCCGTCGCATTGCCGGGGCGAAAGCTCTTTTGGCCCATTTTGCGCAGCAGGTTGCGCATGTTCATGGTGACGTCGCCAAAGTCGATTTTCACCGGGCAAGGACTTGCGCACTTGTGGCACACGGTGCAGTGGTCGGCCACGTCTTCAAACTCTTCCCAGTGGCGAATACTGATGCCGCGGCGGGTTTGCTCTTCATACAAAAAGGCCTCCACCAGAAGCGAGGTGGCTAATATCTTGTCCCGGGGGCTGTAGAGCAGGTTGGCGCGCGGCACGTGGGTGGCGCACACCGGTTTGCACTTGCCGCAGCGCAGGCAGTCTTTGATCGAATCAGCAATGGCGCCGATGTCGCTTTGCTGCATGATGAGCGACTCGTGGCCCATCAGCCCAAATGAGGGCGTATAGGCATTGGTCAGGTCTGCATAGGTATGAGACTGGGTCCCGGAACCCCGTTCGGCACTGTGTTCGGCTATCTGGACTGCAGCCGGCGGCTGGCGCAAAAGCTTGCCCTTGTTAAAGCGCCCTTCAGGGTCAACGCGCGACTTGTAGTCGGTGAACGGCTGCAACTCGGCGTCGCTCAAAAACTCCAGCTTGGTAATGCCAATGCCGTGTTCGCCAGAGATCACGCCGTCGAGCGAACGCGCCAGCGCCATGATGCGTTTGACCGCACCGTGGGCGGCTTGCAGCATGTCGTAGTCGTCGCTGTTGACCGGAATATTGGTGTGCACGTTGCCGTCACCGGCATGCATGTGCAGTGCCACCCAGACGCGGCCCTTGAGCACACGCTTGTGAATGGCAGTGCATTCAGCCAGGATGGCGGCAAAAGCGCCTCCCGTAAATATGTCTTGCAGGGGTTCGCGCAACTGGGTCTTCCAGCTTGCGCGCAGGCTGTGGTCCTGCAACTGCGCAAAAAGCGTGTTCACGTTGTCCAGCCAGCCTTGCCACTGGGCGCGCACCTCGGCCACCAGGGCTGCGGCCTGGTCCACACGCTCTTGCATGAGTTCGGGCGAGGGAATGTCGATCGCGTCGTCCGCCTTGCCCATGGGCAGGTTGCCCTGGGTCAAAAAAGCCTGCAACGCGTCGCACAGGGCCAGCTTGTTCTGCAGGCTCAGCTCAATATTGATGTGCTCGATGCCGTCGGTGTATTCGGCCATGCGCGGCAGCGGAATCACCACGTCTTCGTTGATCTTGAAGGCGTTGGTGTGTTTGCTGATGGCGGCCGTCTTTTTGCGGTCCAGCCAGAACTTTTTGCGCGCCTCCGGGCTGATGGCGATAAAGCCCTCGCCGCTGCGCGAGTTGGCGATGCGCACCACCTCAGAAGTGGCGCGCGCCACGGCGTCGGCGTCGTCCCCGGCGATGTCGCCAAACAGCGCCATTTTGGGTAGGCCACCGCGCTTGGACTTGGTGGCGTAACCCACGGCTTTCAAATAACGGTCGTCTAAATGCTCAAGACCGGCCAACACCACGCCGGAGCGTTTTTGCTCAGCGAACATGAAGTCCTTTATCTCCACAATGCTGGGCACGGCG
>CANHZG010000106.1 GCA_947464995.1 Comamonadaceae bacterium | reverse complement strand
TCGTGGCATTGGCCCGGCTTACGAGGACAAGATTGCCCGGCGCGCCCTGCGCGTGCAAGACTTGAAATACCCTGAACGCTTTGCAGACAAGCTGCGCGAGTTGCTCGACCTTCACAACCATGTGCTCACCACGTACCTGGGTTCAGCGACTTTTGATTTTGGTCCGACTTTGGCACCCTACATGACCGACGGCAAAGTACGGTTTGAGCCGGTGTATGCCGAGGCCATGCGCCACGCCGAGTTGCTCAAGCCGATGATGGCGGATGTGTCACGCGAATTGAATGATGCACACCATGCCGGTGCCAATCTGCTGTTTGAAGGCGCGCAAGGTACCTTGCTTGATGTGGACCATGGCACCTACCCGTTCGTGACGTCCAGCAACTGCGTGGCGGGCAACGCCGCAGCAGGTGCGGGCGTGGGGCCTGGCATGTTGCACTACATCCTGGGTATCACCAAAGCCTATTGCACACGAGTGGGAAGCGGCCCTTTCCCCACCGAACTGGACTGGGAAAAGCCGGACACTCCTGGCTACCATATGAGCACCGTGGGTGCCGAAAAAGGCGTCACCACCGGGCGATCGCGCCGCTGTGGCTGGTTTGATGCGGCGCTGCTCAAGCGCTCGGCCCAGGTCAATGGCCTGAGCGGTTTGTGTATCACCAAGTTGGACGTACTCGACGGGCTGAGCGAACTGCTGTTGTGCACCGGCTACGAGTTGGATGGCGAAACGACCGACATCCTGCCCATGGGAGCCGACGATATTGCCCGCTGCAAGCCAATTTATGAGTCTATGCCGGGGTGGAGTGACAGCACCGTTGGAGTGACCGTATACGACGACTTGCCTGTGGCCGCGCGCGGTTACCTGGAGCGCATCGCGCAGGTGACTGGCGTGCCCATCCACATGGTGTCGACGAGCCCCGACCGCGACCACACCATCATGATGCGCCACCCCTACCTGGCTGTCTAAGCCACCTATCCACTAAGGAACTCTCTATGCTGACCGAAGACGGAAAACACCTGTACGTAAGCTACGACGAGTACCACAACCTGATTGAAAAGCTGGCGATCAAGGTGTTTCAGTCGGGTTGGGAGTTCGACACCATTTTGTGCTTGGCGCGCGGCGGCATGCGCCCAGGCGACATCTTGTCACGGGTGTTTGACAAGCCGCTGGCCATCATGTCGACCAGCTCATACCGCTCCGACGCGGGCACGGTGCAAGGCAAGTTGGACATTGCTCGCTTCATCACCACGCCCAAGGGCGAAATTGCTGGCAAGGTGTTGCTGGTGGACGACCTGGCGGACTCGGGTCATACCCTCAACGCCGTCATGCATCAATTACGCAACAACTACGCGCCGATTACCGAACTGCGCAGCGCCGTGATTTGGACCAAGGCCTTGTCGACCTTCACGCCCGACTATTCGGTGGAATTTTTGCCCACCAACCCCTGGATACACCAGCCCTTTGAGAGCTATGACGCGCTGCGCCCGCAACAGCTCATCCAAAAGTGGAGCGTCTGAGTCGTTTGGATCTGCCATGCCACAACTCAGCACTGCGCTGATTCACCATCCGTACGAGGCGCCAGCAGGGTTTGCTGCGCCCCAGCACGCAGTGCACAAGGCGTCCACCGTGTTTTTCCCCAATGTTGCCGCCATGCGCAGTCGGGACTGGAAAGACAAGTCCGCGTACACCTACGGCCTACACGGCACGCCGACCACCTATGCCCTGGAAGAGCGCCTGTGCACCTTGGAGGGCGGCTTGCAATGTGTACTGGTGCCCAGCGGTCTGGCCGCGTTGGCTTTGGTGGCACTGGCACTCTTGAAATCTGGCGATGAAGTGCTGCTGCCAGACAACGCGTATGGGCCCAACAAGGCCTTGGTCGGGGGTGAGTTGCGCTCTTGGGGCATCAGCCACCGCTATTACGACGCTATGGACCCGCAGGATCTGGCCGCCAAGCTTTCCCCGGCAACCCGCTTGGTGTGGGTGGAGGCGGCGGGTTCGGTCACCCTGGAGTTTCCAGACCTGTCCACTCTGGTGCGCATCAGCAAGCAGCATGGCGCGTTGGTGGCGCTGGACAATACGTGGGGCGCAGGCATTGCCTTCAAGCCTTTTGACCTGCCCTCTGGTGCGCCCGAGCCCTTGGCGGTAGATATATCGGCCCACGCACTCACCAAATACCCCAGTGGCGGTGGCGATGTGCTTATGGGCAGCGTCGTCACCCGGGACCTGGCTTTACACATGCAGATCAAGCTCTGCCACATGCGCCTGGGCCTGGGCGTGGGGGGCAATGATGCTGAACTGGTGCTGCGCTCCTTGCCCAGTATCGCCTTGCGCTACCGCGCGCACGACGAGGCCACGCGCGCCCTTGCCACCTGGTGCCAGACGCAACCGCAGTTTGTGCAGGTCTTGCATCCGGCCTTGGTGGGTTCGCCCGGCCACGAATTCTGGAAAGCGCTGTGCGACCGCCCAGACGGCGGCGCGGCCTGTCTGTTCAGCGTGGTGTTCGCGCCCCAGTATGCGCAGGCGCAGGTGGACGCGTTTTGTGATGCCCTGAAACTGTTCCGCCTCGGTTACAGCTGGGCCGGGCCGATCAGCTTGGTGGTTCCCTATGAGTTGCGCGCCATGCGCAGCGCCTGGCCCAAAGAAATCGCCCAGGGTACGCTGGTGCGTTTTTCGGTCGGCCTGGAAGCGGTGGCCGACCTGCAAGCCGACATCGCCCAAGCCCTGCTGCAGCTTAAGGCTTAGCCCACAGACGTTCGCCTGAGGCCTCGAGGTGCGTAAGGTAAACGCGCACCTCAAACTCCAGTTGGTGGTAGTCGGGTTCCATGTGCGTGCACAGTTTGTAAAAAGCCTTGTCATGGGCGCGTTCCCGCAGGTGGGCCAGCTCATGCACCACGATCATGCGCAAGAACTCGGGCGGCGCGTCCTTAAACAAACTGGCGATGCGGATCTCGTGCTTGGTTTTTAGGCGCGAACCTTGCACCCGTGAGACCGTTGTGTGGGTGCCCAGGGCGTTTTGCACCACATGCAGCTTGCTGTCAAACGCCACCTTGCTCAAGGGGTCGGCGCCGCGCAAATGGCTGCCTTTAGCGTCTTGCACATAGTCGTACAAGGCCCGGTCGGTGCGCAGGCCGTGGCCTTGCGGGTATTTGTCGGTCAGCCACTGCGCCACGCGGCCCTGGTCCAGCAGCGCCTGCACCTGTGCGCGGGTGGTTTCAGGATAGCCCTGCAGGTAGGGCAGGGGCGTCACACCTCGCGCCGCAAGGCCGGGAACAAAATAATGTCGCGGATGCTGGCGCTGTCGGTCAGCAGCATCATCAACCGGTCAATACCGATGCCGCAGCCGCCGGTGGGCGGCATGCCGTATTCCAGCGCGCGCACAAAGTCGTGATCAAAGTACATGGCCTCGTCGTCGCCGTTGTCCTTGGCCGCCACCTGGGCTTGAAAGCGCGCCGCCTGGTCTTGCGCGTCGTTCAGCTCGCTAAAACCATTGCCAAATTCGCGTCCGGTGATGTAGAGCTCAAAGCGTTCGGTCACGCCGGGCTTGGTATCGCTCTCGCGCGCCAGAGGAGAAATTTCTACCGGGTGCTCGCAGATGAATGTGGGCTGCCAGAGTTTGTCTTCTACGGTTTCTTCAAAGTACAGCACTTGCAGGCTGGCCAGGCTACGGGTGGACAAATGGTGCTTGGCCTCGGTCATGCCTACTTTGCGCAGCGCGTTGCTCAGCCATTCGGCGTTGAACACGTGCTCACCCGCGTCGGTGTATTTCTGGATGGCTTCGATGATGGTCAGTCGCTCAAAGGGCTGGGCGAGATCGACCGGCTTGCCGCCGTAAGTCATTTGCAGACTGCCGGTGGCCTTGAGGGCGGCGTCGCGCACCAGGTCTTCGGTAAACGTCATCAAGTCCTGGTAGTTCCAGTAGGCCGCGTAGAACTCCATCATGGTGAACTCGGGGTTGTGCCGTACCGAGATGCCTTCGTTGCGGAAGTTGCGGTTGATCTCGAACACCCGATCGAAGCCGCCGACGATCAGGCGCTTTAAATACAGCTCGGGTGCAATGCGCAAAAACATTTGCTGGTCTAGCGCGTTGTGGTGGGTGGTGAACGGTTTGGCGTTGGCGCCCCCCGGAATCGGGTGCAGCATGGGCGTCTCGACCTCCAGAAATCCGTGGTGCACCATGAATTCGCGAATGCCGCTCACCGCGCGGCTGCGCGCTACAAAGCGCTTGCGCGAGCTCTCGTCGGTCATCAGGTCGATGTAGCGTTGGCGGTATTTGACCTCCTGGTCGGCGATACCGTGGAACTTGTCGGGCATAGGGCGCAGGCTCTTAGTCAGCAGGCGCACGCTGGTGGCGTGGATGGACAGTTCGCCAGTCTTGGTTTTGAACACTGCTCCTTCGGCAGCCACAATGTCGCCTAGGTCCCAGTGTTTGAAGTCCTCGTACAGCGCCTGCCCCACGTCCTCGCCCTTAACGTAGATCTGGATACGGCCGCCGCTGGGGCCAAACGAGGCATCCTGCAAAGTGCAAAAACTGGCTTTGCCCATCACCCGTTTGAGCATCATGCGCCCTGCCACCTTGGTGGTGGCGCCCATTTCAGCCAGGGCAGCGGTGTCGTGCGCCTCGTAGCGTGCAAACAATTCTGCCGCCTTGTGGCTGGGGCTGAAATCGTTGGGGAATGCCACACCCAGGCCTTCGGCCTGGCGCTTGCGCAAGAACTTGAGTTTTTCCCGCCGTTCGTGGATCAACTGGTTTTCGTCGGGTAGGGCGTGGGAGTGGGATGAGGCGTCAGACATGGGGTTTGAATGCGGGTAAGGGGGTGCCGTGCGCGCACCCTGATAAAACAGCAAGACCAAGAGGCGCAATCTCGCATTCTAAGAGGTGGCTAAAGCTATGATCTGCGCTGGGTGCCCGGTACCGCGGGTCGCCCTCTGCATTTCAACCCTCGGATCTCCTTTGCCTGCCCATGCTCTACCAAATCATTTCGCTTGTACTGGATGTTGCCGCCGGCGTGGTCTGCGGCGCTTGCTTGCTGCGTTTGTACATGCAACAGCAGCGCATCCCTATGTCGGCGCGCACGGGCAACCCCATAGGCCCTTTTCTGTTTGCATTAACGGACTGGCTGGTTTTGCCAATGCGCCGGGTTTTGCCCCAAATGGCCAGTTTGGACTTGGCCAGTTTGCTCGCGGCCTTGCTCTTGCAATTGACGCAATACCTTTTGTTGTGGCTGCTCCAAGGCGCTACGCAGGGTCTGGGTGTGGTGGCTGTGCTGGCCCTGTTCGGACTGCTGCGCGTGGCCGTGTCAGGCCTGACCGGGTTGGTGATGATTTATGCCCTGTTGTCCTGGGTCCAGGCGCGTTCACCGGTGTCGGATTTGTTGGACCGTCTCGTCGCCCCCTTGTTGTCGCCCATCCGGCGCCACCTGCCCTTGATGGGCGGAGTGGACCTGTCGCCACTGGCGCTCTTGCTGCTGCTTCAGGTCGTGTCGCTAATCACCGGTGGTTTACAAAGCATGGCCTTAATGGCTGTGGCTTGAGTTTTATAGCACCGCGTCGGTGGGCTGGCGCTGCAACATGGCCAGCGTCTCCGCCACCGTTTTGCGCAGCTCGCGGCGGTCACAGATGAAGTCGATGGCGCCCTTGGTCTGCAAGAACTCGGCGCGTTGAAAGCCCTCAGGTAAAGTCACCCGCACCGTGGACTCGATGACGCGTGGGCCGGCAAAGCCGATCAAGGCCTTGGGTTCAGCGATCACCACATCGCCCAAAAAGGCAAAACCGGCGCTCACGCCACCCATGGTGGGGTCGGTCAGGACGCTGATGTAGGGCAGGCCTTTTTTGGCCAGACGGGTCAGGGCGGCATTTGTCTTGGCCATTTGCATCAGGCTGAGCAAGCCCTCTTGCATGCGCGCGCCACCGGTGGCGGTAAAGCACAAAAAAGGCACTTTTTGTTCGATTGCTGCTTCCACACCACGCACAAACCGTTCACCCACGACAGAACCCATGCTGCCGCCCATGAACTCGAATTCAAAACAGGCCGCTACCAAGCCGATGCCGTGCACCGATCCCCCCATGACGATAAGGGCGTCTGTTTCACCGGTGTTTTCCAGGGCTTCTTTGAGCCGCTCGGGGTATTTGCGGCTGTCCTTGAATTTGAGTGCGTCAACGGGCAGGACTTCCTGGCCGATTTCAAACCGTCCTTCGTTGTCCAAAAATACATTCAATCGAGCGCGCGCGCCAATGCGGTGGTGGTGGCTGCAGGTGGGGCAGACGTTTTGGTTTTGCTCCAGATCGGCCTTGTACAGCACGGTTTCGCAACTGGGACACTTGATCCACAAGCCCTCAGGCACCGAGCGGCGGTCGGCCGGGTCGGTTTGCTGGATTTTCGGAGGAAGCAGTTTTTCAAGCCAACTCATGGTGTGCCTCTTTTGGGTTGAAATGTTGGTTGCGAAGCGCAGTCTGCCAAGACTCAGGCATCCATTGCTAGCCGCACACCGTGCAAAAAAGCCTGAGCGGTTGCAGCCACCTGCGCACGGGCCTCATTTTCGATCAACTGGATGATTTTGCTGCCGATGACCACTGCATCGGCCACCTGGGAAATAGTTTTGGCTGTGGCGCCGTCGCGGATGCCAAAACCCACGCCCACGGGCGTTTGGATGTGCTGGCGGATGCGCGGCAGCATGGCCGCCACAGCGTCGGTGTCGAGCGTGCCCGCGCCGGTTACTCCCTTCAGCGAGACGTAATACACATATCCGGAGGCCACGCGCGCCACCTGGGCCATGCGCGCATCTGTGCTGGTGGGGGCGAGCAAAAAGATCAGGTCCATCTGGTGCGCACGCAAATCGGCAGCAAAGGCTTCGCATTCTTCGGGCGGGTAGTCTACGATCAGTACGCCATCCACGCCCGCCTGCGACGCGGCCTGCACAAAGGGGCTGGAGACGCCGCTGCTGGCATGCTTCTGGTCGTAGCGTTCCACCGGGTTGGCGTAGCCCATCAGTACCACGGGCGTTTGGCTGTTGGTTTGGCGAAACTCCCGCACCATTTCCAGCACTTGGGATAGGCCAATGCCGTAGGACAGTGCCAGATCACCGGCCTTTTGAATCACCGGACCGTCTGCACTGGGGTCTGAAAAGGGCACACCAAGTTCGATCACATCGGCACCGCCGGCCACCATGGCGTGCATCAACTCGGGAGTGACATCGGCGTACGGGAAGCCGGCGGTTACGTATGGGATCAAGGCCTTGCGTCCTTGCGCCTTCAGCGCTGCGAACGTCGTGTCTATGCGACTCATGCTGCCCCCCCAGATTTGACCAACTTGATAGGCTGCTGTCCGCCTTTGACGCCCTGGCCTTGGCAGCTGGGGCGGCAGTAGAAATCGCCGTTGCTCAGGTCAGCCACAGTACCAATGTCTTTGTCGCCACGGCCTGACAGGTTGACCAAGATCGATTGGTCGGGCCGCATGGTCTTAGCCAATTGCATGGCATAGGCTATGGCGTGGCTGGATTCCAAGGCAGGGATGATGCCCTCGGTGCGGCAAAGGTAATGGAAGGCCGCCAATGCCTCTTTGTCGGTAATGCCCACGTACTGCGCGCGCCCGATGTCGCTCAAAAAAGCGTGCTCGGGGCCCACGCCCGGGTAATCCAGACCCGCGCTGATGCTGTGGGTCTCAGTCACCTGGCCGTTGTCATCTTGCAGCACATAGGTGCGGTTGCCGTGCAACACGCCTGCGCTGCCGCGCTGGATAGAGGCCGAATGCTTGCCGCTGTCCAGGCCCTCGCCGGCCGCTTCTACCCCAATGAGCTGGGTGTTTTCAAACGGGATGTAGGGGTAAAAAATACCCATGGCGTTGCTGCCGCCCCCCACGCAGGCAATGACTGCATCAGGCTGGGTGCCGGCCGCGTGATGTCGTGCCAGCATGTCGGGCATTTGGGCTATGCATTCGGTGCCGATGACGCTCTGGAAGTCGCGCACCATCATGGGGTAGGGGTGAGGACCGGCCACGGTGCCGATGATGTAGAAGGTGTTGTCCACATTGGCCACCCAGTCGCGCATGGCTTCGTTGAGGGCGTCCTTAAGGGTGCGACTGCCGCTGTTGACCGGAACCACAGTGGCACCCAGTAGCTTCATGCGATAGACGTTGGGGCTTTGGCGTTTAACGTCTTCGCTGCCCATATAGACCACGCATTCCAGACCGTAGCGAGCACAAATGGTAGCGGCTGCTACGCCGTGTTGGCCGGCACCGGTTTCGGCAATCACGCGGGGCTTGCCCATGCGTTTGGCCAGCATGGCCTGACCGATGGTGTTGTTAATTTTGTGCGCGCCGGTATGGTTCAGGTCTTCGCGCTTGAGGTAAATCTGCGCGCCGCCCATCTCACGGCTCATGCGGTCGGCGTGGTAAATCGGCGAGGGGCGGCCGACAAAATGTGCTAGTTCAGACTTGAATTCGGCTACAAAAGCGGGGTCGTGCTGGTATTTGGCGTACGCGTCCTTGAGCTCGTTAATGGCGTGCGTAAGAGTCTCGGAGACAAAGCTGCCACCGTATTTGCCGAAGTGGCCGCTGAAATCAGGTTGTTGGTAAGAAAACATGGTGGTTACGACATTCTTGAATTGCGTTCGTCCGCTTCGCGAACCGCAGCGACAAACTGGTTGATCTTTTCGAGGTCCTTGATGCCCTTAAGGGTTCCGCCCCCTGGTGCATCGGCTTCTATGCCCGAGCTGACGTCCACGGTCAGTGATTTACAGCGCGGGCGCAACTGATTGATGCCATCGCCCACGTTTGCAAAGTCGAGTCCACCACTCAAGACGAGGTGAGCGTTGACGTTTGGAGGAAGAAGTGACCAATTGAATGCCTTGCCGCCGCCGCCATATCCGTCGACGTGTGCGTCGAGCAAAATAGCTTGGGCCTTGGAATAAAGGTGAGCGTAGTTTACAAGGTCAAAACCCGCGGCATCGGACCCCAGGGGAATGCGCGCCGCCCGCAGGTAGGGGCGCAGCCCCCCGCCCGTCATTTCAAAGCATTCTTGGGGGCTCTCATCGCCATGGAATTGGACCGTGCAATGGGGTACCAGCGCGCATGCAGCGGCCACTTCGGCCGCGCTGTGGTTCACAAAAAGCAGCACCGGCGTTACAAACGGCGGCAGGCGCTGGGCCAGTTCGGCGGCTCGTTGGGTGCTGACCGCGCGCGGGCTAGGTGCATAGAGCACAAATCCCACTGCGTCCGCGCCAGCGGCCACGGCGGCGTCCACATCCTGCTCGCGCGTCATGCCACACAGTTTGATGCGGGTGCGTGCGGCAGGCATTGTCGGTCGGGTCATGGCAGCCAATCATACGCAGGTGTGCTCTGCGGAATACCAAAGTGGGTTGGGTAGCGGGGCCCCAAAAAATACAAACCGTCGGGAGAAAACGTCGGCGCGGCGGCATCGCGATTGCGTGCGTGCAACACGTCCAAAATCCATTGCGACGATTCGGCGCCCTGGCCGATGCGAACCAAACACCCCATGATGTTGCGAATCATGTGGTGCAAAAAGGCGTTGGCTTCGAACTCAAATCGCCAATAGGCTCCGCGCTGAGTCACGTCAAGGGATATCAGGTGCTTGACCGGCGATGGGGCTTGGCACTGTGA
>CANHZG010000105.1 GCA_947464995.1 Comamonadaceae bacterium | reverse complement strand
TGTATGCACGCGTGGCACGTTCGGTGGCATTGGCCGAGCGATCAATGGAATATGTGCGTGGACTCGAGGTTTTGGGTGCCAGTCATTGGCGCATCATGCTGCTGTACATGGTCCCAACCATCCTCCCTCCTATCGTTTTCATTGCAGTTTTGGACGTCGCGAGAATGATGATTTTCGAAACTATTTTAGGTTTCTTGGGCCTGGGTGTGCCGCCCCCAGCACCTTCATTTGGAACGATGATTTCTGATGGTCGTAAGTATCTAATTAATGCGTGGTGGATCGCATCGTGTCCGGGCATGTTCTTGGCCCTGGCATTGTTGTCGCTGAATTTGATAGGTGCATCTTTCGAACGCGCACGCAATCAAGTGTTTGGGGGCTCTGATGGCAGCCAGTGAGCAGTTCCCCGTGCTATGCGTGAAGGGCCTATCGATTGCGGCTGCGCGTACCTCTCGGTCCATCTTAGACAGCCTTGACTTTTCAATTCAACCCCATGAAATTATTGGCATATTTGCCGAAAGCGGGGGAGGAAAAACAGTCCTGTCGCGCTACCTCTCAGGCTCCCTGTCTGCTGGGCTTGAGGTGCTCTCGGGCGAGACGCTATTCAAAGGCGACAACTTACTGGGTGGGGCCTTATCCAAAGGTCAAAGGGGCATCCATAACGGGCGCGAAATCGCATTTATCGGCGGGAACCCACAGGCCAGCTTGGATCCAACTATCCCAGTCGGAATGCAACTGGTTGAAAAACTTCAGGCCGTAAAACCCGATTTGAACCATGCGCAGGCAAAGGAAAAAATACTTGGCCTTCTCGATGAGGTGCGTATTCCTTCCCCCAGAAACCGTTTTTACGAGTACCCATCCCAGTTCTCCGGAGGAATGATGCAGCGCGCCATGATTGTGGATGCGCTGTGCTCTGATCCTGTACTGATCGTTGCCGACAACATCACGCGTCCTCTTGATGTCACAGTTGCGCAGCAAATCGTAAATTTGGTTCGCAAAATGTGCGAGCTGCACGGTGTGGCCGCACTGGTCCTTAGCTCATCGCCCGCAACGCTGCTTAAGCTTGCGGATCGAATTTTGGTGTTGCAAAACGGTCGTATCGTAGAAAACGGACCAGTCGCCCAGGTTCTCAAGTCACCTCAACACGCCTACACACGACATATTGTTGCCTCTACCCCCCGCATTTGGAACCTGGAGAAAGAACTGGATTTGCCGCAAGCAAAACCCGAAGCTCACGATATTCTGCAAGCAAAACATTTGAGAAAATTTTACCCTGTGCGTCGCTTCGGCGTGACCCAAAAAGGCGTCTTTGTACAGGCTGTTCGCTCTGTCACCTTCAGCGTTAAGGCGGGAGAAAGCATCGGTATCGTGGGCGAGTCCGGCTGTGGAAAATCCACGCTGACGCGCATGCTCGCAGCCTTGGAGACTACCGATCAGGGGCATCTGGAATTACTGGGGCGGGACATAGCGTCACTGGCAGCCCAAGACCTGAAGAAGTTGCGGTGCGCTTTTCAGTTGCTCTTGCAAGACCCTTATACGGCGCTGCCCCCCCGAATGAGCGTCGGACGCATGATTGAAGAAGGCCTGCTCGTACACGGTCTGGGCAAGGCAGCGCAAAGGCGCGCTGCTGTGCACAAGGCTCTGGTCGATGTTGGTCTCGATCCTGAACTCGAGAACGCACTTCCAACAGGCCTGAGCACCGGGCAAATGCAGCGAGTTGCGATCGCACGGGCCTTAGTGCTTGAGCCCAAATTACTGATACTCGACGAGAGCCTGTCTGCATTAGACCAAATGGAGCAAGGACGAATGTTGGCCTTGTTCACCCGCTTGCAACGGGAACGTGAACTTACCTACATCTTCATATCACATGATCTGGCCATGGTTAGACGGGTATGCGGTCGCATCGCTGTCATGTACCTGGGCGAGATCATTGAAGTGGGCAGTAATGACAGTATTTTTGAGCAGCCCAGACACCCTTACACCCAGGCGCTTTTGAGTGCAGCTCCAACTCTGGAGGAGATACCGGCCACCGTGCGCGCCGCGATTGTGGATGGCGAGCCGCCTAATCCAATCGATATTCCGGTTGGCTGTAGTTTTGCCTCGCGCTGTCCACGCTCGATGCCTATTTGTCGGGATATTGCGCCTGTATTGGTTCAGATTTCCATAAATTTGCAAGTTGCCTGCCATGCAGTGACCGCCCAGGAAGCCACGTTGGGAAGTGGGGAAACCAAACCCTTCGAAAACACTGCTCGAGCCACTTAGACCGGTACAAGCTAAAGGCTGAAACCTCAACTTGAGTCACCATGATGAACCCATGCTTAGAACTTGCGGAATTTCCACAAGGAGTGTCCGAACCCGCTTTAATTGCGTTGGCTTCACCAAGTTGGCGAGGTATTGACGGCGAGGTCACGCGCGTGACTTCCCTGGACAATACTCAGTCACGTATCGTTAAGTTGATGCATTCGGATGCCGATATTTATATCCATCTGCAGCAGATGTATGAGGCCACCCAGCAGGCCTCTGACTTGGTAGTTGGAGCACATGTTGTGCGCATTGATCCATCACAACGAGCCCTCGTGCTCGAGGACCTATCCGAAAAAAACGGATGGAGAGCGTGCACTCTGGACATGACCGACGACAGGGATTTTCAACAAACGCATATTAATCTTCGTAAGCGATTTCACGCGTCAGCCAGGCTGACAATCGATCGCGATCCGTTTGCGGAGGTTCAGGACTTGTACCAAGATGCCATCGCCTGCCAAGCCCCTTTACCGGCTGATACGCCTTGGTTGTTGCATAACTTGGATTTGATAGGCAGCGCAGTTAAGGCAAGTGGGATTGATCGGGTGGCTGCACACGGGGACGGGAATATCTCAAATGTGATGCTGCATACGAGCGGAACACAAAAACTACTGGACTGGGATAGCGCCGGGAATTGGGATCCCTACGCGGAGCTAGGCATGGTTCTCGCTGAGTTTCACTTAGGTGAACTCGAAAAACAGGCGATGTTTGAAATGTACGAAGGTCGGTTCAATGACGCCCTGTTTCAGCGCTCACACCTGTATGGTGTGGTTGACCATATCAGATGGGCATTGATTGGGTCAATCCATTCCAAGCGATCCAAACGCAGTTTCATGGAATTCACCAAGTTTTCAGACTGGCACTTTTTTCTCGGCCGAATGGCTATCGGCGAATCTGACTTTGCTGAACGACTCAGGAGAGTGTGATGAAGAAATTGGGCGAAGCTTCCACGGCGGCTGAGAAGGCTGCAGAGTCTGCGATCCAGCAGGTTGATGTTTGGAAAAACCGTGAGGTGCACTACCACCCTATCACTGGTGGTTTGTCTAACAGCAACTGGCGTATTGAAATAAGCGGCGATGCTGCCCGCTACTTCCTAAAAGTTCCGGGTGCAGGAACCGAAAAATTCGTTAATCGAGTCGTAACGAACCAAATTGGAAAGCAGGCATTTAATTTGGGTATTGGCCCCGAACCGTTTCATTTTGATCCTCAAACGGGTGTTGAGATCATGCTCTTTTTGGAGGGCTACCGGTGTTTGACGAATTTTGACTTTAAAGACCTGAAAGTTACTTCTGAGGTACTCGCCGTATATAAAAAATTCCATAGCGGTGACTTACTTGGCATCACAAAAACACAGTTTGAGATGGTTGATGAGCACCTTCAGCAGGCGAACGAGCTCAAACCAAAATTACCCGCTGATATGCCTTGGCTTGTGGACCGTTACATGCAGGCCAAGCAAGCCATGATTGCCTCTGGTTTAGACATGGTTCCGTGTTTCAACGATCCGATTCCGGGCAACTTCATGGTAAAGCAAGCCGCACCCATGAAACTGGTTGACTTCGAATTTTCGTCCAACAACGACCGCAGTTGTGAGTTAGGTGTTTTGCTCGGTGAGATGTTCATTGCCGAGGAGGACTGCATGGCCTTGCTTGAGAGTTACTACGGCAAGGTAACGCAGTCCACGTTTTCCCGATTTCAACTTGGTAGGGCCGTAGCCGACATGAAATGGGGCCTTTGGGGGATAGTCAATAGAAAACTCTCTTCATGGGATTTTGACTACCATAAATATGGGATATGGAAGCTCAAGCGCGCACGCTCAGTGATTCTCGATCAACGGTGGGACTGGTGGCTTCGCAGCCTCTGACGTTCGCCGTAACGTGTAACTTCAACAAAGGACATCACTGTGAAATTAGAAGAACTTGTTGCTTTGAACTGTGACGAGATCACGTCGCTCTATGCAAGTCGTGAGGTTTCACCGGTGGATGTGATGCACTGCACGTTGGCGCAAATAGAAAAAGTTAATCCTGCGATCGGTGCTCTCTTTAGTATCCGTGCGCAGGAGGCCATGGATCAAGCCCGGGCATCCGAATCCAGGTGGGGCAAAGGCGCTGGACTAGGCCCGCTTGACGGGATTCCAGTAAGCATTAAAGACAGTGTTGCCCTAAAGGGTTGGCCTTGGAGGCACGGACTTAGTGCCAACCGCAATTTACCCGATTCAACCTTCACAGCGCCACCAGCAGCTCGTCTACTGGAAGCCGGGGCGGTAATCTTTGCCAAGACCGTGATGCCCGATTGCGGGCTGATGGCTTCCGGGGTCAGCTCACTGCACAACCCCGTACGTAATCCCTGGGGGATGAATTACAACACCGGGGGCTCCAGTGCCGGCGCGGGTGCGTCGTTAGCTGCAGGCATAGGGACGATGTCTGTGGGTTCCGACATTGCCGGTTCGGTGCGACTGCCCGCAAACCATTGCGGCTTGATTGCTCTGAAGCCAACCTTTGGACGAATTCCGCACTTGGCGCCGGACGTCATGCGCACGGCCGGACCTATGGCCCGTAAAGTGGTTGATGTGGCTCGTCTATTTGACGTATTGCGTCGTCCAGACCCACGCGATGTGTGGTCGCTAGCGCCAGATAATAGGAAGGGACGCCTCTTTCAACCCATGAAGTTCAAACGGCTTCGTATTGGGCTGCTAACAGACCTAGGCTATGGGATGCCATTGGAGGCACCCGTGCGCGCAGCAGTGGAAGCTGTGGCGGCTGCATTTGCTGAATGCGGTGCAGTTGTGGAGCACGTTGAAAAGCCCTACGATCACGATGCCATGGAGCCCATAGATCGGGCCATGCAGGTTCGTGGATGGGCCGAAATACAGGGACTTCCAGCCGAGCTTCAAAGCGAAGTATGGCCAGCTGTGCACCGATGGGCACAACGAGCGAGCAGCTGCACGGCTCAACAATACCTCAGCGCACTAAGCGATATTGCACGTGACCGTGCGCGAATGCAACAGCTTACAGATGGATATGACTATGTATTGACCCCCGTGATGCCCATGGTCAATTTCGCCTTTGACGCCTCAGGCGCCGACGAAGAAGTACCTCTTCGCCATGCTCAATTTACCGCTCCATTCAATCAGACGGGCCAGCCAGCCGTTAGTGTTCAGCATAGCTTTGATGACCGCGGTCTGCCGATTGGCGTTCAAATTGTAGGGCAGCGTTTCAATGATCTAGGCGTCCTAAAAATGGCATATTTCGTAGAACAATCCCGTAGCAAAGTGGTAGCGTGGCCGCTAGAACCTCTTTTTTAACTGAGTGAATACCATGTGGGCTAAAGACCGACACCATCGAATAGTTTCTTTGCTAAGCGTCAGAGATCGGATCTCAATTGATGAGCTTATAGCGGACCTGGGGGTGTCACGTGAGTCTGTGCGTAGAGACATCGCTGTCCTCGAGTCCGAGGGCAAGCTCATTAGGTTTTATGGTGGGGTGGCCCGTCCTCCAACTGAAGGTGAACCGCCCCTAAAGGCGCGTATGCAGGCAAATTCGGATGCAAAGCGGCGCATCGGTGAAATGGCGTCGCGCTTAATCATGCCCGGTATGTTGTGCGCCGTGGATTCGGGGAGTACAACACATGCCTTTGCAAAGTCACTGGCTACTGTTCCAGGGATCACGGTGGTGACCAACTCTATCAATATCGCCACACTAATCAGTGCAGTTCCGGGTTCCGATCTGATTTTGGTGGGTGGTCGGGTTCGCCTCGATATGCCAGGCACGTACGGTGAGCTTGCAATGGCGGAAATGGCAAGGTATAGGCCAGACATTGCGTTTTTTTCCACCGTCGCACTGGACGCTGAATATGGGGCCTCGAGCTTTCATTTGCCAGAGGCAGAGTTTGCCCGCGCTATGCTGGCCAATGCGAAACGCGTTGTTATGCTGGCAGATAGCAGCAAACTCGGAACGCTAAACAGGGTACAGATTTGCGAGTGCAAGCGCATCCACACTTTGGTGACTGATAAGCGCGCAAAGGCCAGCCATTTAGCCTCCTTGCGCGCCAGTGGTATCGCGGAAATCCTTTTGGCATAGTAAATATGCGGTCTACCTCAATCACAAGTGAATTGGCCGCCAGAGCAGATTCGCGCAAAGCAGTCTCGTCCGATGCCGCGCTCATCAGTACTTATCGACATGAGGCGCACCGAACCGCGCGCCATAGGCTGCGCTTGTTGCGCAGGCAGGAATGAAAAACTTCACTTCACCCGGTCTTCTGTTGGATATGGCGGCTTTTCATGCCCTGTTTGATGCTGTGGCGGCGGTTGGTTGCACGCCTTTAGGCGGACTTAACCGTGTCGCAGCAAGCCATGAAGATGGACAGTCCCGCGATTTAGTTTGTGCATGGTTGGCCCAAAGGCATTTCAAAATTAGTGTGGACCGGGTTGGCAACATCTATGCCCTTTTGACCTTGGCTGACCCAACCGCTCCGTGGGTGTTAACGGGCTCTCATTTAGACAGCCAACCCCGTGGAGGACGTTTTGATGGTGCATACGGAGTGATTGGCGCCTGTATCGTTGCAGATGCAATGCGCACTTGTGCGCAACAACAGTTCTCCCATAACTTGGGCGTTGTCATATGGACCAACGAAGAAGGTGCAAGATTTTCACCGAGCATGCTAGGCAGCGGAGTATTTGCTGGGCGGTATACGTCTGATTTCGCCTTATCCAGACAAGATGTACATGGCGTGACGCTGGCACAAGCACTGGGGCAAATCGGTTACCTGGGTGACTCCGAAGCGCCGGCGGTTCCTGCAGCGTACGTGGAGCTTCACATTGAGCAGGGCGGCTTGCTTGAGATCTCCAACGCGGGAATAGGTGTAGTGGAAGGGAATTGGGGCGCTGTGAAGTACGCAGTGACACTGCGTGGTACCGCGGCACACACCGGACCAACCCCGATGGAGCAACGGAGGGACGCGCTGTTGGCCGCTGCAAAGCTTGTGGTGGCTTGTCGAGCCATCTCTGATGCAACCTTTGGTAAATTACTTACTTCGGTAGGTCGAATGGACATAGAACCCAATTCATCCAACGTGATTGCTGGCAGCGTCACTGTTTATGCCGACCTGCGGACAACGGACAACGCACTGCTAATCGAGTCAAGTCTAGAGTTTGAAAGGGCTGCGTCAACCATCGCGGCAGACGCCAAAATTGAAGTGGATTTGCAGCAAGTGGTTAATCGACCTGCAGGAATTTTCGATACGGGCCTATGCACATTGGTCGAGCAGGTTGCCACTGCCAAAGGCTATAGGCCAATGCGCTTGTCAACCATCGCTGGACACGATGCCATCGCTTTGTGCCCCCTGTGCCCGACCGCGATGATATTTGTTCCGAGCAAAGACGGTATCAGCCATAACGAAGCCGAATTCACCTCATCAACGGATCTCGAAGCAGGGCTAGATGTTCTAGGCGGCACTTTGCATGAACTGCTACGTAAACCACTAACGCCTTAAGTGCTGACCATTATGGCTAAAACGTCGTTGCGTCAATTCATTCAAGACCTCCCCCGCAGAGGCGGGGAATACGCACGGCTGGATTCATGACCACATTTCTGATTCGCAGATTCCTATTGACCTGTGCCATGCACCAGAATTTCTAATCCGATAAGGGCTAACAATGGTTACTTCTAAGAAAAATACCCTTGCCGAACATCCCGCGGTCCAACATGTGCGCGCTAGTGAAGCCCAGAAGGTGAAAGTTGCAGTCAGCGACATCGACGGCATCCTGCGCGGCAAGTACCTGCACCGTGACAAGTTCTTGGGCGCTGCCGAACCCTACCCGGCTGGCGGTTTTGGGTTTTGCGACGTGGTGCTCGGATGGGACATGATGGACACCACCTACGACAACACGACCGCAACGGGCTGGCAGCATGGCTTTCCCGATGCGCTAGCGCGACTCGACCTGAACACGGCGCGTCACGTCCCATGGGATAAAGGGGTGCCATTTTTCCTCGGTGAGTTTGTCAACGCCGACGGCACAGCGCACGCCCAGTGCCCCCGTCAGACCTTAAAGCGTGTGCTCCAACGCGCAGAAAAGATGGGTTTCAATGTCATGACCGGCATGGAGTTTGAGTGGTTCAACTTTCTTGAAACACCGCAGAGTTGGGCCGCCAAGAAAGGCATCGAGCCGGAGCAACTGACGCCCGGCATGTTTGGTTATTCGCTGTTGCGCATGAACCAGAACCGGGACTTCTTCAATGCCATCATGGACGAGATGTTGGCCTTTGGCGTGCCCATTGAAGGGCTGCACACCGAAACTGGTCCTGGTGTTTATGAGGCGGCTATTGGTTTTAGCGAAGCGCTGGAACAAGCCGATCGTGCCATCCTGTTCAAGACCGGCGCCAAGGAGATCGGGGCCCGCTTTGGCATCATGCCTAGCTTTATGGCTAAACCGAACCAGAAGCTACCGGGTTGCAGCGGCCACATTCACCAGAGTCTCTCAGACGGCAAGAGCAACCTGTTCTTTGACCCGAAAAGTCCACGAAAAATGAGCAAACTGTTCGAGAGTTATCTCGCAGGGCAGGTGGCGTGCATGATGGAGTTTGCGCCCATGATCTGGCCCACCATCAACAGCTACAAACGCCTGGTCGACGGCTTCTGGGCCCCAGTCAAACCAACCTGGGGCATTGACAACCGCACGGCGAGCTTTCGGGTGATTTCCGGAAGCCCCAAAGCTACGCGGCTAGAAACGCGCTGTCCGGGCGCTGACGTGAACCCCTACCTGGCAATGGCCGCAGTGATTGCCGCTGGACTGGAGGGCGTTGAAAAAGGTTTGAAGCTGACAACGCCACCGATCACCGGCACCAATGTCGGTGCAGAGAACATCGCACGCGCACCACGCACCCTGATCGAAACCACCCGAATCTTTCAGAAGTCCACTATTGCGCGCGACTGGCTTGGCGACGGTTTCGTTGACCATTTTTCCGCTACCCGTGACTGGGAATGGCGGCAGTGGCTCGACGGTGTCACCGACTGGGAAATGAAGCGTTACTTTGAAATTATCTGAAAGCGATCCCCATGACGATTACCAATTTTTCCTTTCCGACTCCGATCAAATTTGGCGCTGGCGCGCGTAAGCTGGTCGGTAATCATCTGCTGGAGCTGGGTTTAAAGCGTCCACTCATCGTCACCGACAAGGCGCTGGCTGCGTTGGCGGTTCTCGCTGAATTCAAGACCCATTTAGCCGGGCTTGACGTTGCCGTCTTTGGTGGCGTCTTTGGCAACCCGACCGGGAGTCAGGTCATGGCGGGTGCGGCCGCTTACCAGGCACACAAAGCAGACTGCATCATCGGTT
>CANHZG010000104.1 GCA_947464995.1 Comamonadaceae bacterium | reverse complement strand
CCAGGTTTTCACCTACTGCGGTAATTTTTCCGTCATGCGCCAGCACATCGGCAACAAAGGCACGGTCGGCGTTGACCACGGTGCCGCCACGAATCAAGAGGCTTGTCATACAAAGAGTCCTTCAGAGGGCAATTGAAAGGGAAATGGGTCAGGGCTTAGAGCGTAATGCCATTGTGAACCTAGGCGTCGGCGCGCATGGGGTTGTTGGGGTGGCTGGTCCAGTCGCCGTGGGCGGCTTGCACGGGTTTGCCGGTGCGCTCGTCCATTTCGCCGGGAGAGAGGTCGCGCAGGGTGATGCAGTCGGCCACCGGGCACACGGTGACGCACAGGTTGCAGCCCACGCATTCGTCGTTTTTCACTTCAAAGTGGCGTTTGCCGTTTTTGCTGGCGGTAATGGCCTGGTGCGAGGTGTCTTCGCAGGCAATGTAGCAGCGCCCGCACTGGATGCAGCTGTCTTGGTTGATCACCGCTTTGGTAATGTGGTTCAGGTTCAGGTAGCGCCAGTCCGACACCGTGGGCAGCGCCTTGCCGACGATGTCGCTTACCGCCGCAAAGCCCATCTCGTCCATGTAGTTGGACAGGCCGTCGGTCATCTCTTGAACGATTTTGAAGCCATAAACCATGGCCGCGGTACACACCTGCACATTGCCCGCGCCCAAAGCCAGGTAGTCCAGCGCGTCGCGCCAATTGCCCACGCCGCCTATGCCCGAGATAGGGATGCCGGCTGTTTGCGGGTCGCGGGCAATCTCGGCCACCATGTTCAAGGCAATCGGCTTGACCGCCGGGCCGCAGTAGCCGCCGTGCGAGCCTTTTCCACCGGTGGACGGGCTCATGGTCAGCGAATACGGGTCCACGCCGATGATGGAGTTAATGGTGTTGATCAGCGACACGGCGTCCGCCCCGCCTTTTTTTGCGGCACGCGCGGGGTGGCGGATGTCGGTGATGTTGGGCGTGAGCTTCACGATCACCGGCAGGCGGCCGTACTGTTTGCACCACTGCGTCACCATCTCGATGTACTCGGGCACCTGGCCCACAGCCGCGCCCATGCCGCGCTCGCTCATGCCGTGCGGGCAGCCAAAGTTGAGTTCGATGCCGTCAGCGCCCGTGTCTTCCACACGCGGCAATATGGCTTTCCACGACGCTTCTTCGCAGGGCACCATCAGCGACACCACCATGGCGCGGTCGGGCCACAGGCGCTTGACCTCGGCGATCTCGCGCAAGTTAATTTCCAGGTCGCGGTCGGTGATGAGCTCGATGTTGTTAAACCCCATCAGCCGCCGGTCGGGGGTGAGCAGCGCGCCGTAGCGCGGGCCGCTGACGTTGACGATGGGCGGGCCCGCCTCGCCCAGCGTCTTCCAGACGACGCCGCCCCAGCCCGCTTCAAAAGCGCGGTTGACGTTGTAGGCCTTGTCGGTGGGCGGCGCAGACGCCAGCCAAAACGGGTTGGGGCTGTGAATGCCCGCAAAGGTGGATTGCAAATTTGCCATGGGGTGTACTTTCGCGGGTTCAGGCGTGAAGGGCTTGTTGGATGGTCGAATGGATGGAAAGGGCGGCCACCTTGCCGTGCTCCACGGCTTCAACCGTCAGGTCGCGCCCGCCAAAGCGGCAGTCGCCGCCGGCCCACACCTTGGCGTGGGAGGTCTGCCCTTGCGCGTCGGTGACGATGCGCCCGCCCTTGAGCTCTAGCGCGCTGCCCAGGGGCTGCGCCACCAGGGTTTGGCCAATGGCCTTGAGCACGAGGTCGGCCTCCACAACAAAGTGCTCGCCGGTGGCGCGCAACTGGCCGTCTGCCATGTGCATGCAGCCAAATTCCAGGCCGCTGATCGCGCCACCGTCAGCCAGTAGCCGGGTCGGACTGGCCCAGTGGTGGATGTGCACGCCGTTTTCCAGTGCCCACGCCTGTTCATGGTGCGAGGCACCCATCTCGGATGCACCACGGCGGTACACGATGGTGACGGATTGGGCGCCCAGCTTTTTGGACTGCACGGCCGCGTCCACCGCCGTCATGCCGCCGCCCACTACCACCACGCGCCGGCCCACCGGCACGTTGGCCGGGTTGCTGGCCTGGCGCAGCTCGGCAATAAAGTCCACTGCGTTGCGCAAGCCGCTGGCCTGTGGCTCCGCAATACCAATGCTGTTCACGCCCCCCAGTCCTAGACCGAGAAACACGGCGTCATACTCTTTTGTTAGGGCGTCGAGCTGAAACTCGCGCCCCAGCGCCACGCCGTGGCGCACCTCAATGCCGCCAATCGACAGCAGCCATGCCACCTCTTTTTGCGCGAAATCATCGGTGGTTTTGTAGGTGGCCAGGCCGTATTCGTTCAGGCCGCCGAGCTTGGGCTGGGCGTCAAGCAGCACCACGCTATGGCCCAGGCGCGCCAGGCCGTGGGCGCAGGCCAGGCCAGCGGGCCCGGCACCCACTACCGCCACGCGGCGCCCGGTGGCAGGTGCCCGGGTAAACAAGGGTGCGCCGGGGTGGGCCATCAGGTGGTCGGTGGCGTAGCGCTGCAGCAGGCCGATTTCGACCGGCTTGTCCTCATGCGTGTTGCGCACGCAGGCCTGTTCGCACAGCACCTCGGTGGGGCACACCCGGGCGCACATACCGCCTAGCGGGTTGGACTCCAAAATGGTGCGCGCCGCGCCGCGCGGGTTGTCGTCGGCAATGCGGTGGATAAAGCTGGGCACGTCAATGCCCGTGGGGCAGGCGGTTTGGCAGGGCGCGTCATAGCAGTAGTAGCAGCGGTCGGCCTCAATCTTGGCTTGCGCCAAAGTCAGCGGCGGGTGTGCGTCGCAAAAGTTGTGGGCGTATTGCGCCGGGGGCAGACGACCGGCGTGGACCCCGGGCGTCAGAGCGTCTGCGTGCATGGTGTGGTTTCCAATCGCGTGGGTGGCATCAAAATGGCTTGGTGAACCGGCGCTGGCTGTAAAGCAGGGCGCGGCTTCGATTGCATGGTTTATTAAATCCAGTAATAATTGTTTTACCAATTGGTAAAAACCCTAAACTTGTAGCTAGCAATACCCGTACCAGAATCATGAAAACCCCGGCGCCGCGTACCACCGTCAAAACCTTGACCACCGAAGCCAGGGTTGCCAAGCCCAAAGCGGCAGAGCCGAAGGTGGCCGCGCCCAAAGTGGTGAAAGTAAGCCAGGCCCGCAAGCTGCTAGAGGCCGACATCTTGGCCGCCGCCAAGCGCCTGTTTGCCCAGCGCGGCTTTGGCGGCGTGTCTTTAGACCACATTGCGCGCGAAGTGGGCGCGTCCAAGCAAAACCTGCTGTACTACTTTCCCAGCAAAGAAGAGCTGTACCGCCGCGTGCTGCACGGCGTGCTGGACGTGTGGCTGTCGTACATGGACGCCCTGAGCCAGCGCCCCGACGACCCCGAGCAAGCGCTGCGCGAATACATAGCCGGCAAACTGCGCTTCTCGCGCGAACACCCAGACGATTCACGTGTCTACGCCAATGAAGTGGTGTCTGGCGCCCCCATTTTTTCGGCCGAAATTGCCGCGCGGGTGATACCGGCGGTGCAAGCCGACGTGGCCATCCTGAACCGCTGGGCCGAACGCGGCCTGTGCCGCCCCCTGGACGGCCGCCATTTGATGGTCTTGCTGTGGGCGTCCACCCAGGTCTACGCCGACTGGGCCAGCCAGATCAGCCTGGTGCTGGGCAAACCGGCGCTAGAAGAGGCCGACTTTGCGGCGGCTGAGGCGTTGATTGTGGATATGGTGCTGCGGACGGTGTTGTTGGGGGAGGTACCAACCGCAGCGGGTTCGACATGCGGATTGCCGCCACCGCAACCGAACACCAACTAGCAGGCAAGCCGGTATGGGAAGTGGTGGCGCCAGCCGGTGAAATGGCAGGCAAAGGCAAGAGCTGCCACTGCGGCAGCGCCCCCCGGCCACCGCTACTATCCGCCCATGTGCAGCCACTACCTGTCCGTCAACAACCCCCAGAACCTCAAAACCTACTTTGACGTCACCCCGCCGCCTGCGGGCGCCAAGGAAGACATCTGGCCCGGCTACCTGGGCGTGTTTGTGCGCCCCCACCCCCTGGCCGACGTGGGCGATGAGGCGATACCGCCCCGCGAAGCGCTGCTGGGCGCCTTTGGCTTGATTGCACATTGGGCCAGCGACACCAAAATCGCCCGTCACACCTACAACGCCCGCACCGAGACCGTGGCTGTCAAGCCCAGCTTTCGCGACGCGTGGCGGAACGCCCGGCACTGCATCATTCCTGCCGAGGCCATTTTTGAGCCCGATTGGCGTTCGGGCAAAGCCGTCGCCACCCGCATTGCGCGGGCTGACGGCCACCCCATGGGCATTGCAGGCCTGTGGGCCTGGTGGAAAAGCCCCCTAGGCGATGTGCTCCACAGTTTCACCATGCTGACCATCAACGCCGACGCGCACCCGCTGATGAACCAGCTGCACAAGCCTGCAGACGAAAAACGCATGGTGGTGATCCTGCCGGAAGCGCGCTACGCCGACTGGCTGAATGCCACACCCGACCAAAGCAAGGACTTTTTCCGGCCCTACCCCGCCGAGAGCCTGCAGGCCACGCCCCTGTCCTGAGTGCGTGGGCGCTGCCCGATGGCAAGTTTCAAAGTACTTCCGCGCAAAAGCCCGCCGGTGTCAGGATGCGGGTGCGACCGACGCTGCCACGTTGCAGCAGTCCGGCGCGGCGATCACCCGTGACAAGGTAATCAGCCTCGCCAACCAATGCCATGGCTAGCAGGAATGTGTCGTTTGGATCGTTCAGACCCGCGCCCTCGGGCTGCGGCAAGGCGCCCAGCACGAGGGCGCGCTGCATATTGTTCACCATGGTGCCCACGCGGTGGGCTGGCAACAGGATTTTGAGCTTGGGGTAGCGGCTCGCGCGGCGCAGTTCATCGAGCTGATACGCAGACGTCACCAGTTCAAAGCGCGCAGCACGCCAGGCGCGGTAGATCTGGTCGGGCGCGCCGCCGGGCGATATCAACGCGCCCAGTAGCACGTTGGTGTCCAAAATGACGCGCATCAATGCTCACGCGCCCACTGCACTGCCTCGTCAATCAGGTCATTTAATTCAGCCTCGCCCATGCCTGTGGCAGCGCCCTTGGCCTGTTCTACCGCTTTTTCCAGCAGATAGGCGCGAACCGCCTCCTCAATAAAGCGCGACAAATCGCCTTTGCGCCCCCCGCCCTGCGCTGCGATAAACATGCGTACAGATTGGTCGGTGTCAGGCGACACGGCGATGTTCCAGCGAACGGATTCCATAGTTTCTCCGGTGTTTGGGTGTTTATACACCGAAACTCCGGCACCAGAATACCTACTCCACCGTGACGGACTTCGCCAAGTTCCGTGGTTTGTCCACATCCGTCCCCCGCGCACACGCCGTGTGGTACGCCAGTAGTTGCAGCGGCACCACGTGCAGGATGGGCGAGAGCACGCCGTAGTGTTCGGGCATGCGGATGACGTGGATGCCTTCGCTGCTGTCGATGCGGGTGTCGGCGTCGGCCAGCACATAGAGCACACCGCCACGCGCGCGCACCTCGTGCATATTGCTTTTGAGCTTTTCCAACAACGCGTCATTGGGCGCCACCGTAACCACCGGCATGGCGCTGGTCACCAGCGCTAGCGGGCCGTGCTTGAGTTCACCTGCGGCGTAGGCCTCGGCGTGGATGTAAGTGATTTCTTTGAGCTTGAGCGCGCCTTCTAGGGCGATGGGGTAATGCGTGCCCCGGCCCAGAAACAGTGCGTTTTCTTTGGACGCAAACTCTTGCGCCCAGGCCATTACCTGCGGCTCCAACGCCAGCACCGCCTGTAAGGCGGCGGGTAGGTGGCGCATGTCTTTCAGGTGTTCTGCCTCATGCACGTCGCTGAGTAAACCTTTGGTTTGCGCCAGTGCAAGGGTCAGCAAAAACAGCGCCGCGAGCTGGGTGGTAAAGGCCTTGGTCGATGCCACGCCAATTTCGGCGCCCGCACGGGTGACATAGGCCAGCTTGCACTCGCGCACCATGGCCGAGGTGGCCACATTGCAAATGGTCAGCGTGTGCGCCATGCCCAGGCTTTGGGCGTGGCGCAGCGCGGCCAGGGTGTCGGCGGTTTCGCCCGACTGGCTGAGCGTGACCACCAGCGTGCGCCCATCAGGCACCGAGTCGCGGTAGCGGTATTCGCTGGCTATTTCGACCTGGCACGGCAGTTTGGCAATGGCCTCAATCCAGTACTTGGCCACGCGGCCGCTGTAGTAGCTGGTGCCGCAGGCCAAAATTAGCACCCGGTCAATGGCCTTGAAGACGCTGTAAGCGCCGTCGCCAAACAGCTCGGGCGTGATGCCTTCCACGCCCTCTAGGGTGTCGGCCACGGCGCGCGGCTGCTCAAAAATCTCTTTTTGCATGTAGTGGCGGTAGGGGCCGAGTTCGGCCGCGCCGCTGTGGGCTTGCACCGTGTGCACTGGGCGTGTTACCGGGCGGCGGCTTCGGTCTTCGATCCAGTATTTGCCCAGCTGAATGTCCACTGCGTCGCCTTCTTCGAGGTAGACGATCTGATCCGTCACCCCGGCCAGGGCCATGGCGTCGCTGGCCAAAAAGGTTTCGCTATGGTCTTTGCCCACGCCCAAGATCAGGGGCGAACCGGCGCGTGCGCCCACCACGCGGTGCGGCTCGTCCTTGTGGAACACCGCCACTGCGTATGCGCCGTGCAATTGCGCCAGCGCGGCCTTGACGGCGTCAAACAAGTCGCCCTGGTACAGGCTGTCCACCAGGTGGGCGATCACTTCGGTGTCGGTTTGGCTGGCAAAGACATAGCCCTTGGCCTGCAAGGTGGCGCGCAGGGCGTCGTGGTTTTCGATGATGCCGTTGTGCACCAGCGCCACGCGCGCCAGGCCGGTGTCCGCCACTGCGCCAGTGCCGTGGCTAAAGTGCGGATGCGCGTTGCGCACCGCTGGCGCGCCGTGGGTGGCCCAGCGGGTGTGGGCGATGCCGGTGCCGCCTTCTATGTGGTCGGTTTGCACCTGCTCCATCAGCTCCGACACGCGGGCCGTGCTGCGCGCGCGGCGCAGGCCGCCTTGGGGCTGGCCCAGACTGGCGGCGTGCACCGCCACACCGCAGGAGTCATAGCCCCGGTATTCCAAGCGCTGCAGGCCTTGGACCAGGATGGGAACGATGTTGCGGGTAGAAACGGCGCCGACGATGCCACACATAAGAAACTCCACAAAAGCTAAGGTGGGGAGTTTAGGTAAGACTAAGGAAAATTAATGAATTAATAAGTATATTTATTGAACTAAAATTTCATAAAGTAAACTGCATGAAATAAAAAATATTTAACAATAAGTTTATGGAACAAAATTTCTTAGATGCTACCGACCTGAAGTTGCTCGACGCCTTGCAGCACGACGCCTCGCGCAGCAACCTGGCGCTGGCGGCACTTGTGCACATCTCGCCTCCCACCTGCTTGCGCCGTGTCAAACGGCTGCAAGACCAAGGCTGGATCGAGCGCCAGGTGGCGGTCTTGAACACCGATCGACTGGCCACCCTGCAAGGTCAAGGTTTGAGCGCGCTGGTGGAAGTGACGCTGGACCGCCAGGGCGCAGAGCACCTGGATGCCTTTGAGGCCCGCGCCGTGGCAGATGCGGCGGTACAACAATGCTGGCGCGTGTCGCCGGGGCCAGACTTTGTGCTCGTGATCCAGGCGCGCGACATGCCCGACTACCTGGCCACCACCCAGCGCCTGCTGACCCAAGACGCCAATGTGCGCAACGTGAAGGCGTTTTTTAGCCTGAAGCGGGCCAAGTTCACCAGTACCTGGCCACTTATGTAGCCTTTGGGCGAGGCCTTATTTGGGCTTCTTGGCTGGCCGGGCCCAGTTGGCAAGGTTGACCTGCTTGCCGCGCGCCACGCCCAGGGCGCCCGCAGGCAGGTCCTTGGTGATGGTGGAGCCGCCGCCCACGGTGGCGCCCGCGCCCAGGGTGACTGGCGCCACCAGCACGCAGTTGCTGCCCACGTGCACGTCGGCCCCAATCGTGGTGCGGTGCTTGTTGGCGCCGTCGTAGTTGGCGGTGATGCTGCCCGCGCCAAAGTTGACGCGCTCACCCACCGTGGCGTCGCCCAGATAGGCCAGGTGGTTGGCCTTGGCGCCTGCGGCCAACGTAGAGTTTTTCACCTCGACAAAATTGCCGATATGCACTTGCGCACCCAATTGCGCGCCGGGGCGCAGGCGGGCAAACGGGCCTACTAGCGCGCCCTCGCCAACCTGCACGCCCAAGGCGCCGCCGTCAATGTGGGTGAACGGGTGGATAACCGCTCCGGCCTCAATCGTGCAATTGGCCAGCACGCAATGGGCGCCGATGGTCACGCCGTCGCCCAGCGACACCGCGCCCTCAAAAATGCAGTTAACGTCAATTTCCACGTCCGTGCCGCAAGTCAGGCGCCCGCGAATGTCCAAGCGCGCTGGGTCGGCCAGGCGCACACCGGCTTCCATCAGCGCCAGCGCTTGGCGGCGCTGGTAGGCGCGCTCCAGCTCGGCAAGCTGCACCGGACTATTGATGCCGGCCACTTGCACCGCGTCGGTGGTTTTTTGCGCCAACACCCGCACGCCGTCTTGCACGGCAAATTTCACGATGTCCGTGAGGTAGTACTCGCCCTGGGCGTTGCGGTTGTCTAGGCGCGCCAGCCAGACTTTGAGCAGTGCTGCGGGCACGGCCATGATGCCGCTGTAGATCTCAGTGATGGCGCGCTGCTGCGCACTGGCGTCTTTGTGCTCGACGATCGCGCTCACCGCATTACCGGCGCGCACCACGCGGCCATAGCCGCTCGGGTCAGGCAGATCGATGGTCAGCAGCGCCAGGTGTTGCCCGGCGCACAGCGCAATCAGCGCTTGCAAGGTGTCGGCTTGGGTGAGTGGCACATCGCCTGAGAGCACCACCACCACGCCATCGTCGCCCAGGGCGGGCACGGCTTGTTGCACTGCGTGGCCGGTGCCTAACTGCGGCTCCTGGCGCACAAATTTCAGCGCCAACGTGCCTGCCAATGGCGACAGAGCCGCCTCCACCTGCCCGGCACCGTGGCCGGTAATTACTACGGCAGAGCGCGCCTGCAGTTGTTGCGCGGTAGCCAGTACATGCTGCACCAGCGGCACATGCGCTAGGCGCTGCAAGACCTTTGGCAGGCGGCTTTTCATGCGTGTGCCTTTGCCGGCGGCCATGATGACCACATCCACCGGGTGTTCGCCGTGCGGGCTGTGCGTTATGGGGTCGGCGGGCTGAAATAGACTCACGGGTATGCCTTATTTGTATCAATTTGCACCCCGGCAAGTGGCGGGGTACGTTCCTTGGATTATCCGCGCGCTCCGCCTGCCAGTGCTGCTGGTGCTGCTGGGCGCCGCGCTGGCGCTGGGTGGTTGCTCGGCGCTGCGCCTAAGCTACAACAACGCGCCCGAGCTTTTGCACTGGTGGCTTGACGGTTTCGCCGATTTTGACAAGGCCCAAAGCCAGCGTGCCCGCGCCGATTTGGCCGAGCTGGCGCGCTGGCACCGGCGCGAGGAATTGCCCTTGGTGGCAGAACTGTTGCAAAGCGCGCAGGCGCTGGCGTCTCAGTCGCCCAGCGGGGCGCAAATTTGTGCGCTTTACGTGCGCAGCGTGGTGCGCATGGAGGCGGTGGTGGAGCACGCTTTGCCTGCCGCCGCAGCGGTGGCGCTCCCCTT
>CANHZG010000103.1 GCA_947464995.1 Comamonadaceae bacterium | reverse complement strand
TGCCAGTCCAACGCGCTGTGATCGGCGCCAAACAGCGCGTGGCCCGGCGCGCAGTAAAGGCGCATGTTCTCGTCAAACAGGCGCACGTACTGCAAGGTATCGGAGTTGCGGTGGCCCGGAATAATGCCGATGTGGAACTGCCCGTCGAGCACGCCGCGCTCAATGCCATTGAGCGTGGCCACATGCAGGTTCAAGCCCACGTCGGGCGCGCGCTGCGAAAACAGCGCGATGGCCTGGGCAATATGCGCCTGCGGGTTGCTCACCGTCTTATCAAACACCGCCACCTGCAACTGCCCGCCCATGCGCTGGTGTATCTCGTCCACGCTGGCGCGAAAAGCGTCGGTGGCGGCCAGCAGTTGCGTGGTTTTGGCATAGATTTTTTGCCCCTCCGCTGTCAGTGCAAAACCGGCGCGGCCGCGTCGGCACAGCACCAAGCCCAAACGCGTTTCCAGGTCTTTGATATGGCGGCTCACGGTGGAGGTGCCGATATTGAGCTCGAGTTCGGCTGCGGCCATACCGCCGCAATCGGCCACGGCGCGAAACACACGCAGCAGGCGCAAGTCCATGTCGCTGAGCTGGCCCAGGGCCGATCGGGTCGGGTGGGCGGGCGGTATCGGCTTTGGTTTCATATATATGCAACTAAATAGTGATAACTCTCACTTTGTAAGAGTAACCGATGCGCCCACAATGCGCCACCCCTTAGTCCTTCATCAGGAGATCGCCATGAAACCCCATGAAACCGCCGCCCACCAAGCCCAGGGCCCAGTCACCACCACCTCCAGCTTCCCCATGGACGCCGCGTGGATGGAGGCGCATTGGATGCCTTACACCGGCAACCGCAACTTCAAAGCCAACCCGCGCATGATGGTCAGCGCCCAGGGCGCCTATTACACCGACAGCAACGGGCGCAAGCTCTTGGACGGTTTGTCGGGCCTGTGGTGCGTAGGCCTGGGTCATGGCCGCGCCGAGATCAACGAGGCAGTCAGCCGCCAAATCGCCACCCTGGACTATTCACCCGCCTTCCAGTTTGGTCACCCGCTGTCGTTCGAGCTGGCCAACAAAATCACCGCGCTGATGCCCGAAGGGCTGGACCATGTGTTTTTCACCGGATCAGGCTCGGAATGCGCCGACACCTCGCTCAAGATGGCACGCGCTTACTGGCGCTCCAAGGGCCAGGGCACCAAAACCCGCCTCATCGGGCGCGAAAAGGGCTACCACGGTGTTAATTTTGCCGGTATCTCGGTCGGCGGCATTGGCGCCAACCGCAAGATGTTTGGCCAGGGCATTGAAGCCGACCACCTGCCCCACACCCAGTTGCCCAGCAATGTGTTCTCGCGCGGCATGCCCCCCAACGGCGTGGAACTGGCCGACGAGTTGCTGCGCCTGATCACCCTGCACGACGCGTCCAACATCGCCGCCGTGATCGTCGAGCCCATGTCGGGCTCTGGCGGCGTGGTGGTCCCACCAGCGGGCTACTTGCAGCGCCTGCGGGAGATTTGCACCGCAAACAACATCTTGCTGATTTTTGACGAAGTCATCACCGGCTTTGGTCGCATGGGCGCCTACACCGGCGCGGCCGCTTTTGGCGTGACGCCTGACATCATGAACATCGCCAAGCAAGTCACCAACGGCAGCCAGCCCCTGGGTGCCGTAGTGGCCAAGAAGGAAATTTACGACACCTTCATGGCCGCCGGTGGCCCGGAATACATGCTCGAGTTCACGCATGGCTACACCTACTCGGCCCATCCGGTGGCCTGCGCTGCGGGCATCGCCGCGCTGGACCTGCTGGTCAACGAAAACATGATCGAGCGCGTGGCCGGTCTGGCACCTTACTTTGAGCAGGCGGCGCACAGCCTCAAGGGCTCCAAGCACGTCACCGACATCCGCAACTACGGTTTGGCCGCTGGCTTTACCTTGGCTCCAGCACCCGGCGAACCAGCCAAACGCCCCTACCAGGTCGCGATGCGTTGTCTGGAAAAAGGCTTTTGCGTTCGCTACGGCGGCGACACCATCGTGCTGGCCCCGCCTTTCATCATCGAGAAGTCCGAAATCGACAGCCTGGTCAACGCCTTGGGCGAGGCGCTGCACGAAACGGATTGAATTTCGGGCGCTTAGCGCGCCCGCAGTTGCAATCTGGCACATTGCCGGGTGGATGTGAATTTTTTTCACGGCATCTTGGTGTGCCCGCACAGGCCTTCTAAGGGCTAAGCTCTGCGCTACGAAGTGCCTGCGCTCCCACGCGCGCGGGCATTGGCTTGCCGCCCTTGGCTTTTCCTGTTTATTTTATTTCCCTAACGAGCGACCTATGTCCAAAAATCTCCCCATCGGCCACCTCATTGGCGGCAAACTGGTCCAAGGCGGTAGCCGCATGGCCGACGTCTTTAACCCCGCCACCGGCAAGGTGGAAAACCAGGTTTTGTTGGCCGACAAACTCACCGTCGAGCAGGCTATTGCCAACGCCCAAGCGGCTTATCCCGCCTGGCGCAACACCCCGCCGCTCAAGCGAGCGCGCGTGATGAGCAACCTCAAGGTCTTGCTGGAGGCGCACGCCGACGAGCTCTGCGCGCTGGTGACCGCCGAACACGGCAAAGTGCTGGGCGACGCCATGGGCGAGTTGCAGCGCGGCATTGAAAACGTGGAATACGCCAGCTACGCCCCCGAACTGCTCAAAGGCGAACACAGCAAAAACGTCGGCCCATCGATTGATTCATGGAGCGAATTCCAGGCCCTGGGCGTGACCGCTGGCATTACCCCGTTTAACTTCCCCATCATGGTGCCCTTGTGGATGTGGCCCATGGCGGTGGCCTGCGGCAACACCTTTGTACTTAAGCCTTCCGAGCGCGACCCCAGCAGCAGCCTGCGGGTGGCCGAGTTGGCACTGCAAGCCGGCTTGCCACCGGGCGTGCTCAATGTGGTCAACGGCGACAAGGAGGCGGTGGACACCCTGCTCACCGACCCGCGCGTCAAGGCGATCAGCTTCGTCGGCTCCACGCCGATTGCCGAATACATCTATGCCACCGGTTGTGCCCATGGCAAACGCGTGCAAGCATTGGGCGGCGCCAAAAACCACGCTGTGGTCATGCCCGACGCTGACGTGGCGAATGCGGTCAATGCCCTCATGGGCGCAGCCTACGGCTCTTGCGGCGAGCGCTGCATGGCTATTCCGCTGGTGGTGGCGGTGGGCGACGCCACCGCAGACTCGGTGATCGCAAGCCTGAAGGTGGAAATTGCCAAAATGAAAGTTGGCCCCGGCACCGCGCCCGGGATTGACATGGGCCCACTGGTGACCAAGCCGCACTTTGAGAAGGTCAAAGCCTATGTGGACCAGGGTGTCGCAGAAGGCGCCAAGCTGGTGGTGGACGGTCGCAATGTGAATGTTCCAGGATTTGAGGGCGGCTATTTCCTGGGTGCTTGCCTGTTTGACAACGTCTTGCCCGGCATGAAGATTTACCAGGAAGAGATTTTTGGCCCAGTCTTGGGTGTGGTGCGTGTCAAAACCCTACAAGAGGCGATGGACTTGATTGATGCCCACGAGTACGGCAACGGCACGTGCATCTTCACCCGCGATGGCGAGGCGGCACGCTACTTTACCGACAACATTTTGGTCGGCATGGTCGGCGTCAACGTGCCTTTACCGGTGCCCGTGGCCTACCACTCGTTTGGCGGCTGGAAGCGTTCATTGTTTGGTGACCTGCATGCCTACGGCCCGGACGCGGCGCGCTTTTATACCAAGCGCAAGACCATCACCCAGCGCTGGCCTTCTGCCGGCGTGCGCGAAGGCACGATGTTCAGCTTCCCCAGCAGCAAGTAATTAACACTCGAGAAGCGGCGCAGTCCCGATAGGGGCTGTAGCCGCTTTTTTTGTTTATGGTGTTTTTTTCGTTTTAATCGTTAGAACAAATATAATTAAAAAAGTCTTCGAAAATGTAGACACAACTGGCAAAAACGTTCAAAATGCCGACACGGTCCCCGTTTTATTGAGGGGCCGGATAAATACATTATTCGTTCGTTGGAGCCCCTATGACTAAATCGAAAGCTGCGAATTTCTCCCAGATGTACACCAAGTACCTCAACCTGGTTCGCACCATCAAAGCCTTGCCTACCTTCCCGGATCTCGATGCCGTGGAAGCGCGCATGCTCAATACCTTTGCCGCCAACTGGCATGAGGACAAGCAAATAACGGTGCTCGAAGCGATGGTGATGCTGCCTGAGATTTCGACCACCACGGCCCACCGCCGTTTAAAGATGCTGCGCAAGAAGGGCATGATCGACCTGAACTTGGACAGCCATGACAACCGCGTGAAATACGTGGTTCCAACCAAAGCCACGCACCAGTATTTTGCGCAACTGGGGCAGTGCATGGAAAAGGCGCAGCTGGCTTAAACCCGGGCGGCCGCGAACGCCGCTTCGAGCCATGCACACACCCACCATGCGCGTGGTGGGTGTCTTGTTTTGAAAGTGGCTCGCGATGTTTTTTCGGCCGATTGCGCTGGTGGTAGTTCCCACCGCGCTGTTGTATGCAGCGCTGTTGGTGCTCAATGACTACTTGTTCGGTTCGCTTTGGTTTTCGCCCGGCGAGACCTGGGTTTTTCTTCCCAGCGGCTTACGCCTGATTGCCATTTTGCTATTCGTGGAATGGGGAGCACTAGGAATAATTGTGGGTTCTTTGTCCGTGCTCGGTGTGCAAGGCTCGGAACACGATTCACTAACCGCTATTGGTGCGGCACTTATCAGCGGCCTAGCGCCGTTGGTTGCACGCAGGGTGTGCCTGGAGCTGGCGCAAATAGACCTCCAACTGAAGTCCCTCACCGCCACCGGCTTGCTGCGCGTAGCGCTGATTTTTTCTAGTCTAGGTGCCGTGCTGCAACAGTGCTGGTTCGCTTGGAGTGGTTCAGCGGAACATTTTTTTATGCAGTTGCTTATCGCGCTGACGGCAAACATGGTGGGGGCGTTGCTGGTGCTTTACGCCTGCAAGCTCGTGTTGCAGTTTTCAGCGTACTTGCGCAAGGGATAATCCCTGCCACATGGCACTGATCACCCTCATTGACGCCCAACTCGCTTTTGGACACGTACCCCTGCTAGACCACGCAGGCTTTTCACTCGAAACCGCTGAGCGCGTGGGCCTGATTGGCCGCAATGGCACAGGTAAATCCTCCATGCTCAAAATTTTGGGCGGCATGGACAAACCCGACGACGGCATCGTTCAGGTCCAGAGCAACACCCGCATCGCCTATGTCGCCCAAGAACCCAGCCTGGACGCGCAGTCCACCGTGTTCGAGTCGGTCAGCGTCGGCTTGCAACGGGTGCGCCACCTGATTGAAGAGTATTGCCAGGGCCACGGCGACCTGGACGCCATGCAAAGCGAGATCGAGGCGCTGGACGGCTGGAACTGGGAACAGCGCGTCACCGAAACGCTCCACCGTCTGCATCTGGACGCCGACGCAATTGTCAACACGCTCTCAGGCGGCACCAAAAAGCGCGTCGCGTTGGCCCAGGCTTTGGTGGCGCAGCCCGACGTGCTGCTGCTCGACGAACCCACCAACCACCTGGACCTGGACTCGATCGAGTGGCTGGAGGGCCTGCTGATCGACTTCAAAGGCAGCATCATCACCATCACCCATGACCGCTCGTTTTTGGACAATGTGGCCACCCGTATCGTGGAATTGGACCGGGGCAAGCTACTGTCCTACCCCGGCAACTTTGCGGCCTATTTGCTGCAAAAAGAAGAGCAACTGGCCCAAGAAGCGGTGATCAACGCCCGCGCTGACAAGCTGCTGGCGCAAGAAGAAGTGTGGATCCGCAAAGGCGTAGAAGCCCGCCGCACCCGCGCCACCGCACGCATCGTTCGTCTGGACAACTTGCGCGCCAGCCGCGAAGCCCGCCGCGAGGTGGTGGGCAGCGTCAATATGGACGTCAACAGCGGTGCCTCCAGCGGCAAGCTGGTGGCCGAGCTCACCCACGTGTCCAAGAGTTTTGGCGACAAGGTGATCGTGCGCGACTTCTCAGCCACGATTCTGCGCGGCGACAAAATTGGGCTTTTGGGTCCCAATGGCGCGGGCAAGACAACGCTGCTCAAGCTGATTTTGGGCGAGCACCGGCCCGACCCGGCACCAAAAAACGCCCCTACGCCCGAACCCGGCCACAGCCCCTGGGGCACAGTGCGCCAGGGCGCCAACATATCGGTGGCTTACTTTGACCAGATGCGCAACGCGCTCGATTTGGACGCTACGCTGGAAGACTTCATCAGCCCGGGCAGCGAGTGGATCGAGATCGGCAACCGCCGCCAGCACGTCAAGAGCTACCTGGGCGACTTTTTGTTTTCGCCTGCGCGTGCCAATTCACCAGTGCGATCTTTAAGCGGCGGCGAGCGCAACCGCCTGCTGCTGGCGCGCCTGTTTGCCCGCCCGGCCAACGTGCTGGTGCTCGACGAGCCCACCAACGATCTCGACATCGATACCCTAGAGCTCCTCGAGGACCTGCTGCAAAGCTACGACGGCACCGTGTTTTTGGTCAGCCACGACCGTACTTTTTTGGACAACGTGGTCACCAGCACCATCGCTTTTGAGGGGGACGCCCATTGGCGCGAGTTCGAAGGCGGCGTGACCGACTGGCTGACCCAAAGCAAACGCGCCAGCGAGATCGCCCAGGCCAAGGGCCAAAAAGGTACCTCGCCTTTTAACTACGGGCGCGACCAAGCCGCCAAACCCGCCGCCGCGGTGGCCATCCCCGTAGCGCCGGTGGTGGTTGCTGCGCCCGCTAAAACCCGCAAACTCAGCTTCAAGGAGCAGCGCGAGCTTGACTCCCTGCCTGAAACGATTGCCGCCCTCGAGGCCGAACAACGCACCATCAACGCCCTGTTGGCCGACGGCACCTTGTACGCCCGCGACAACCCCCGAGCCCTGCTACTGGCCAGCCGCAATGCCGCAATCGACGCCGAATTGCTGACCGCGCTGGAGCGCTGGGAACTGCTGGGCGCCTGAGCTGGAACTGCATGGCTAAGGCGCCACCAGCGCCAGCATGGGAAAGTAGCTGCGGTAGCGCAACACGTCGCGGGTGAGTAGTTGCAACTGCGCCACCAGCGCGTGCGCGCCGATGTAAAAGTCGGGCATGGGTGAGGTTTTCATGCCAGGGGACTGGCGGTAGACCTTGAAGGCCTGGCCGGCCAAAAACGCAGCGTCCCAGGGCAGGGCTGCTTTGACCAGCGGCAAACCCGCCAGCGCCGCTTCCAGGTCCGAGGCCCGCTCAAACCGGGGGCTGATCTCGGCCAATATGAGCGGATTAATCACCAAAGGCCCCAAGGCAGCGCAACGCTCCAGTTGGTCAAGCGACCAGTCGGCCCAAATAGCATCATTGGCCAGTACATCGATCAGCACGCAGCTGTCTACCAAGGTGCCGCGTGGCATGGCGCCGACCAGATAGCGTGGGTCGGGCTCGCGGGCTTTAGGGAAGACCGGTGGGGATTGCCGGGCCATTTAGCCGCGCAAAAAAGCCATGAACTCGTCGGTGCCCATTCCTTTGAACTGGGAGGCGTTGGCGCTGCCGCGCACCCGCTCAAAGGCGCTGCGTGCGCTGGTGGCCGGGGCGACCACGGCGCGGATGACAACGTCACCGTTGTCCCGCACCTCAAATTCAACCTCGCTGTGCGGGTGCAAACCGGCTTGCTCCCGGACCGACTGGGGAATGGTCACCTGGCCCTTGCTGGTGATTTTCATGGGAAATCCTTACTTTAGATAGTAAGAATCTTACCCAACAACGCCTGTGGAACGCAAGTGTGCAAGCGCTGCAGCGTCTAGCCCCAGTTCGCGCAGCACCTCGTCGGTGTGCTCGCCCAGGACGGGCGGTGCGCGGTGCAGAACCGGGGGCGTGTCCATGAGGCGCAGTGGGCTGGCCACCGAAGCGATCGACGCCACACCAGTTTGCGCTGCGGCGGCAGGCGACAAGGGCTGTTGCACTAGCAGCTGGCGGGCCTTCACTTGGGCGTCGTCAAATGCCTGGGCCACGGTGTTAATCGGGCCGCAGGGAACGGCGCGGTGCTCCAGCAGCGCAATCCACTGGGCGGTGGTGTGTTTGCGGGTCTCCATCTCGATCAGCGGAATCAAGGCATCGCGGTGGCGAACCCGGTCGGTGTTGGTGACAAAGCGCGCGTCGCGAGCCCACTGCGGCTGTCCGGCGGCTTCGGAAAAGCGCGCAAACTGGCCGTCGTTGCCCACGGCCAGCAGCATGGCGCCATCGGCGGTGGGCAGGTCTTGGTAGGGCACCAGGCTGGGGTGGGTGTTGCCCTGGCGCATGGGGCTCGCGCCCGTGTTCAGAAACCCCGCGGCTTGGTTGGCCAAAATGGCCATCCCCACATCGAGCAGGCTCATATCGATGTGCTGGCCCAGACCCGTTCGGTGGCGCACCTCAACGGCGGCCAAAATGGCGCTGCAAGCGTATACACCGGCAAACAAATCGGTCAAGGCCACGCCCACGCGCTGAGGCGTACCGCCGGGTGTCCCCTCGGGCTTGCCGGTGATACTCATCATGCCGCTCATGGCCTGGACCATCAGGTCATACCCCGCACGTTCGGCATATGGCCCGTCTTGGCCAAAACCGGTGACCGAGCAGTAAATCAGACGCGGGTTGAGGGCGTGCAGGCTGGCGTAGTCCAGCCCGTAGTGCGCCAGGCCGCCGACCTTGAAGTTCTCCACCAAAATATCGCTGCCCTGGGCCATTTGCCGGATCAGAGCCTGGCCTTCGGGTTTGGCGATATCGATGGCAATCGAGCGCTTGTTGCGGTTGCAAGCGGTGTAGTAAGTGGCGTGCGCAGTGTCATGGCCGTTAACGTCTTGCAAAAAGGGCGGCCCCCAGTGGCGGGTGTCATCACCGGCCACGGGCCGCTCCACCTTGACCACATCGGCCCCCAGGTCGGCCAGCATTTGGGTACACCAGGGGCCAGCCAATACGCGGGAAAGGTCGAGCACTTTGAGATGCGGCAAGGCGGAGGGAGCGGGGGTCATGGTGCGTGTCCAGAGTTAAAGGTTGCCCAGCTCGGGCTCATGCGGGGCCGTTGAATCCAAAAATAGTTGCATTTCGGGTCTAAATAAATCAATAGCTTACGCATCGATTATGAGATTTTCTCCTACCGCGCTCCCCAAATACTTGCACTAATGCTTTGCGTCGGTCTCAAACATCAAAGTTGAACGACGATTCCTCCCCACCGTTGGCTCCTATTCGTCAGTTGTGGACGGCTGAACACCGTGAAAGCGTGTTGACTGCTTGCGACCCCATTGCCGACGGTCGCGGTGCTGCCTTGGGCGGCGGTGATGCAGCGTAAACGGACTTAGAGATTTGCGATCTGGCCGCTCCAAAGGAGTCGTTGGCAGACCGGATCGACCAGTAACTATGTTGTGAACATTTCGTCAAAGTGGGCACCCGCCATTGACCAGTTACGGGTGCACCGGAATGCCCGTTTAGAACAATGAAGCTGTTCGTCGAACCGAGTTGCGCAGTGGCGGTGAGGCTGCCTGCAGTTTCCGTCTCGATGCAGCGTGACTGTCCATCGTGCCGCTGAACATGCCTGACGACACCTATTGTCAAGATTTATCGGTGCCAACACCCCGCTGGCTCGGTTTATCGCCGGATTCAACACAACTTCCAACACATCACCTGCCATTCAAGTTGGCAGGCGACAGCCCAAACCGC
>CANHZG010000102.1 GCA_947464995.1 Comamonadaceae bacterium | reverse complement strand
GACGGCTTTTTGCCGTCCAAGGCCACCGAACGCGCGCACGCAGTGCAGGCGCTGGCCGCCCAATCGCAGGCCATGGTGATGCTAGAGGCGCCGCATCGGATCGAAGCGCTGGCGCTGGCCTTGGCGGCGCTGGGGGAGCGCCTGGTGACCGTGGGGCGCGAGTTAACCAAGCAGTTTGAAGAAATCGCTACCGTGCGTGCCGACGCCTTGCCAGCCTGGCTGGCGGCGGACGCCAATCGGCTGCGCGGCGAATTTGTGCTGGTGCTGCACCCGCTGCAGTCCAAGACCGAAGTGGCGCAGGACGACCGGGTGTTGAAACTGCTGCTGGAGCATTTGCCGCTGAAAACTGCTGTCAAGCTTGCCGCCGACATCAGCGGCGAGCCGCGCAACGCTTTGTACCAGCGCGCGCTGGCTCTTAAAGCCCCGTCGTCGGACGATGCTTTGGACTAAACCCGGCGCGCCAGCTCGGCGGCTTTGCCGGTGTAGCTGGCTGGCGTCATCGCCAGCAGGCGCTGTTTTTCGGCCTCGGGGATGTCCAGTGCGGCTATGAAGCCGTGCATCAGTTCCCGCGTCATGGCCTCGCCTCGGGTGAATTTTTTCAGTTGCTCATAGGGCTGGGGCAGGCCGAAACGGCGCATCACGGTCTGAATCGGTTCGGCCAGCACTTCCCAAGATGCGTCTAGGTCGCGCGCTATGGCCGCCTGGTTGATCTCCAGCTTGCCCAAGCCCGCTTGCATGGACTGGTAGGCCAGCACCGCGTAGCCCAGAGCCACTCCCATGTTGCGCAGCACGGTGGAGTCGGTCAGGTCGCGCTGCCAGCGGCTGATCGGCAGCTTTTCGCTCAGGTGGCGCAAGAGCGCGTTGGACAGGCCCAGGTTGCCTTCGGCGTTTTCAAAATCAATGGGGTTGACCTTGTGCGGCATGGTGCTTGAACCCACTTCGCCGTCGCGCAGCTTTTGCTTGAAGTAGCCCAGCGACACATAGCCCCACACGTCGCGCGACCAGTCGATCAGGATGGTGTTAGCGCGCGCCACGGCGTCAAAGAGCTCGGCCATGTAGTCGTGCGGCTCGATCTGGATGCTGTAGGGCTGAAACGTCAGGCCCAAGCCAAGGGGCTCTGGCGTGGCGACGACTTTTTTGCTAAAGGCCTCCCAGTCAAAGTCGGGCCAAGCCGAAAGGTGCGCGTTGTAGTTGCCCACGGCGCCGTTCATCTTGCCCAGGATCTTGACGTTGGCGATCTTTTCGCAGGCCGCTTGCAGGCGCACCACCACATTGGCAATTTCCTTGCCCACGGTGGTGGGGCTAGCGGTTTGTCCGTGGGTGCGACTGAGCATGGGCACGTCCGCAAAGGCATGCGCCATGTCGCGTAGCTTGAGTACCAGCCGGTCGAGCTGGGGCAGAACCACCATGTCGCGCGCCACACGCAGTTGCAGGGCGTGGCTGGTGTTATTGATGTCTTCGCTGGTGCAGGCAAAGTGCACGAACTCACTGGCGGCCAACAACTCGGGGCGCGCTTCGAACTTGGATTTGAGCCAGTATTCCACTGCCTTGACGTCGTGGTTCGTGGTTTTTTCGATTGTTTTGATTGCTTCACCATCGGCCACCGAGAAGTGCCGAACCAGCGCCAACAAATAGGAGCGCGCGCCCTGACTCAAGGGTTTGAACTCGGCAAATCCGGCATCGCTCAGGGCGATGAACCAGGCCACTTCGACCTGCACGCGTCGGTGCATATAGCCCAGCTCGCTCATCAGGGGGCTCAAGGTGGCGAGCTTGCTTGCGTAGCGTCCGTCCAGTGGGGAAAGTGCAGAAATTGCAGAAACTGTCATCACGCAATTGTAGGTGGTTCACCTGTATAGAATGCCTTGTCGAAGTTGGAAACACAAAAGCATGAAATTGATCGGTTCTTCATCTAGCCCCTATGTGCGCAAAGTCCGCATCGTGATGGCCGAAAAAAAGTTGGACTACGATTTCGTCACCGAAGACGTCTGGTCTGCCGATACCACCATCACGCAATCCAACCCGCTTGGCAAGGTGCCGTGCCTGATCATGGAAGCCGGTGAGGCCTTGTTTGATTCGCGTGTCATCGTGGAGTACCTAGATACCTTGTCGCCCGTGGGCAAACTCATTCCGAGTACCGGGCGTGACCGCGCCGAAGTGAAAACATGGGAGGCTTTGGCCGACGGTCTCATGGACGCAGCCATCCTGGCACGTCTGGAAGCCGTTTGGGCGGGCCGCAGCGCAGCGCAGCGCAGCAGCGCCTGGATAGCCCGCCAGATGGGCAAGATTGATGATGTCCTCACGGCTATGGCCAAAGCCCTGGGCGACAAGCCCTATTGCTCGGGCATTCACCTCTCTCTGTCCGACATTGCGGTCGGTTGTGCCCTTGCCTATTTGGACTTCCGGTTTCCGAACGTTGCCTGGCGTGACACCCATCCTGTGCTGGCCAGGCTGCAAGACAAGCTCGCGCAGCGCCAGAGTTTTATTGATACATTTCCCATCGCCTAAGCTGCGGCGCGGTTTAGCCGTTGGCGCGGCGTTTGAGCCAGCGCATCAGGCCTCCTACCAGGGGTAGCTTTTCATACAACTCTTCTGCTGCATCCCAGTAGTCCCGGTGCAGCACCACCAGACCATGTGCGTCAAACACCAGATGCGAGGCGCCCAGGATCACCTGCTCGGTGCCAATTTGGTAGTTGCGAAACTGGAAGCGAAACTCCCAGGTCAAAAAACACTGCTCGCCTTGGCAAATGTGCTGCGTCACGACAAAGCGCGGCCCAATCAAAGCCACAAACATGTGCTCAAAAATCCCCGTAATCGCTGGCAGGCCGCTCACGTCGTTAAAGGGGTCTTTGAAGCGCGCTTGGGCCGCGTAGTATTGCTTTAGCTGCCCCACGCTGGCGGGCGTCAGGTTCTCAAAGTAGTTCACCAGCGCGGCGACGGCCTTCGTCTCGGGTGGTGGTTGAGGGTTCATAAAACGGTCTTTCGCACCAGGAAAAAATACCAGCGGTTGGGCATGCTGCGCAGTGCCTTCATCCAGAAGGTAAAGCGTTTGGGAAAGTGAATTTCAAAGTTTCCCTGCGCCCATCCATCGAGTATGGCCTGTGCCGCTTGTGCTGAGGAAATCAGCCCGGGCATTTTGAAGGTATTGCCCGCCGTTGCCGGCGTATCCACGAAGCCGGGATTGATGACTGACACACCAATGCCGTCGGCCTGCAAGTCTAGGTACAGGGTTTCGGCCAGGTTGGTTAAGGCCGCCTTGGTCGGGCCGTAGGCTAGGCTGTTGGGCAAGCCCCGGTAGCCTGCCACGCTGGACACAAATGCCAGGTGGCCACTGCCGCGTTGGCGCAACGCCGGTAGCAAGGTATCAAGCAGGTACAAGGCACCCTGGTAATTCACCTGCAGATGGCGCAGCATCTCCGGCACATCCACGGCATTGGCGCGCATGGCCCGGTAATGGCCGGCGCAATACAGCACGCAGTCCGGAGTGCTCAACTCCAGAAGGCTTTGCACGCACTGGTGCATCTTCTGTGCGTCGGTGCTGTCCAGGGGCAGTGCGGCGCTGCCGGGGTGTTCGGCTACAAAGTCGTGCAGGGCTTGTGCATTGCGGGCCGACACCGTTACCCGTGCACCCCGTGCGTGCAGCGCCGCTGCGGTGGCGCGACCGATGCCGCTGCTCGCACCAATGACCCAGACCGACTTGCCGCGCCAGTCGGTGATCGGCGGATTGAAGGGTTTGAGCCAAGCCATGGTCTAACGCTTGCTAAAACTCAAGGTCACTTCGCCCAGGTAAATGCCAAACTTGCGCATGGTCGCCTTGTTGAGCATCACCCGGTCGTTGACGAGGTACATCCAGTCGTCGAACTGCACCTCGTACACCTTGCCATCGACCGGCAGCGCCAGCGTGTAATTCCAGTGAAAAGCATTGCCCGTCGATTCACCCTGGGCCTCGCCTACAACGTCGTCTGCACGCCCGCTGTAGCGTCCCTCGCCCAAGGCCGTCAGGCGCCAGATGCGCTTTTGAACGCTGCCGTCCGAGTAACTAAAGCTCTCGTCTAGCACTCCCTGGCCATCTTTCCACGTGCACTCCATGACCACCGTGAAGCGCTTGACCACGGTGCCCGAGCGGTCAGTGAAGACGCCATAGGCGTCTAAGGTGCCATTGAAATACTGTTGCAGGTCAAGCGCGGGTTTTTCGCCCCGGTAGCTCTCCATTTTTTGCGAGGCGCAACCGACCAGGTTGGCCACGGCAGCACCGATGGCGCCGATAGCGCCACCCAAAATCAAGCGTCTTTTCATCATCAGAGTCTCCTTCGTGGCAATAGTAGATACAGCAGGCCGGCGGCCAGCAGTTTGAGTGCGCAAGGCAGCAGACAGTAGGCCCAGGTGAGCGCTTGCAGACCTTGCGGGTCGCGGCTGCCCGGCGAATAGCCAAAAGCTGACAGCAGTGGCAGCGCCGTGCCAGCGGCCAGTGCCAGATTAAGCTTGCTGGCCAGGTTCCACCAGCCGAAATAGCTGCCACTGGCAGGCGCGAGGTCCACCTGGCGCGCTATCACGCCGGCTAGCAACGCGCTGGGCAAGGCCAAATCGGCAGCCATGGCGGCGCCCGACAAAGCGCACACCACGACAAATGCGGGGCTGTCACCGGCGCCCAACTGCGCCGCAAACGCAAACACTGCGACGGCCAGCAACATGCCCGCCAGCCAGGTACGTTCCAGACCCCAGCGCCCCACCGCGCGTAGGCAGGGGCCCAGCGCCAGCGCGGCCGCTACGAAGTACACAGCCAAAAACCAGGCCTCCATCTCTGCCGGTGCCTGGAGGCGGTCTTGGACAAAAAACAGCAACAAGGTCGCTGGCAAGGCGGTGGCAATGCCGTTGAGCATGAAAACCGCCAACAAGGCCCGAAATTCGGGCACTGCCCAAGGCGCCAGCAGGGCGAGCCCCCGTGTGGGCGCCGAATCTTTGGCGCCTGCGTGGAATGGCGGCGCCCGATGAACTGGCCGGGGCGCGCGGCTCCAGGCCAACCAACCCAAGGCCAAAGCCAGCCAGAGCAGCCCCACGGTAACAGGCAACCCAAAGGCTACCGGGCTTACTGACGCCAAAATAACTCCGGCCAAGCCCAGCCCTTCGCGCCAGGCCACGATGCGGCTGCGCACCACGGCATCACCTCCCAGCAGTGCGCCCCAGGACTGATGCAGGATGGTCAATGCACTGAATGCCGCGTAGCACAGCATGAGACAGCCGCCGGCCCAAAACCACAAAAACGGCAGGCTGCGCTCGGGAGGAAAAAACAGCGCGGCAAAACTCGTCCCCAGCAGCAGTGCCGCCAGCCCACCCCAGAGCAGCACGGTGGCGTTGGAACGGGCAAACAAGGCGTCGGCCCAACGTCCGAGCGGCGGGTCTATCAGCGCATCAAGCAGTCGCACTCCCAGCAGCAGCAGGCCCAAACCCGCTAGAGGGACGGCGAAGTTGCGCGCGTAGTAGTTGGGGAGCAGCACATATAAGGGCAGGGCGACAAATGCAAGCGGCAGGCCTAACAGGCCGTAGCGCAACCCTTGGCGCCACGGCACCGTCAGGAGCGCAGGCGTGTCGGGCCTGGCTTTTGTGGGCAGGGCGTCAGGGGTCAAGAAGGGCCGCCCTGGAGAAGCGCGTTGCGCAATCGGGGCTCACTGGTGTCCGGGCTGAGCCAGATACCAAAAAACGCGCGGGAAAAGTCGGCGTCATCGACGACCGCACGCAAGCGGCCGTTGAAATAGAAGCGCGCTCCCACGCCAGGGCGGTGTTCGCCGGTAATGCGGTCGCCTGGCTCGACATCGGGAAACGCGCTGCGCATGGCGGCCGACCAGGCCATTTCCTTAGCTGGGTCAAGGCCGCGTGCGCGGCGCAGTTCTTGGAGCGAACTCGCAACCAATGCGGCCCCGGATAGCTTGCGCAGGTAGCGCAGCTCCAAGGCAAACGGATGCTCGATGTATTGGCTTGCTGCAAAGCCCGGCGACACCCATAAGGCGGCATCGAACACATCCCAAAACAGGTAACGCATGCGTCCGGTGCCCACCATTTCGGCCTGCGGCAGCGCTTGAGCCACTTCGCTAGGTGCCGTGGTCGCCAAGGCAGAACTACCGGCCAGGCTGATTTGCAAAGCCGCTGCGCCCAGCAGCAGTGCGCGTGCGGTGCGCCGCCATCGAGGAGGATTCGGTCGGGCCATGGCCTGTAAGCTCACCATTTAAGGCTTGCGCAGGGTGTACTGCACCACATCGATATTGCTTTCCATGAACGCGGCCTCGCAATAGCACAGGTAGAACTCCCAAATGTGCATAAAGCGCGCATCGAAGCCCAAAGCCAACACGTCGGCGCGTTGGGCCAAAAAGGCGTCGCGCCAGCGTTTGAGGGTTTCGGCGTAGTCCTGGCCAAAGGCATGCTCGCCCACCACCTCCAAGCCTGCGGCCTGCGCCTGTGCCCGAAACGCGCTGGGGCAGGGTAAGCAGCCACCCGGGAAGATGTACTGCTGAATGAAGTCGGTGGAGTTGACGTAACGCGCAAACAAGGCGTCGTCGATCACGATGCTTTGGATGCAGGCATGGCCACCGGGTTTGAGCAGCTTGGAGACGCTGGAGAAATACGTGGGCCAATAGTCCTTTCCCACGGCCTCAATCATCTCCACCGAACAAATCGCGTCAAACGGCGCATCGGCAATGTCGCGGTAGTCTTGCAGGCGCAAGTCGGCAAGCGCTGCCACACCCAGTCGCTGCATGCGCTCTTGCGCAAAGGCGAGCTGCTCGGTGCTCAAGGTCACGCCCGTCACATGGGCGCCAAAAGCCGTAGTGCCCATCTCCGCCAAGGCGCCCCAGCCGCAGCCAATCTCCAGCACCCGGTCGCCCGGTCGTACCTGGGCCTGTTCCAGCACCCGGCGCACTTTGGCGCCCTGGGCCTGCTCCAGACTTTGCTGCATATCGCCCTGGAACAGGGCCGACGAGTAGTTCATGCTCGGGTCCAGCCAGCGGGTGTAGAAGGTGTTGCCCAAGTCGTAGTGGGCATGGATGTTTTTCTGGCTATTGGCGCGGGTGTTGCGATTGAGCCAGTGCTTGACGCGGTAGGCCAGCTGACCCCACCAACTGCCAAAAATCACCCGCTCTACATCTGCGCGGTTTTGTACCAGCACGCGTAGCAAGGCGGTGAGGTCGGGCGTGGTCCAGTCCCCGGCGATATAGCTTTCGGCAAAGCCGATGTCGCCCGATTTGAGTGCCGCCGAAAACGCGTTCCAGTTGTGCAGGTGCAGCGTGGCGTGCGGCGACGCGGTGCCGCCAAAGCGCTGCATGCCGCCGTCCGGGTAATGCAAGGTCAGGCTGCCGTGGCGCAACCTTTGCAGCAGTTTGAGAACGGTGCGCGCTGCTGCAGGAACGCCGGCCGTGGGCGTGCTGGCGGCGGCGTCTTTGGTCGTGGAATGGTTCATAGGCGCGTTAAACAAGTGAGGGAAATCGAAATAGCCGCCTCAGCGGCTCACAAAATCCGCTGGGGGAGGCGGCACGTGGAAAAACCGGACGCGTTTGACAAACAGGCGCAGGGCCTGCCAATGAATGCGCCCTACCACCGCCAGCGTCATCAGCGGATAACGCCACAGGGCGCGCCGCAGGGATTGCGCGGTAAGCGCTTCGAGCGTGCCGCTGACACTGGTTTGCAGCACCGGGCCCAGCGCATCGTCATAGTCAATGCGCGCCACGGTGCGCCGGCGCTCTGCGTCCACCATAAAGCGAAAGCGGTAGCCGCCTTCGACCGGACAGAAGGGTGACACATGGAACACCTTGTCGCTGCGCAACTCGGCTCCATAGCATGCTGGGTCGAGCACATAGCAGTGGCGTTGGCCAAAGGTGTTGTTCACTTCGACCACTATGGCGCGTAGGCTGCCATCTGTGCGATGGCAGTACCAAAAGCTCACCGGTTTGAAGGTAAAGCCCAGCACCCGCGGGTAACAGTGCAGCCAGACCTCACCGTCAGCGTCCTGCAGGCCCTCGCGCGCCAGTAATTCGTCCAGCCAGGCCAAGGCACCGCCAGTTTCAGGGCCACGCCCATCGCCGTGGTCGCGGTCGTAAAAGCTCAAAGGGGCCCAGCGGTTGCGCGGCAGCGGCGACGGACATGCCCCTGCCAACTGCAGGCTGCGCATGGGCAGCATGAGAAAGTAAGTGCGGTACGCAAAGGCATTGCGCGCGGGCTTGAGGCGCAGATGGCGCACCTGGCCAAAGCCCATGAGGGCCTGGTTCGTGGGCTTGGCGGGGGCGTGCGGCGAGGTCATGAGCCCATCGCCTCGCGTAAGCGAGCAGCCACGTCCAGCCCGGATTTGAGGCCATCTTCATGAAAACCATAGCCCGTCCAGGCGCCACAAAAATAGGTGTGACTCTGGCCTTGGAGGGCGGGCACATCGGCCTGGGCGCGTATAGCGGTCAGGTCAAACACCGGGTGCGCGTACTCAAAACTGTCCAACACATGCTGCGGGGCTATGTCATGCAGGGGGTTAAGCGACACCACCACGGGCTGCGCGAAGGGGATCGGCTGCAACCTATTGATCAGGTAGTGCAGGCATACGCGTTGGCCGACGTCGCCCCCCTGCCCATCCCATGTCGGCGATCGCTCGTAGTTCCAGGCCGCCCAGGCGCGCCGGCGCTGCGGCAGCACCGCAGCGTCGGTGTGCAGCACCGCCACATTGGACTGGTAAGCGATGGCGCCCAGCGTGGTGCGTTCCTGGTCACTGGGGTCGCCCAGCAGCGCCAGCGCCTGGTCGCTGTGCGTGGCGATCACCACCTTGTCAAAGCGCTCCGTTTGGCCTTGGCTGGTGACCCGCACGCCGTCCGCGTCGCGGGCGATCTGCTGAACCGGGCAGTTGAGCCGCTTGTCGGCAATACCAGCGGTGATTTTGTCTACATAGTGGCGCGCGCCACCCGCCACCGTGTGCCACTGCGGCCGGTTACTGATTTGGATCAGGCCGTGGTTGTGGCAGAAGCGGATCATGGTGGCCACCGGGAACTGCAGCATTTGTGTGGTCGGGCAGCTCCAGATGCAACCCAGCATGGGCAGAAAGTACCAGTCGGTAAATTCGGATGAGAAATTATGGGCTCGCAAAAAGTCTTGCAGCGGCTGCATCAGCTCACCTTCTGCGTTGCGCAGCGCGATGTCGGTGGCCAGGCGGTTAAAGCGCACCACCTCACGCAACATGCGCCAAAAGCGCGGATTGATCAGGTTGCGCCGCTGGGCAAACACCGCGTTGAGCGAGGCGCCGCTCCACTCCAGTCGACCGTGCAAGGTGTCGGCTGGCACTTGGACCGAAAAAGACATGTCCGACGGCGCTGTGGTGACCCCCAACTCCGCAAAAAGCGCGATCAACTGCGGGTAGGTGCGCTCGTTAAAGACCAGGAAACCCGTGTCCACTCCGTGGGTGACGGCGCCTTGGGGCGTATCCAGCGAGACATCCACGGTGTGGGTATGGCCACCAAAGTAGTCTCCGGCCTCGAGCAAACTCACTTGCGCTTGGTCTTTCAACCGGTGCGCAGCCGCTAGGCCAGCGATTCCCGAGCCCACAATCGCAATTTTCATACCGTGATGTCCATATCTTCTGCACTATAAGGTATTTGCGCGACTAAGCAGTCACAATACATATCAGCTGGTCATGTTTGGCTTAACCGGCTTGATGGTTTTTGCAGCTCGCGCCCAGGG
>CANHZG010000101.1 GCA_947464995.1 Comamonadaceae bacterium | reverse complement strand
TACACGATCGCGTCCGAAGTGCTTGGGATTCCGGTTAAGACAGATCCGCATGAGCACGAAGGCAAGCCCGATTTGGTGAAAGCTTTCCAGGACGCAACGGCGGCATTTGACTCGTCGGGGCTGTGCATTTTCACGACCTTTGCTTGGGGATTGGCCGACTTGGCGCCCCAAATGCAGGCCGCTATTGGCGAGGAATACACCACCGAGGAATTGGAAAAAATTGGTGAACGCATTTGGAACTTGGAGCGAGAGTTCAACAACCGCGCAGGTTTCACGGCCAAAGACGACAGCCTGCCCCCGCGTTTGCTGACCGAGGCATGCAAAACAGGCCCTGCCACTGGCAAGGTCAATATGCTGGCCGAGATGATGCCCAAGTACTATGCGGCACGCGGTTGGGATACCGAAGGCCGCCCTACGGCAGCGACCCGCGAACGCCTGAGCTTGTAAGGTTGGCGCCATGACGCACCATGTGATCCTGGGTGCTGGCCCAGCGGGCGTGATTGCCGCAGAAACTCTGCGCAAGCACGCGCCGCAAGACCGCATCACCATCGTCGGCGACGAACCCGAGGCGGCGTACTCGCGCATGGCCATTCCCTACCTTTTGATTGGCAAGGTGCCAGAGGCGGGAACCCATTTGCGCAAGAGCCCAAGCCACTTTGAGGACTTGTCCATTGGGATGGTGCACGCACGTGCCCAAAGCGTAGATATGGTGCGCAAAACGGTCTCACTGAGCACCGGGCAGCACATGCAGTTTGATACCTTGCTGATCGCTACGGGCTCGCGCCCGATGCATCCGCCGATTGCTGGCATGGACAGCCCGGGTGTGCATACCTGCTGGACCTTGGAGGACGCGCGCAAAATCATGGAACTGGCTCGGCCAGGTGCGCGGGTGCTGCAGATGGGTGCGGGCTTTATTGGCTGCATCATCATGGAAGCCTTGGCCGCGCGCGGGGTAAATTTGAGCGTAGTGGAAATGGGCGACCGCATGGTGCCGCGCATGATGGGGCCCACAGCCGGTGCCATGATTGCACAGTGGTGTCAAGCCAAAGGCGTGCAGGTTTATACCGGAACCAAAGTCGAAGCCATTGAGGCTGGTGGCACAAGCCCTGGTTTGCTCCAGCGCCTGGGAAACCTCCTCGGAATGGGCGAGACTGAACCGGCGGCAGGCGAACAGCCCTCTGCTTTGAGAGTGAAACTCTCCAACGGACAAACTGTGGAGGCGGACTTAGTCATCAGCGCCACGGGCGTCAAACCGTGTATTGACTTCCTTGAACATAGCGGCATTCAGTGCAAGCTTGGAGTGGTCACTGATTCGTATTTGCGCACCAGCGCCCCGGGCGTGTTTGCCGCAGGCGATTGCGCCGAGGCCTTTGATCTGGTTACCGGCACCACCGTGGTGAGTGCCATTCAGCCCAACGCAGCCGAGCAGGCGCGTATCGCGGCCATCAATATGCTGGACTTTGCGCACGGGCGTGACGCCAGCGCTGAACTCAAGCAGGTGCCACAAATTAACGTCCTGGATACCTTGGGTTTGATATCGACCAGTTTTGGCCAATGGCAAGGTGTTGCTGGTGGCGAGCATGTGGAGGTAACCGACCAAGCGGCTGCGCGCCACCTTAGCCTGCAGTTCGACGGCGACGTGTTGGTGGGTTGCAACTCGGTGGGTTGGACCGAACATATCGGCGTGCTGCGGGGCTTGGTGGATTCGAAGGCGCATTTGGGGTCTTGGAAGGCGGTGTTGCAAAACGATCCGACCCAAATCGCGGCGGCGTATCTGGCCTGTGTTCAGGCCCAGGGCGAGTGGTCGGGTGCGCAAGACGCGCGTCGGCGTTAGCATGCAAGAATGAAGATAATTTTCAAGCTGTTTGCATCGCTGACCGAGTTTTTGCCCCAACAGGCACGTTACACCAACGTCATCGAGATCGACGTCGCCCCCGACGCGACTATCGCCCAAATCATTGAGCCCTTTGGGTTGCCGGAAAAAATGGTCCATTTGGTGCTGGTCAACGGCAGCTACGTGGCGCCCGAAGACCGGATGAGCAAGACACTCAAGGAAGGCGACGCGCTGGCAATCTGGCCACCGATCGCCGGTGGCTAGATCGCACGTTTGCGTTAACCCCCGCTGATGCAGTCGTTTTACGAAGAACGTTTCGAGCGCGAAATGGGCTGCACCGAGGCCGACTGGCTGCGCTGGTTACCCAACGCCATCGGCACGCTGCACTGGAAGCTGCAGGGTCAAACGGCGGGCGTGCGCATTGGCGACGGCGCCTTGGGCCTGAAATGGCAGGTGTTAGAGCCTCGTACCATCGCATTGGCGCAGATCCCCCGCTTGTTGGTGCAGTTTCGCTTCGCCGGCGTGGACGAGCCCCTGCGTTATCAGTTCATGAAGCGCTTTGACCTTTACATGCAGCGTGGCGGCGGCTGAGTGCGGTTGCGCGTCGCAGGCTCAGATAGCAGTCGTTTTGGGCTTCGTGAAGTCCCACCAAGGCAGGACCCTGCGTAAGGCCTGTACCTGGCCGCAGTGCTCTGGCACGTAGTCGCCCACTTGGCGCAGCGTGGTTTGCCACTGGGGGGTTTGCAATAGCGCCCGCAGCGCGGCGATGGCAGGTTCTTCAAGCGCCGATTTCAGACAGACCAGATGGTAGCTCTCTTGCACTAGGGGCACGAAGTCGAGGCCCTGGGCGTGGGCTGCGGCGGCGATGCCTAAGCCCACGTCGGCACTGCCGCTGGCAACAGCGTGGGCGAGGGCCGTGTGGCTGGGTTCGGTGCGGCCGTAGCCCAAAATGTCAGCACTTTGCAATCCCTGCTGGTTGAGCAGTTCGTCCAACACCACTCGGGTACCGGTGCCCAGCGCGCGGTTGACGAAGCGCGCCTGCGTGCGCTGCACATCGTGCAAGCTTTGCAGTGCCAGCGGATTGCCCGCTGCCACCATCAGACCTTGGGTGCGCACTGCGAAACCAATGATTTTGTGCAAACCGGGTTTCAGGAGCGGCTTGTAGGTGCGTTCGGCCAGGCTGCCCGGTGCGGGATGTTGCAGCGTGTGAAAGCCTGCCAGTGCACAGCGGCCTTCGTTGAGCGCACGTATGGCGTCTACGCTGCCGCAAAAACGGATATCCAGGTGCAATTGCCCGGCGCCATCCAGGCCCCAGGCCAAGGCATGCTCGCGCAGGGCCGCAAGGCCGTCGTCGTGGCTAGCGTACAGCGTCAGCACGTGTGAATCCGCGTCAAAAGCTACGGCAAACGCGCGCTCCAAATCTGCCCGCAGGGCTTCGATTTGGGGGGCCAGTCGGGCCTGGGCTTGGCGTTCGGCCCACATCAATTTGGCCCCGAATTCACTCAATCGCGCGGACTTGCCCTTGTCCCACACTAGCAACTCGTTACCCAGTTCGTCTTCCCAGCGCTTGAGTTCGCCCCAGACATGGCGGTAGGACAAATTCAGCGTGCGCGCCGCAGCCGATATGGAGCCCCCTGTGGCCACTGCCTGGAGCAAATCGATCAAGGGGTTGCGCACCTGCGCAGGCGTGTTGTCGCGGCTCAGGGTGTAGTGAAATTGAAGCCTATGCAAAGCGTTTCATATGGTCGGTTATGGGGGCCGTAGATACGATACAGCAGTTTATGACTTCATTCGCCCAAAGCGCGCAGACGGCGCTGCATCTCCTTATCTCCCTGGACCCGGCATTTTTAGCCATCGTCGGCCGCTCTTTGTCAGTCAGCGCCTGCGCGTGCGCGCTGGCTTGCGGTATCGGGTTGGTGCTGGGCGCATGGCTTGGTGTGGCCCAGTTCGCTGGACGCACGCTGGTGCTCACCCTACTCAATACCGCCCTGGCTGTGCCTTCGGTGGTGGTCGGGTTGCTGGTGTATTTGCTCTTGTCGCGCTCCGGTCCCTTGGGCTTTTTGGGTTGGCTGTTTAGCTTCAAGGCCATGGTGTTGGCGCAGGCCATGCTGGTGTTGCCCGTGGTGATGGCGTTGACGCGCCAGACGGTGCAAGACGCCGAGCACCTGCATGGCGAGCAGCTGCGCTCCTTGGGCGCCGGCACTGTACTGCGCAGCGCGCTACTGGCATGGGACGAGCGCCACGCTTTGCTGATGGTGGTGATCGCCGCGTTCGGACGGGCCATATCCGAAGTGGGTGCGGTGATGATTGTGGGCGGCAATATCGACGGATTTACCCGGGTGATGACGACAGCCATTGCGCTGGAAACGTCCAAGGGCGACCTGCCGCTGGCGCTGGCGCTGGGCATGGTTTTGCTCGGTGTGGTGCTGTTACTCAACGCCTTGGTGGCCATGCTCAGGCGCTGGATTGGCCAGGAGGGGGGCGTCCGGCAACGTCTGGCCATGTCTGAGGGAGCGGCGTTGTGAAGCCCTTGGTGCAAGCGACGCACGCTAGCGTGGTGCTGGGTGCTGATGGGCGCGGCCTTCGGGGCAGGCAGGACAAGTCCGTGCGCACGTTGGAGCATATTAGTCTGTGTCTCTTTCCCGGCGAAAGGGTGGCGGTGGTGGGCTCCAACGGCGCCGGAAAGAGCACCTTGTTGCGGCTGCTGCACGGCTTGGTGCAAGTATGCGAGGGTTCGGTGGTGCGGGCGCCTGCCCTGCGCCAGGCGATGTTGTTTCAGCGGCCCCATATGCTGCGCATGTCGGTTGGCAGCCACGTGGCATTGGGGCTTTGGCTGCGTGGCCAGCCCTGGGCACAGGCCAAGCGCCAGGCGCTCGATGTGCTCGAACAGCTGGGCTTGGGTTCCTTGGCCCCGCGCAAGGCCCAAACCCTGTCGGGCGGCCAGCAGCAACGGGTGGCCATTGCCCGCGCCTGGGCGCTGGAGCCGCAGTTGTTGCTGCTCGACGAGCCCACCGCCAGCCTGGACCCTTACGCCAAAGGCGAGGTGGAAAACCTGTTGCAGGCTTTTTGCCAGGCCCACGCCCAGGCAACTGTCGTGTTTGCCAGCCATAACCTGGGCCAGGTCAAGCGCATGGCCACGCGTGTCGTGTACCTGGAGCGCGGCCGCCTGCTGGCCGATTTGCCGGTCGAGCAGTTTTTTGATCCCCTTGTCTTGCAAGCGCATTGCCCCAGTGCACACCATTTTCTTAAAGGAGAGCTGTTATGACCGTCTCAATGAAACCCTGGATTTACCGGCCGCTGGGCCGGGCCGTCGCCGCTCTGGCGGCATGCGCCCTGCTCGCGAGCCCGCTGGTGCGCGCCCAAACGGCGCCGGTACTGGTGATGGCGTCTACGACGTCGACCGAGCAGTCGGGGCTTTTTTCGCACCTGCTGCCAGCGTTTTCCCAGGCCACAGGCGTTCAAGTAAAAGTAGTGGCTCTGGGCACCGGCCAGGCCATTGACATGGGCCGCCGGGGCGACGCCGATGTGCTGTTCGTGCACGACCAGGTGGCGGAGGAAAAAGTGGTGGCCGAAGGGTTTGCCATCAAACGCTACCCCGTGATGTACAACGACTTTGTGCTGGTCGGGCCGGCCTCAGACCCGGCAAAAGTGCGTGGCAAAGACATCGTGGCCGCTTTGGGCAAGGTCAATGCGGCCAACGCCGACTTCATCTCGCGGGGCGACAAGAGCGGCACCCACGCGGCCGAATTGCGGTTTTGGAAGCTTACCGCCGCCCCCGAGTCCAAAGGCAGCGGCTACAAGGAATGCGGCTGCGGCATGGGCCCGGCGCTCAATATGGCCGCTGCAACCGGCGCCTATGTGCTGGCAGACCGGGGCACCTGGTTGAGTTTTAAGAACCGGGGGGACCTGCAAATTGTGGTCGAGGGCGATAACCGCTTGTTCAACCAATACGGCGTGATGGTAGTTAATCCGGCCAAACACCCGCACGTCAAAGCGGTTGAAGCGCAAAAATTTGTCGACTGGGTCACCTCTGGCCCCGGCCAGACGGTGATTGCCAGCTACAAAATTGAAGGGCAGCAGCTGTTCTTTCCCAACGCCGGGAAGTAGGCGGCTTCTATCCTGCCCCCGCTGCGCGGCCCCGGCGCACTGGCTGAAGCAACACCACCAGTGCCCCGGCCCCCCCTTGGGAGGGCTGGGCTTGCACAAAGGCTACCACTTCGGTCTTTTGCACCAGCCAACGGTGCACCTTTTCTTTGAGCACAGGGGTTTTGCCCGGCGAGCCCAAACCTTTGCCATGGACCACGCGCACGCAGCGAATACCTTGCTTGTGCGACTCACGGATAAAGCTGCCCAGCGCCTCGCGCGCCTCGTCGCTGCGCATGCCGTGCAAATCCATCTGGCGTTGGATGCTCCATTTGCCCTTGCGCAGCTTTTGCACCACATCCAGGCCCACGCCGGGGCGGCGAAAGCTTAAATGCTCATCGGTATCTAGCAGGGTGGTCACGTCCACCTCATCGCTCATAGATTCTTGCAGCGCAGCCACTGCATCGCGCTCATGCTGCAGCAGCGCGGGCGCCGGCGGCAACGGGCGCAGGTCGGCCACTTCGGGCGCTTGCAGCAATTGCACCCTGCCAATGGCGGCCTGAAAAAGGTTGCGTGCAGCGGCCTTGCGTTTGGCGGCCAGGGCGGCGGCGGCTTTTTCAGCATTTACGGCTGCAGCGGCGGCATCGATCTCATTTTTCAGCCGTTTGAGGTCTGTCAGCCCCGCCATTACAAAAGCCCCCGCTCTGCCATGGACAGTGTCTGGCCTTGGCCTACGATCACATGGTCCAGCACCCGCACATCCACCAGGGCTAGCGCCGCCTTGAGTGTTTGCGTCAGCAACTCGTCGGCGCGCGAGGGCTGCACCGAGCCGCTGGGGTGGTTATGCGCCAGTACCACGGCCCCGGCTTGGTGGTGCAGCGCGCGTTTGACCACTTCGCGTGGGTAGACGCTGGTTTGGCTCAGGGTGCCGCGAAACATCACTTCCATGGCGATAAGTCGGTTTTGCATATCTAAAAACAGTACTGCAAACACCTCGTGCGCCAGCGCCGACAAGTGCAGTTGTAGGTAATGCTTGACCGCGTCGGGCGAGGCAAACACGGTGCGTTCCTGCAGGCGCTGGGCCATGGCGCGGCGGGCAAGCTCCAACACGGCCACGATCTCGGCGCGCTTGGCCGGGCCCAGACCCTTCACAGGCTTGAGGTCATCCGCCGTGGCGTTGAGCAAGCCGGCAATACCGCCAAAGCCGGGTGCAGTCAGGCCGCCTTTGCCGGGCAACTGCAGCAGCTCGTCGGCCAATTGCAGCACGCCTTTGCCCTGGATGCCGGTGCGCAGCAACACGGCCAGCAACTCGGCGTCGCTAAGCGCACCAGGACCGCGCGCGAGCAGCTTTTCGCGTGGGCGCGCGTCGGGCGGCAGGTCTTTGATCGGCATGGTGGGCTGAAGTTTCTACAATGGAGGCCAGTTTATCGAGACTTGCATGACCACCAGCCTTCCCCGTGTTACCGAGTCGTCTTTTTTGACGCTGCATTACCGCCTCAGCGGCCCGGCGGGCGACATCATCAACACCTTTGACGACAAGCCCGCCACCCTGAGCTTGGGCACTGGGGAGCTTTCGCCCGATGTCGAGCGCTGCCTGTTGGGCCTGGAAGAGGGTGCGCACCAGACCTTTTCGCTGCCTGCAGGGGCCGCCTTTGGCCCGCGAAACCCCGAGATGCAGCAATGGGTCGCCGCTAAACTGTTGCGCCAACTTGGCGATCCGCAAGAAACCTACCACGTGGGCGACGTGGTGCAGTTCCCTACACCCGATGGCCAAAGCAGCTACGCGGGCGCCGTGCAAGAGGTAAAGCCCGGGGAAGAGGGCGGCGCCGTATTGTTTGATTTCAACCATCCGCTCGCTGGCCAAGCGGTCACATTTGAAGTGAAAGTGATAGGCGTCTTATGAATACCCTAGGCACCCATGCCGAAATCTTGCTGGCCGAGCCGCGCGGCTTTTGTGCCGGCGTGGACCGCGCCATCGAGATCGTCGAGCGCGCGCTCGACAAGTTTGGCGCGCCCATTTATGTGCGCCACGAAATCGTGCACAACACCTTTGTGGTCAACGACCTCAAGGCCAAGGGCGCCATTTTTATTGAAGATCTGAGTGACGTGCCACCTGACGCCACGCTGATTTTTTCGGCCCACGGCGTGAGCAAAGCCATTCAGGACGAGGCGCAGGCGCGCGGCTTTAACGTGTTTGACGCCACCTGCCCGCTGGTGACCAAGGTGCACGTGGAAGTGGCCAAGCTGCACAAAGAGGGCTATGAGTTCATCATGATCGGCCACAAGGGCCACCCCGAGGTGGAGGGCACCATGGACCAGCTCGACAGCGGTATTCATTTGGTAGAAGACGTGGAAGACGTTGCCATGGTGGAACCCTCCCAGACCGACTTGCTGGCGGTGGTGACCCAAACCACCCTGAGCGTGGACGATGCGGCAGAGATCGTAGCCGCTGTCAGGGCCCGCTTTCCGCAGGTGCGCGAGCCCAAGCAGCAGGACATTTGCTACGCCACCCAAAACCGGCAAGACGCCGTCAAGCTCATGAGCCCGATGGTGGACGTGGTGATCGTGGTGGGCAGCCCCACCAGTTCCAACAGCAACCGCCTGCGCGAATTGGCCGACCGCCTGGGAACGCCTGCTTACATGGTGGACAGCGCGGCCGACCTGGACCCCGCTTGGTTTGAGGGCACGCTGAAAGTGGGCTTGACTGCCGGTGCCTCGGCCCCGGATGTGCTGGTGCAAGACGTCATTCAGCGCCTGCGTGCCATGGGCGCAGTGTCGGTGCGCACCTTGGACGGCATTCAGGAAACCATCAAGTTCCCGCTGCCCAAGGGCTTGAAGGTGGACTCTGCAGAAAACCCTGAATCGGGCTCACTACAATCGCCCCATGCTTGATATTGTTCTACTCCGCAAAGATCTGGACGCCGTGATCGCGCGTTTACAGACCCGTAAAAATCCTCAGCTCTTCTTGGACGTGGATGCGTTTCGCGTTCTGGAAGGCGAGCGCAAAACGCTGCAAACCCGCACCGAAGAGCTGCAAAGCCAGCGCAACAGCCTGTCCAAGCAAATAGGCATGCTCAAGGGCAAAGGCCAGCACGCCGAGGCCGATGCGGTCATGGCCCAAGTGGGCGCGATCAAGGACGAGCTGGACGCTTCGGCGCAGCGCCTGGAGGTGCTTCAGGCCGAACTGCAAGACCTCCTGCTGGCGGTGCCCAACTTGCCGCACGAGAGCGTGCCGCTGGGCGAGGGCGAAGAAGGCAACATCGAGGTGCGTCGTTGGGGCACTGTGCGCAGTTTCGACTTTGAGGTCAAAGACCATGTGGACATCGGCGAAAAGCTGGGCCTGGACTTTGCCACCGGCACCAAGTTGACCGGCTCGCGTTTCACCTTCATGCGTGGCCCGGTGGCACGTTTGCACCGGGCGCTGGCCCAGTTCATGCTTAATGTGCAGACCAGTGAGCATGGTTACACCGAGTGCTACACGCCTTACATCGTGAATGCCGAAACCCTGCGCGGCACGGGCCAGTTGCCCAAGTTCGAAGCCGATTTGTTTGCTGCCAACAAGGGTGGCCAAGAAGGTGAGGAAAGCCAGGCCCTGTACCTGATCCCCACCTCCGAAGTGACACTCACCAACGTCGTGCGCGACGAAGTCTTGGCCGAGGCTGATTTGCCCATCAAACTCACGGCACACACCCCGTGCTTTCGGTCCGAGGCGGGCAGTGGCGGGCGCGATGTGCGCGGCCTGATTCGTCAGCACCAGTTCGACAAAGTCGAGATGGTGCAGATCGTGCACCCCGAGCACAGCTACGAAGCGCTCGAAGCCATGACCGGCCACGCCGAAGCCATT
>CANHZG010000100.1 GCA_947464995.1 Comamonadaceae bacterium | reverse complement strand
TGGCGCTGATTTTTGACGAGTACGACGCCGGCCGGCCCGACGTCATGTTTGTGATCCAGCGTCTGCTGGAGCGCGAGGGCCAGTTCACCCTGCTGGACCAAAACACCGTGCTGCGCGCGCACCCGCAGTTCCGCCTGTTTGCCACCAGCAACACCCTGGGGCTGGGCAATCTCAACGGCCTGTACCACGGCGCCCAGCGTTTGAACCACGCCCAGCTCGACCGCTGGAATCTGGTGGCCGCGCTCAACTACCTGAGCGCAGAGGAAGAAATCGCCATCGTCGCCGCCCGCGTGCCAGCGCTGGCCGGGCCCGAACACCAGGCCCTGCTGGCGCAAATGGTGGCTGTGGCCGACCTGACGCGCAAAGGCTTTGCGCTGGGCGACCTGTCCACCGTCATGTCACCGCGCACCGTGATCACCTGGGCCGAAAACCTGGAGATTTTTGGCGACGTGGCGCTGGCGCTGCGCTTGTCTTTTGTCAACAAATGCGACGAGGCCGAACGCGCCACCGTGGCCGAGTACTTCCAGCGCTGCTTTGACTTAGCGCTGTTGCCCGAGCCGGTGGCACCCGCTTCGCCTGGCAGCGCACCGGGTCTTTAAGCGCGCCCATGCACTCCGGCGACAGCGCACCCAGCCTGCAGGCCCTGGTGCGCTACCAGCAGCAGTTGGACGCCCTGTGCGCCGCCACGCTGCGCGCGCTCAGCGGCCAGAGTGGCTTGCATTACCGGGGCCGCAAGCTGTGGCAGGGGAAGGCGCTGCTGCCGAGTTTTGCGCCGCATCTGCATCCCCATGCTGCCGCCGACGCCGCGTTAGCGGGCGCAAGCTTGGCCGCCCCCGATGGGCCTATCGCCGATGACCTGGCCTCGTTTCGCGGCGCAGCAGACGGCGTGGCGCTGCGCTTGCGCACCAGCGACCGCGCGCTGCACCAAGGCCTGCGGCCCGCGCTGCCCATGGCGCGGCGGGTGTTTGACCTGCTAGAGCAGTACCGCTCCGAGTCCCTGGTGCCCCAGGCCTGGCCCGGCGTGTGCGCCAATATGCGCCACCGGTTTGAGGCCTGGTCACAGGCTTTTGTACGCGCGCGCTTGCACGAGTCAGCGCAAGGCATTTTGTTGCTCACCGTGGCCCATATCTGCCGCGCCCGAGTCACTGGCGACGCCGTGCCCGAGGCGCTGGAAGACCTGCTGGAGGCTACCCGCTTTGGCCTGGCGCCGCGCATTGGCCATGCGCTGTACGCCCTGCGCCGCAGCCGCCACAACCAGGCCGACTACGCGGTGCACGCGCTGGCCATTGGCGCCGTGGTCGCTGCCTTGGTGGATACCGAACGCAGCAGCAGCAAACCCGCCGAGCGCTTGCGCGAAGAGGGCGGCGAGGAGGACGCCTGGCTGCAAATCTGGGTGGACTTTGAGGCCGACAGCGAACCCGGTTTTGCCAGCGCGTTGAGTCCTCGCGACGCGCCTGAGGGCGCCCCCGAGCGCTACCGCGCCTTCACCACCAGCTACGACCGGGTGGTGGACGCCACCCAACTGGTGCGTGCCGAGCAACTGGCGAGCCTGCGCACCACGCTGGATGCGCAATTGGCCCAGGCTGGCGTCAGCCCCGGCCTGCTGGCGCGCCAGTTGCAAGTCCGCTTGGCGCTGCCCCGGACCGATGGCTGGGACAGTGGGCAGGAGGCCGGTCGCATCGACGGCAGCCGCCTGGGCCAGTTGATTGCCAGCCCCAATGAACGCCGGCTGTTTCGCACCGAACACATCGCGCCGCACACCGACTGCGCTTTAAGCGTGCTGGTGGATTGTTCGGGCTCCATGAAAACCCACGCGCTGGCGCTGGCCATGGCGCTGGACGTGCTGCTGCGCGCGCTGGAGCGCGCCGGCGTGCAAACCGAGCTGCTGGGCTACACCACTGGCGCCTGGAACGGCGGGCGCGCGCTGCGCGACTGGCGCCGCGCAGGCAAGTCGCCACAGCCCGGGCGGCTCAACGAGCTGTGCCACATCGTATTCAAAGACCACGCCAGCCCCTACCGCAACGCGCGACGAAGTCTTGCAGCCTTGCTCAAGCCCGAGCTGTTTCGCGAATGCGTGGACGGCGAGGCACTGCGCTGGGCCAGCGCGCGCCTGCTGGCGCAGGACGTGCGCCGGCGCATCTTGCTGGTGGTTAGCGACGGCAGCCCCATGGACGGCGCCACCGTGCTGGCCAACGACCCGCACTACCTGGACCGCGACCTGCAAGCCACGGCCGCGCAGATTGAGACCCAAGGCCAGATTGCCCTGCGCGGCGTTGGCGTGGGCCTGGACCTAAGCGCCTTCTACCAGCGCAGCACGGTGCTCGATCTCGCTGAGCAAACCACGCGCCAGGTGCTGGCGCAGGTGGTAGATGTGCTGTAGCGGCGGGGCTTGGGCGCTGCGCCCTAGTTGTGGCTGTCGATACGGACACGGCCCAAAGTGTTCATCACCAGGTTAGTCTGGTTAGCCGTCGTCGCGGTAGTGCAGGCCGCCGATGCGGGGCAAATAGCCAGAGTGAAGTTGTTCACACCGAGGGGTATGCCCAGCGGCCCGTAGGTAACGTAACGCTGATTGGCACCGTTCTTGGTGGCGATCCACCCGCTCGCCAGCGGCTCGTGAACCTTGAGCAAGGCTTCGGTTGCCGCATCGCGCGCACCGGTGGTAGCCACATCAACGAATACGATCCATCCGGTAACCCAGCTGTCGCGGGCAACGCAATTTTCGCCATCGGTGGACGGACATACCGTTACCGGAACGCCGCGTTTGATGGCCTCATTGCGCGCAAGCGTCAGGTCTTCAAACAGTTGATTGGCGTAGGTTTTTCTGCGCGCTATGTTGATGGTTTCGGTAAAGGCGGGCGCGGCGATCAAGGCAAGGATGGCCGCAATGGCCAATACCACCATGAGCTCCACCAAAGTGAACCCGCGCGAGCGGATCAAGGGCTGAGGTACGCGCCGCAAAGGCCCAAAAAGCTTCATGTATTTCCCGCGAGGTGGTGGTGAGAGCGTCACCGTGCGGTGTAATATACAAGACGGTAATGATTATTTAATAAACAACCGATTTCCGCAATGAAACAGGGGAACTTGCCATGGCGAACACGCCACTGCTGTCGCATCACACGCACGCTGCCGGGCGCCAGCGGGGCGTGGGGCTGATTGAAGTGCTGATTGCGGTGCTGATTTTGTCGTTTGGCTTGGTGGGTTTGTCTTTGCTGCAGGGACGCGTGCTCAAGTACACGTACAGCAGCATGCAGCGCACCGAGGCCTTGACGCTGCTCAACTCGCTGATGGAATCCATGCGCGCCAACCGGGCCGAGGCCGTGTCGGGACTCTACAACGTGGTTGGGGTACAGGCTGCGCCCGGAGGCGCTTCGTTGGCGCAGCAGGACCTAACGTTTTGGTTCGCCAACCTGCCACGGTGGATCACCACCCCGGCCAACCCTAGTCTTACGGTGGCCTGCACCACGACCAACATCCTGCTGCTGCGCACGCAATGCAACCTAATCCTGCAATGGGACGACTCCCGCGCCGGCGGTTCGACCACGGAAACGCTGAACCTGGCGTCTGAGTTGTGAGCAAGCGGCGCTTCACCGTGAACAGCCCGACGGGGCAAAAGGGCTTGACCCTGCTAGAGCTGATGGTGTCCATCGTGCTAGGCCTGCTGGTGGTCGCCGCCACGCTGAGCGTGTACGTGGGCCACCGTAACTCGTATGCCCTGGTCGAAGGGGCTGGCCGGGTGCAGGAAAACGTGCGTTTTGCCGCCGAAATCCTCAGCCGTGAGCTGCGGGAAGCCGGTGGCATCGCCTGCGGCGGCAACCTCAGCCCGGTTTACCACGGCAACGTGGGAACGTGGGGCCAAGGGGAGCGCGGATTGGTGGGCAATGTGTTGGATGCAGGTGGCCTTCCCGCCCCCCTGCCGGCGTCACTTGCGGGCTCTGACTCGGTGCTCATTTGGAGTGCCACGGGTGAAAAACCTTTCCCCATCGTGTCCCACGACGCGGCGGCTGGCACCTTTGTGCTGGGCCCCGCTGCGCCAGGCCAAACGCTCAATTTAGGTGGTGTGGCTGTCGCCTGCGACGGCGCCCGGGTGTTTAGCTTTCTCCCCATTTCGGCCAACGCGGCCAATTACTCCACTGTCAATGCGATCATCACCGACGACTTGCGGCCAGGGGGCTTTGTTGCTCCCCTGAGCGCCCACCTCTGGTTTGTGGGCCCAAGGTCCAATAGCGCAGCGGGCAATGCACTGCGCCGGGCAGTGATCAACCACCAAGGTGTCGTCAGTCAGCCCGACGACGTCATTGACAACGTGAGCGGACTGCGCCTGAGCTACCTGACTACCGATAACCCGACCACCTATCTTTCCGCGACCGACATCAACGCATTCCCCGACGGATGGAAGCACGTGTTGGCCGTGCGGGTCGAACTGACCGTGGTTTCCCAAGACAGCGTCGCCACCACGCCCACTGGAGCACAGCAGCTCAGCGAGGCTGTTCCGTTTACCGTAACCCTGCGCAGGCGTGCACCATGATGTCCCCGCAGACGAACTTACGCAGCGGCCAGCAGGCCATGGCGCTGCCCGTGGTACTGGTCATGCTGCTGCTGATCACCCTGATCGGCATCGGTGCCGTGCGCACCATGTTGTCCCAAGAAAGCATGGTGGCCAGCAGTTATGACCGCAGCATGGCCCTGCAGTCCAACGAACAAGAGCTGCGCACGGCAGAAAACCTGGCTCGCGACCAGGCCTACGACGCCACCGCCAACAACAACTTCCCTGCGAGCCCGGTCAATGGCAAGTCCAACGGCAGCTTCGCAGCAACAGCATGCAATGCAAACCAATCAGACCCCTCGCCTTGCGCCAACGGCTTGTGCTCCCAGCCAACGCCCCAGTGCCTTCCGCGCTGGGAAGACCCCAATTTCGCCAGCTGGCAAGGTGATCAAGCCAGCGGCGGGTTGTTGTCCAACAACCAAGTGCAATACATCGTCGAATTTATGGGGGATGACTTTTCTTGCAACCCACCCGACCCTAACGCCATCCACGAATGCTCGCAGTACCGCGTCACCTCGCGCACCGTCCCCGCCCTATTGGGGCGCCGCGCCGCCGTTGCATTGCAGAGCTACTACTTAACCCAACCGAAATAGCTGATTCGAGGTGATCCATATGACAATGTCCGATGCCTTTGCGCGCTTAGGGGCCGCACTGACCCTGGTTTTTTCGTTCACCTTGGGGGCGGGTGCCTGTTGGGCCCAGGGGGTATTGGGCCTCTCCCCGGAAAACTCCGCGCCCGTGTACTCCGCTTTGGGCATGGCACCCAAAGTATTGCTCACCCTGTCGCGCGACCACACCCTGGCCTATGCCGCGTACAACGATTTCAGCGACATCGATGGTGACGGCGTCTTGGACTACCGCTTCAAGCCCAGCTTTGAATACCTGGGCCTGTTCAACTCTTACTATTGCTATAGCTACGCCCTAACCAACGGCAAAGGCCTTTACAGCCCGGTGTCTGGGCCGCATACCGCCACGGACGCCAGTGGCAAAACCGGTCCCGGCCCCTGCGTGACCACGGGCACCAGCCTGACTTGGAGTGGCAACTTCCTGAATTACGTCACCACCAGCCGCATCGACGCGCTGCGTGTGGCGCTGTACGGCGGCTACCGTGAAGTCGATACCGCGACGGTGGGCGCAACGACGGGCCAGACCATATTGCGCCGCGCCTACATCCCGCAAGACGGGCACGCCTGGGCCAAGGAATACACCAGCACAGTCATCGATGGCTACGATATCAGCCGGTATGCGCCGCTTGCGCAACCGACCGCTGGCACACGACACTTTTTGGGCAACCTGACCAGTACCGTACAAGACGGCATATTCAATGGCCAATATCCCGATGTGGGTCTGAGCTGCGCCACGCTGAACGACTGCAGCAATAAGCCCCCCTTGTTGCGCATTGTTTTGAACAGCCCCAACCGCGTGTGGCAATGGGCTTCATCCGAGCGGCCTGTGCTGGACTCTATTGCGAACCCGACAAGCTGGTTCGGCGCCAAAACAAGCTACGGATCGGGCACGCTGACGGACTACCACGTGCGCGTGGAAGTCTGCAAAACCAACTTTGTCGCGGGTTGCAAAGCCTATGGCAGCACCTATAAACCGGTGGGCGTATTACAAGACTTTGGCGACAACGGGAGTATTGATTTTGGCCTGCTCACCGGAAGCTACGACAAGAATATGTCTGGTGGACAGCTACGAAAGAACATACAAGCGTTCGGCAATGAAATAGATCTCGCCAACGGCACTTTCTTTCGGCCAACCCCTTCGATTATTGACCAGATCGACAAAATTCGAATCCGCAACTTCAACAACAGCGTTAGGGTATTGCAGGAGCCAAATTACTACAACAACAACTTCATATACAAAAATAAGTGGGATGAAGTGGATAAGCTCATGACGGAGGGAACCTATGGCGATTGGGGCAGCCCCATCGCGGAAATGATGTACGAAGGGCTGCGCTATCTTTCCAACGCGGGCGACGCAACACCCGCTTATACCTCCAACTCGAACCTTGAGGATGATGCTGTGGGTTTGAAGGTGCCGCAGTGGGACCAGCCCTACACCGCTACCAACTGGTGCGCCAAACCCAACCAGTATGTGATTGCCAGTGTGAACCCCTCGTTTGATTCAGACCAACTGCCAGGCAGCGCCTTTGGCAGCTTGGCAACCCCATTAACAGACCTCGCTGGCACCGCCATTAATGCCCAAGTATTAACCGACGCTATTGGCACAACCGAAGGCTTGGCGGGTAAGAACGTATTTATTGGTGAAACACTAACCAACGCCGATGGTTCCCCCACGGCAAAAACCATCGCGAACCTGGGTTCTATTCGGGGCTTGATACCAGACGACACCAACAAGCAAGGCGGCTATTACGCCGCTGCCGTAGCCCATTTCGGAAAAAAGGGCAATTTACTTCAGTTTGGCACCAACACCGTACCGTCAGTAGATACCTTTGCTCTCATGCTCAACAGCCCAGTACCGAAAATAAGTGTGCCTTTCGGTACGCAAACCATTTCCATCATGCCGTTTGCGCGCACCGTTGGAGACGTGCGTGGCATCGCACAAGCTTTTGCATCGGTTAACCAGTATGTGGGTGTATATATTGAAGAACTGGTTGATTCCAAAAATGCCAATGGAAATTTCTATATCAAATTTCATGTTAGTTACGAAGATGCATCCTGGGGTTCTGACCATGAAATGGACGCATTAGTAAAGTATGAGGTAACGGCCAATAACGGCAAGCTCGCGGTCACCGTAACACCTGAGTACCAAGGGGGTGACGCGATTCAAAACATGGGCTACGTCGTGGATGGCAGCACACAAGATGGTCCTTACCTGGTGGTGCAAGACCAGCAGTTTGACCAATCATATTCTTTGAATGTGCCCGACGGCGCGCAATACCAAGCAGGCGCTTGCAATATGGCCAACCCGCCCGCAGTATGCGCTGCCTTGCCTAATATTGCCAATGACGGCAACCGCGGCACCAGCAGCACACGTGCATTCACGCCCAGCGCAACCGCCTCCAACAATATATTTTTGAAAGACCCTCTGTGGTACGCGGCTAAATGGGGGGGCTACCCTGATGGATCCCCACCGGCCAGCCCGACAGCCACAGACCCCACCAATTACGCCAAGGTAACCAGTCCGGCAAGTTTGAAGCAGGCGTTTGCCAATGCATTTAATGCTATTTTGCAGCGCGCCAACCAAGCCGCGGGTGTGAGTGCCAGCACCCAACAATTACAAACCGATACTCAGGTATTTACCGCGGAGTTCAACGCCAAATACTTTAGCGGTGATTTAGTTGCCCGCAATATTGGCATTGTCGACAATACCGGCGTTCATTTTGTCCAAAAATGGAAGGTTAGCGACACCATGCCAGCCCCAACGGGAAGAAGTATCTATTTCAACAACAATGGAACACTGACCACGTTTACCGCCAGCAACGCTGCATCATTTATTAGCACCGATGAATTGAATTATGTTCGTGGCGATCGCACTAAAGAGCTTCAATATGGAGGCACCTTCCGCAACCGCCAAACCGGCCTTCTTGGCGGCAGTATTTTGGGTTCCATCATTAATTCTGCACCAGTGTATTCCGACGATACGAAAATCGTGTATGTGGCCGCCAATGACGGCATGCTACACGGGTTTAACGCCGCCAATGGCGCCGAAGTATTTTCCTATATGCCTGCGGTGGTCACACGCTATATGGCCAATCTCGCCAACCCGAACAGCGCGCGGCGTTATTACCTAGACGGAAATATCGCAGTATCTAGAAGAGGTAAAACGGGCGGCGTGAATTATCTGGTGGGTTTTATGGGGCGCGCAGCCAAAGGTGTGTATGGCTTGGCGGTGGATGCCGGTGGCATTCAGACTGGCGCGGTTCCCTGGGAGTTTGGCGCAACCGGTGATGCAGACATGGGCTATGTGCTGGGTTTGGGCCTGATCGAGAAGCTCAAAGACGGCACGGATGTGCTTATTTTTGGCAATGGCTATAACAGCACCAGCAAGCTGCCCGTGCTGTACGTGGTCAGCCTCAGCGATGGCGTAGTGCTGGCCAAACTAGCGGGAAATGTCCCGGCAACGCAAACCAGCGCGAATGGACTCGCCACCCCGGCGGTAACGCGCGACGCAACGAACGGAAGGGTGGAATATGCCTATGCCGGGGATTATCTGGGGCAGGTGTGGAAATTTGACCTCACCGGGCTGAACAACGCGTCCCGACCAACGACGCCAACGTCAAGGAATGGCACGCTGGTATTTCAAACCCGTGACACCAATAACACGCACAACCAGCCCATCACCAGCCCCCTTGCAGTGGCCTATAGCTACGACGGTACCGACCAATACGTCAAAAACAAAACTTTCGTTTTTGTGGGCACTGGAAGTGATTTAACCTTGGCCGATGCCGCAGACGCCACCATCGCCCAAAGTTTGTACGGCATTGTCGATACTGGTAATTACCCGCTGTCCAACAGCCGAGTCAATGCCAACGGCAATTTGGTGCAGCGGGGTTTTTCGGTGAACAGCGGAACATACAGCAACTACCACGGAGCTGGCGGCATCGTGTATGCCCGAGCTATACCGCCAAGCCCGAACCAAAAAACGGATATGCAGAACCGGTCAGGATGGGTTTTAGATTGGCCGGCGACCCCTAACGGCACGCCTAAGGAAAAAGTGGTGAGCGCACCGGTCGTGCGCCACTCGGCAGTTCCCACCCTAGCCGTCAGCAGCGTGATTCCGTACTTTCAGGATTGCAATAACCAGGGCCAAGGCTGGGCGAATTTTCTCGATGCCTACCACGGCGACGGCTTGGAGGAGAGCTATATAGACCTGAACCGCAACGGGAATTTCGAGGAAAGAGTGGGCGGCGCAGCCATCAGCTCGGTCAACTTCGGTATTGGCATCATTGGCGGCGGGGGTTTCGTAGGCAATGAGTTTTTGGTTCAAGGCAGCGCGGGCAGAGCTGCAGGCTTGGGAACCTCGACCGACTCCAAAGACGGCGACGGCAAGCTCAAGAACCTCAACATCAAGTCAGGGCGCGTGGCCTGGCGTGAAATTGTGAAATAAAGGAGGCCCGTTTTATGGCCGTTCAACGCCTTGCACGCAGCCGGGGTTTTACCCTGATTGAGATGATGATTGTGGTAGCCATCATTGGCATTTTGGCCTCCATTGCCTACCCCAGCTACGAAGCCAGCCTGGCCAAGTCTCGGCGCAAACTGGCCACCTC
>CANHZG010000099.1 GCA_947464995.1 Comamonadaceae bacterium | reverse complement strand
CGGTCAAAGAACCCTTGCGCAAGCTGCTTCAAAAGCGCCTAGACAACCCGCATGTGCCGGGTAGCGAACTACACGGCGCTCTGGCCGGTCACTACAAAATCAAACTGCGCCAACAAGGCTACCGCTTGGTCTATGGCGTGCAGGACCATATCGTTCTGGTGATGGTCATGGCCGTTGATAAACGTGAGGACGGCACCGTGTACCAATCATCGATCGCGCGTGTTTCGGAAATGCTTTTGGAGCGTGCTAAAGCGGTGCCCAAACGGCATTGAGTCGGCTCTAAGGTGTTCAGGACAGCGGCATGCCAAAGCGCTCCCAGCGCGGCAGCCAGTCTTCTTTGAATGCCACCGAAAGTACCAAGTGGTGCGCGCGGCCCACCAGAAGATGGCGGGGCACGGGGCCGATGTAGCGCGAGTCGGCGCTGTTATCGCGGTTGTCTCCCATCATCCAGTAATGGCCTTCGGGCACTCGAAAAGCGGGCATCGAGCGCAGGGATGGCACGGTCGGCAACCATTGCACCACGTTGTCCCGCGCGCCCAGATGTTCGCGCAGACGCAGTGCAGGCAATACCGATTGCCCGTCGATGGGCTCTTGCACTTGCACGCCATCGGAATACTGTGCCGCTTCGCCGTTGATGATGAGCACACCATTGCGCATTTCAACGGTATCGCCCGGCAGTGCGACCAAGCGCTTAATCATGCGGGTGGCGTCTTTTGGGGAGTAAAAAACCACGATATCGCCTCTTCGCGGCTCGCCCATTTGCGCAAGCGAGATGTCGGTCAGCGGCACTTTCAGATCGTAGGCCACCCGGTTTACCAACACCACATCACCTTCGAGCAAGGAGGGGCGCATGGAGCCCGAAGGAATCGGGTTGTAGTCGGCGATGGCAGTACGAAAGAGGCCGAATAAAAACAAGAAAAGGATGATGCCCCGGTTTTCAATCCACAACTTTCTCATCTGGCCAACTCCTATCTACATAAACCCATGGAGAGGCGAATATTAATCCGCATCAAAAGCCCCTGAAACCACGCGGGCGATGGCTTCGCCGCCAAAGCCGCGGCTGGCTAAAAAGCGCACTTGCTTGGCGCGTTCGGCGGGGGTGGCGGCGGGGCTGCCGAATTTCTTGCGCCAGACCTCTAAAGCGCGAGCTTGTTCACTGGTGCGCAGCAGCGCCACGGCGTGGGCGACGGCTTGGGGGTCCATGCCTTTGGACTGCATATCTTGGCGCAGGCGCTGCGTGCCCAGTTTGGCGCTGCGCCGGTAGACCAGCGAATCGATGGCGCGCTGGTCGCTTTGCAGGTCTTTGGCCGCCAGTTCGTCCAGCACGGCGGCCAGCTCGCCCGGCGTTTCCTCATGCGGGGCGAGCTTGCGCTGCAACTCGGCACGCGAATGCTCGCGGCCACTGAGCAGGCGCAGTGCGCGCCCCGTGAGAGAGAGTTTGGGGCCGCTGGCCATCGTTTACCCGGCTTTAGGCAGCCGCTTCGGCTTTCTTGCCGCCTTTGGCTTTGACTTCGGGCACGTCTGGGGCGCCTGCCAGCAGCGGGATGCCCAGGGATTCGCGCACTTTGTTTTCGATTTCGGACGAAAGGGCGGGGTTTTCGCGCAAAAACTCGCGCGCGTTGTCGCGGCCCTGGCCGATTTTTTCGCCTTGGTAAGCGTACCAGGCGCCTGATTTTTCGATGATGTGCGCGTTCACGCCCATATCAATGATCTCGCCGTGGCGGCTAATGCCCTCACCAAACAGGATGTCGAACTCGGCGGTCTTAAAGGGCGAGGCGACTTTGTTTTTCACCACCTTGACTTTGGTCTCGTTGCCGATGGCCTCGTCGCCTTTTTTGATGGTGCCGGTGCGGCGGATGTCCAGGCGCACCGAGGCGTAGAACTTAAGCGCATTGCCGCCAGTGGTGGTCTCGGGGCTGCCGAACATGACGCCGATCTTCATGCGGATCTGGTTGATGAAGATGACCATGCAGTTGGTCTTCTTGATATGCGCAGTGAGTTTGCGCAGCGCCTGGCTCATCAGGCGGGCTTGCAAACCGGGCAGGCTGTCGCCCATTTCGCCCTCTAATTCGGCCTTGGGTGTGAGTGCGGCCACCGAGTCGACCACGATCAAATCAACCGCGCCCGAGCGCACCAGGCTGTCCACAATCTCCAGCGCTTGCTCACCCGTGTCGGGTTGGCTAATGAGCAGGTCTTGCAGGTTGACGCCAAGTTTCTGGGCGTATTGGATGTCCAAGGCGTGCTCGGCATCGACAAAAGCGCACTGGCCGCCTTGTTTTTGCATCTCAGCAATCACTTGCAGGGTGAGCGTGGTTTTGCCCGACGACTCGGGGCCGTAAATCTCGACCACCCGGCCGCGCGGCAGACCACCCACGCCCAGCGCAATGTCCAAGCCCAGCGAGCCGGTGGACACCACCTGGATGTCTTCAATGACCTCGCCTTCGCCCAGGCGCATGATGGTGCCTTTGCCAAATTGCTTTTCGATCTGGGCCAGTGCCACGGCCAGGGCTTTGGCTTTTTCGCTGGTGGCGGCCAGGGGTTTGACGGGTGCGTCCATGGAAAATCTCCTGTAAAAAAATCGGCGGATAAAACAGCGCATCCTTTATCTGGTATTAACCACAGGCTGGATGCTTGAACAGTAGTTTATAGGGGGTTTATAAATACATGCAAGCTATTTTTAGTCAGTTTGCATTACTATTAACCGGTGCAGAACTTCCCGCTGAATCCACCCGACACCTGGCGCCACAACCACCTGGGCCACTGGCTGCGCCTGGGGCAAGAACGCTTTGAGGCCCGGGTGATGGCGCTGATGGCGCAACATCCGGGCGTGTCGCTGGGTTTGTCCAACCTGGCCGGGCGCGGGCAACTGGCGGCGGCGCACTGGCAGGTGACCCGCCACTTACCCCCCGATGGCGCCCGACTGACCGAGCTGGCGCAGCGCGCAGGCATGAGCAAGCAGGCCATGGGTGCGCTGGTGAACCAGTGCGAGGCCTGGGGCATGGTGCAGCGCGACGCCGATGGCCTGGACGCGCGTGCCCGGCGCGTGTGCTTTACCGCCACCGGGCGCGCGTGGCTTGCGGCCTACCAAGACAGCGTGGCACAGGCCGAAGACGAGTTGCGCAGCGCCATTGGTGCCGAGGTGGCCACGGTGGTGGCGCTGGGCCTGGAGGCGTACAGCGCGGCATAAATGGCTTGCCTGGCTCCACCGGCGGCGCAGTGCAACGCAGGGGCAAACCCCTAGAGCAAAGCGGACGCTACGGCGAGGGCCAGTCCTAGAATGTTCGTCAGCCCCGACCACACAACACCACAGCGCATCGCGCGAGGAGACAGGTATGCGGATCTTGATTGCCGAAGACGACCAGGTACTCGCAGACGGACTGTTGCGCGCCCTGCGCAACGCAGGCGCTGCGGTCGACCACGTGGCCAGCGGGACCGAAGCCGACGCCGCGCTGATGACCAATACCGAGTTCGACCTGCTGATTTTGGACCTGGGTTTGCCCAAGATGCACGGCCTGGAGGTGCTCAAACGCCTGCGCGCGCGCGGCTCGGCGCTGCCGGTGCTGATTCTGACCGCTGCCGATAGCGTGGAAGAACGTGTCAAAGGCCTGGACTACGGTGCCGACGATTACATGGCCAAGCCGTTTAGCCTGCAAGAGTTAGAGGCGCGCGCCCGCGCCCTGGTACGCCGGGGCATGGGGGCCACCAGCAGCAACATCAAACACGGCCCCTTGACCTACGACCAGTCGGGCCGCGTAGCCACGATTGACGGCAAGATGGTGGAGCTCTCCGCCCGCGAGCTCGGCCTGCTCGAAGTGCTCCTCCAGCGCACCGGGCGCCTGGTGAGCAAAGACCAACTGGTCGAGCGCCTGTGTGAGTGGGGCGAAGAGGTGAGCAACAACGCCATCGAGGTGTATATCCACCGCCTGCGCAAGAAGATCGAAAAAGGCCCTATCCGCATCGCGACGGTGCGTGGTTTGGGCTATTGCCTGGAAAAAATACAAAGCTAGATGAAACTTTTCCAGCGTGAGCAGCGCTCGCTGTTTGGCGAGATTTTGGATTGGATGCTTACGCCGATTTTGCTGCTGTGGCCGGTGACGCTGGTGCTGACCTGGCTGGTGGCGCAGGGCATTGCGGGCAAGCCATTTGACCGCGCCTTGGAGTTCAATGTGGGGGCGCTGGCGCAGCTGATCACGGTGCAACAAGGCCTTGTCCATTTTGTACTGCCCCAGCCTGCGCGCGAGCTGTTGCGCGCCGATGAGTCAGACACCGTGTACTACCAGGTGATGGGTCCCAAGGGCGAGTTTTTGAGCGGCGAAAAAGCGCTACCACTGCCGCCCGACGAGGAGCGCGCGCCGGTGGGCGAAGTGCGCCTGCGCGATGCCGAGCTGCGCGGCCAAGACCTCAAGGTGGCGTATATGTGGGTCAAACTGGACCTGCCCGACAGCCCCCCCGCGCTGGTGCAGGTGGCCGAGACCATGGACAAGCGCTCGGTGCTGGCCACCGAAATTGTCAAGGGCGTGATGCTGCCGCAGTTCGTCATCCTGCCCCTGGCGGTGCTCCTGGTCTGGCTGGCCCTGGCCCAGGCGATCAAGCCGCTGAACCGGCTCGAAGAACGCATCCGGGCGCGCAAACCGGACGACCTGAGCCCGCTGGACGCCGAATCCGTGCCCCTGGAGGTGCTGCCGCTGGTGTCGTCGGTAAACGATTTACTGCTGCGCCTGACCGACTCCATCGCAGCCCAAAAGCGTTTTTTGGCGGACGCCGCGCACCAGCTCAAAACTCCGCTGGCAGGTTTGCGCATGCAGGCCGATTTGGCGCAGCGCCAGGACGCCAGCGCCGAGGAGCTCAAGCAGTCGCTGCGCCACATCGGGCGCTCCAGCATCCGCGCCACGCACACGGTCAACCAGCTACTGGCGCTGGCGCGGGCTGAGAGCAGCGCGGCGGTGCTGGCTCACCAGCCCTGCAACCTGGTTCGCCTGACCATGGATGTGGTTCGGGACTGCGTTCCACGCGCCATGGAAAAACGCATCGACATCGGCTATGAAGGCGCCGAGACCGATACCAACGGCGTGGTGATGCTGGGCAACGCCACCTTACTCAAAGAGATGATTCGCAACCTGGTGGACAACGCGATCAACTACACGGTGGAGCGACCAGAGCAAGCCGCCATCATCACCGTGCGCGTGTTGCTAGACCCGTTTAGCCGCGTACTGATGGTGCAGGTGGAGGACACCGGCCCAGGCATCCCAGCGGCGGAACGGGAACTGGTGTTTCAGCCTTTTTACCGCGCCTTGGGCACCGAGGCCGATGGGTCAGGCCTGGGCTTGCCCATCGTGATGGAAATAGCCCGCCAGCATCAGGCTACGGTGAAGGTAGAAGACAGCCGCCCCGGACACGCGCCGCCAGGTTGCTGCTTTACCGTGCGCTTTAGCCAGGAGTTGGCCTGACGGGGGCGCTCAGGCCAGCGGAGCTAGCGCGCGCACGCTGACCTCGGCGCTGCTGATTTTTTTCAATCCGTCGGCCGTGTGCACCAGCAAGGCGCCGCTGGTGTCCACGCCACGCGCCTGCCCGACCGTGCCGTCGGTGCAGACCACCTCGCGCCCCAGCAACAAGTCCCGGTCGTGAAAGGCGTTGCGCAGCGGGCCAAAGCCCTCTTTTGCAAAGCGCAGCACGGTTTGCACCAGCGGCAGCGCAATGCAACCCAGCGCCTGGGCGGCATCTAGCGCGGGCAGCACATCGCGCAGCGCCGCCGCTGGCGTGCGCAGGCCTTGTTCGGCAGGTGGGTCGATGTTGATGCCAATGCCGATAACGGCGTAGCGCACGGGGCCCACGGCCAGCGTCTCGATCAGAATGCCGCCGAGCTTGCGCTCGCCCACCCACAGGTCGTTGGGCCACTTCAAACGTACGCTGCGGTGCAGGGCGTGCGCCACCGACAGGCCCACGGCCAGCGACAAGCCAGACCAGTCCTGCAGCGAGAGCGCCAACCCAAGCGAAAAGGTCAGCGAGGCGCTCGGTTGCGCCGCATGGCCTGGGGCTTGCGCGTCGGCGCCATGGCTGCTCCAGTGGCGCCCCAAGCGGCCGCGCCCGGCGGTTTGGCGCTCAGCCACGAGCAGCACGGGGTCAGCTCGGCCCAGGTGGGCGCGGCGCATCAGTTCGGTGTTGGTGGACTCCAGCTCGGGCCGTATTTCGACGCTAAAACCCGGTAAAGCGGGCTCTACCGCCTGCCAAATGGCCTCGGCCGGCCACAGCAGGGGTGGGGCAGGCACGGCGGCGGGCATGGGGGGGTTAAAGGAGTGGCGTGCGCGTTTAGCGTTTGCGCCATTGCGGCCGCTTGGGGGCCAGCATGGTGCCTTTGCAGCTCTTAGCGCCGCACCAGCACGGGTATTCGGCCTTGAGTTTGGCGGTATAGCGCTCGTCGGTGACCAGGCCGTAGTCGTAGTGCAGTTCCTCACCGGCTTTTATGTTGCGCAGGGCCTTGATGAAGATGCGCCCGCGCACCTCGTCGGCTTCGCAGTTGCCGTCGCACGAGTGGTTGATCCACTTGGCCGAATTGCCGTTGCGCAGACCGTCGATCACCCGCGTGTCATCGATATGGAAGTAAAACGTGTGGTTGGGGTTGCTCGGGTCGTGCGGATGGCGGTCCTGGGCTTCTTGCCAGCTGATGACCTCGCCGGTGTACTCCATGATGGTCTCGCCTTCAGCGAAATCGCGCATGGCAAAAACGCCCTTGCCATGGATGCCCGACGCGCGGACTTGGGTGCGGCGGATGCCGGGAACGGGCACGGTTTTTTTGAGCACAGGAAAATTTGGTATGGTGAATCGTATGGGTGCGCGTGGGCGCGCCTGTGTGGGTGCGCGCCTGTGCGTGCGCGAGACAACGGAATTGTAGTCACATGAAAATTGCAGATAACACCAAAAAAGACTTTCTCTTTAAAACCCTGGTGATTGCCGAAAAGCCATCGGTTGCGCAGGACATCGTGCGGGCGCTCACGCCCTCGGCGGGCAAGTTTGAGAAGCACGACGAATACTTTGAGAGCGACACCTACGTCGTCTCCAGCGCCGTGGGCCACCTGGTGGAGATCCAGGCGCCCGAAGAGTTTGACGTCAAGCGCGGCAAGTGGAGCTTTGCCAACCTGCCAGTCATTCCGCCGCACTTTGATTTGAAACCCGTGGACAAGACCAAGACGCGCCTGAACGCCGTGGTCAAACTAGCCAAGCGCAAAGACGTGGACAAGATCGTCAACGCCTGCGACGCAGGGCGCGAGGGGGAGCTGATCTTTCGTTTGATTGAGCAATACGCCGGCGGCGCCAAGCCGCTGGGTAAACCTGTGAGCCGCCTGTGGCTGCAGTCCATGACGCCGCAGGCCATTCGCGACGGTTTTGGCTCCCTGCGCACGAACGCGCAAATGCAGCCCCTGGCCGACGCCGCGCGCTGCCGAAGCGAGGCCGATTGGCTGGTCGGCATCAACGGCACACGCGCCATGACGGCCTTCAACTCGCGCGACGGCGGTTTCTTTTTGACCACCGTGGGCCGGGTGCAAACGCCCACGCTCTCGGTGGTGGTGGAGCGCGAAGAACAGATTCGCAAATTTGTCAGCCGCGACTATTTCGAGATCCACGCCAGCTTTGCCGCCCTGGCTGGCCAATACCCGGCCAAGTGGTTTGACCCGCAGCACCGAAAAGACGTGGAAGACGCCGAGAAGAAAGCCGACCGCGTCTGGAATCTGGCTCAGGCCCAGACCATTGCCGACGCCTGCCGCGGCCAGCCGGCCACGGTCACCGAAGAAAGCAAGCCCACCACGCAAGCTTCTCCCCTGTTGTTTGACCTGACCAGCCTGCAGCGCGAAGCCAATGGCAAGTTTGGCTATTCGGCCAAGACCACCCTGCAAATCGCGCAAAGCCTGTACGAGCGCCACAAGGCGCTGACCTACCCGCGTACCGACTCGCGCGCGCTGCCCGAAGACTATGTTCCGGTGGTTAAGCAAACCTTTGAGATGCTGGCCGACAGCGGCATGCGCCACCTCGCGCCCCACGCGCTGGTGGCGCTGAACAACAACTACATCAAACCGACCAAGCGCGTGTTTGACAACAGCAAGGTGAGCGATCACTTTGCCATCATCCCCACCCTGCAAGCACCCAGCGGCCTGAGTGAGGCAGAGCAAAAGGTGTACGACCTGGTGGTGCGGCGCTTTATGGCGGTGTTTTTCCCCAGCGCGCAGTACCAAGTCACCACGCGCATTAGCACCGTGACCGTGGCTAACGCCGCGCACGCCTTTAAAACCGAAGGCAAGGTGCTGGTGAACCCTGGCTGGCTGGCGATTTACGGCAAGGAAGCGGCTAATGAGGTGGAAGACGCCAAAGACGGCGACAAGGGCCAAAGCCTGGTGCCGGTGTCGCCCGGTGAGAAAGTGCACGCCGAGGCGGTGGACGCCAAGGGCCTGAAGACCCGGCCCCCGGCGCGCTATTCAGAAGCCACGCTCTTGGGCGCCATGGAAGGCGCTGGCAAAACCGTGGAAGACGACGAACTGCGCGAAGCCATGCAGGAAAAAGGCCTGGGCACGCCCGCCACGCGCTCCAGCATTATTGAGGGCTTGATTGCTGAGAAATACATGCTGCGGGAAGGCCGCGAGCTGATTCCCACGGCCAAGGCCTTTCAGTTGATGACGCTCTTGCGCGGCCTGGGCGCCGAGGAATTGTCCAAGGCGGAGTTGACCGGCGAATGGGAATACAAACTAGCGCTGATGGAGCAAGGCAAGCTCAAGCGCGAGGTGTTCATGGCCGAGATTGCCGCCATGACCGAGCGCCTGGTGCGCAAAGCCAAAGAATACGACCGCGACACCATTCCCGGCGACTACGCCACCCTACAAGCCCCCTGCCCGAACTGCGGCGGCGTGATCAAGGAAAACTACCGCCGCTACACCTGTTGCGGCAAGACCGGGGCCGAGGACGGCTGCGGCTTCTCGTTTGGCAAGTCGCCCGCCGGACGCACTTTTGAACTGGTGGAAGTGGAAAAGTTCTTGACCGACAGAAAGATCGGCCCCCTGGACGGCTTTCGCTCCAAGGCGGGCTGGCCGTTCACTGCCGAGATGGTGGTCAAGTTTGACGAAGAAACCAAGAACTACAAGCTCGAATTCGACTTTGGCGACGACAAGGCGGGTGAGGAGTCGGGTGAGTTGATCGACTTTGCGCTGCAAGAAGGCTTGGGCGCCTGCCCTAAGTGTGGCGGCACGGTGTTTGAACATGGCAAGAACTACGTCTGCGCGCGCTCGGTGCCCACGCTTGCGCAGACCACTCCCAGCTGCGACTTCAAGAGCGGGCAAATCATCCTTCAGCAGCCAATTGCCCGGGAGCAGATGCAAAAGCTGCTGGCCACCGGCAAAACCGACCTGTTGGACAAATTTGTCAGCATGCGCACGCGGCGGGCCTTCAAGGCCATGCTGGCCTGGGCCGCTGAGGCCGACAAGGTGAATTTTGAGTTTGCACCCAGCAAATTCCCGCCGCGCAAAACGGCAGCAGGCAAGCCGGTTGCCGCGAAAGCGGCGCCCGCGGCCAAAACCGCCGGTGTGAAAACTGCAGCCAAAAAGGTAGCCGCAAAGAAAACCCCGGCCAAGAAAGTAGCGGTCAAGGCCGCAGCAAAGGCCCCGCGCAAAGCCAGCACCGCCGCCGGTCTGCAACCCAGCGCCGCACTGGCCGCCGTGATTGGCGACGTGGCAGTGGTCCGCACCGAGGTGATTCGCCTGCTGTGGGACTACATCAAGGCCCAGGGCCTGCAAGACCCGGCCAACAAGCGCGCCATCAACGCCGACGCCAAGCTGCTGGCGGTGTTTGGCAAGCCGCAGGTGACGATGTTTGAGCTCGCCGGCATTGTCGGCAAGCACCT
>CANHZG010000098.1 GCA_947464995.1 Comamonadaceae bacterium | reverse complement strand
TGACCGAAGGCTCGGTCTACGACCCGCAACTCGCCGCACTGGCCATCAAACAAAGCGCGGGCGACCTGGTGGAAGCCATCTTCTTGCTGCGCGCCTACCGTGCCACTTTGCCGCGCCTGGGTTATAGCCAGGCCATTGAAACCGGCAAGATGCAGATCGCGCGGCGTATTTCTGCCGCCTTCAAAGACCTGCCAGGCGGCCAGGTGCTGGGGCCCACCTACGACTACACCCAGCGCCTGCTGGACTTCAGCCTGCTCGCCACCGGACAGGCCTTGCCTCCGGCCAAAACGCCAGCGCCCAACAATGAGCCCACGCCCCGGGTGGTCGACTTGCTCAACCACGAAAACCTGCTGGAAAGCCAGCCGGTGCCCGAGGGCGACCCCGACCCCTTTGACCTGACGCGCGCGCCCCTGCGCTTTCCGGCCGATCGCAGCGCGCGCCTGCAAAACCTGGCGCGCTCGGACGAAGGCTTTTTGCTGGCCATGGCCTATTCCACGCAGCGCGGCTATTCAGAGACCCACCCTTTTGTAGGTGAGATCCGTTTTGGAACCGTCGAACTGTGTCTGGTACCCGAGGAGCTGGGATTCGAGATTTCGATTGGCGACCTGCCGGTGACCGAGTGCCAAATGATCAACCAGTTCCAGGGCAGCCTGACGCAGCCGCCGCAGTTCACCCGCGGCTACGGCCTGGCCTTTGGCCACAGTGAGCGCAAAGCCATGGCCATGGCGCTGGTGGACCGCGCCTTGCGCGCCGACGAACTGGGCGAAGCGGTCACGGCGCCTGCGCAAATGCAGGAGTTCGTGATGTCGCACAGCGACAGCCTGGAGAGCTCGGGCTTTGTGCAGCACCTGAAGCTGCCGCACTACGTGGACTTCCAGTCCGAGCTGGAGCTGGTGCGCAAGATGCGCCAGTCCTTTGCCACTCCGGGGGACGCACATGGACCAGCCTGAAGCAAGCCACGCGGCGCCGGTGCGGGACCCGCACATCAACTTCGCCTACCTGGACGAGCGTACCAAGCGCATGATCCGCCGCGCCATCCTCAAGGCGGTGGCCATTCCCGGCTACCAGGTGCCATTTGGCTCGCGCGAAATGCCGCTGCCTTATGGCTGGGGCACGGGCGGCATCCAGGTCACAGCCTCCATCATCGGGCCAGACGACGTTCTCAAGGTGATTGACCAGGGCTCGGACGACACGGTGAATGCAGTCAACATCCGGCGTTTTTTTCAACGCACCACGGGTGTGGAAGTGACCACCGACACCACGGCGGCCAGCATCATCCAAACGCGCCACCGCATTCCCGAGACGCCCTTGCACACCGGGCAAATATTGGTCTACCAGGTGCCGGTGCCCGAACCCATGCAGCACCTGGAACCGCGCGAGGTGGAGACGCGCAAGCTGCACGCCCTGCAGGAATACGGGCTGATGCACGTCAACCTGTTTGAAGACCTGGCGCACTACGGCCACATTGCCAGCACCTACGACTATCCCGTGCTGGTGAACGGCCGCTACATCATGTCGCCCTCGCCCATCCCCAAGTTCGACAACCCCAAGATGCACCAGAGCCCCGCCCTGCAACTGTTTGGCGCAGGACGAGAGAAGCGCATTTATGCGCTGCCACCGTTTACCGACGTGGAAAGCCTGGGCTTTGAGGACCACCCGTTTGAGGTGCAGCGCTGGGGCCACCCCTGTGAGATCTGCGGCGCGCGCGACAGTTTTTTGGACGAGGTGCTGACCGATGACCAGGGTGGCCGCATGTTTGTCTGCTCGGACTCGGACTATTGCGCCAAGCAGCAAACCCTTTTCGCACCGTCGAACCCACCGCCCCCGGAACTTGCGTGATACACGACGCCACACAACCCCTGCTGCGGGTAAGAAACCTGCACTGCGCCTATGGCGCACGCGCTGTGGTACGGGACATTTCGCTGGACCTGTGGCCCGGCGAGGTGCTGGCCATCGTGGGCGAATCAGGTTCGGGCAAGACCACCTTGCTCAACGCCCTGGCCGCACGCCACGCACCCACCAGCGGCTCGGTGGCGTTTGCGATGGTTGATGCTGGACTTCAAGACATTTACGCCCTATCCGAGGCGCAAGCCCGCCTGCTGGCGCGCACCGACTGGGGCTTTGTGCATCAACACGCGCCCGACGGCCTGCGCATGAATGTGTCGGCCGGTGCCAATGTGGCCGAGCGCTTGATGGCCTTGGGCCAGCGCCACTACGGCCATTTGCGCGAGCAGGCCAGCGACTGGTTGCAGCGAGTGGAAATTGACCCTAGCCGCATCGACGACCGGCCCGACACGTTCTCAGGCGGCATGCGCCAGCGCCTGCAAATTGCCCGCAACCTGATTACCCAGCCGCGCCTGGTGTTCATGGACGAACCCACCTCGGGCCTGGACGTGTCGGTGCAAGCGCGTCTCTTGGACATGCTGCGCATGCTGACCCGGCAGATGAACCTGGCGGCAGTCATCGTCACCCACGATCTGGCCGTGGCGCGCCTTTTGGCGCAGCGCATGCTGGTGATGCAAGGCGGCCTGGCTGTGGAAACGGGTCTCACCGACCAGGTGCTCGACGACCCGCAGCACCCCTATACCCAGCTCTTGGTTTCTTCGGTACTGCCGCCATGACATTGACCCAGACTCCGGCGTCCACCGCCCTGCTTGACATGCAGTCCGTGGGCAAGCAATTTGTACTGCACCTGCAAAACAGCACTGCGCTGCCGGTCCTCAGCGGCTTTGACCTAAAGCTGATGCCCGGCGAATGCGTGCGCCTAAGCGGCCCCTCAGGCATGGGCAAGAGCACAGTGCTCAAGCTCGCCTTTGGCAACTACCGCGCAACATCCGGGCGCATCCTGGTGCGCAACACCGATGGTCAAGCGATCGACATCACCCAGGCCGACGCCCGCACCGTGCTGCACCTGCGCAGCCACGCCATGGGCTATGTAAGCCAGTTCTTGCGCGTGATTCCGCGCGTGGCGGCCATTGACATCGTTGCCGCGCCCTTGCTCGAAGACCCAGATAGCGGCTTCCCCCCGGCCCAGGCGCGCGAATAAGCTGCGCTGTGGTTGACCCGTCTGCGCATTGCGCCCACGCTGTGGCAGCTGCCACCGGCCACCTTCTCAGGCGGCGAGCAGCAACGCATCAACATCGCCCGCAGCTTTATCAAGCCCCGACCGCTGTTGCTGTTGGACGAGCCCACCGCCTCGCTGGACCCGGAGAACACCCAGACCGTGATCGAGCTGATTTCTGAGGCGCGCGCCCAGGGCATCGGCATTCTCGGTATTTTTCACGACGCAGTGGTGGCCCAGGCCGTGGCCAGCCGCACTGTGGCCATGCACTCTTTCCAAGCAACACCATGAACACCCCAAGCGCTGCCCCCATCACCTTCACCAACGCACGCCTGGTGCTGGCCGACGAGGTCGTGCACGGCAGCGTGCATTGCCAAAGCGGCACGATCACCGCCATGGACCTGGGGGGCAGCATGGTCGCTGGCGCCATCGACCTGCAACGCGACTACCTGATCCCCGGCATGGTGGAAGTGCACCCCGACAACTTCGAGCGCCACCTCATGCCCCGCCCCAAGGTGCGCTGGGACGACGCACCGGCGCTGTTGGCACACGACGCCGAGATTGCTGCGGCTGGCATCACCACCGTGCTGGACGCGCTGGGCGTAGGCGAGTCCGACCCCGACAGCGTGCGCGGCAGCGAGTGGGACACGGTGCTTGATTGCGTGGCAGATTTTTCGCAGCGCGGCGTGCTGCGCGCTGAGCATTTGCTGCATGTGCGCTGCGAGTTACCCGCGCCCAACACGCTGGACTTATTCGCCCCCTTTATCGGCAACCCCTTGGTGCGCATGGTGTCGCTGATGGACCACACACCGGGCCAGCGCCAATGGGAAAACATCGAACACGCATGGATTTATTTCACCGGAAAAAAGGGCTGGAGCCAAGCCAAATTTGAAGAGCGCGTGGCGCAGTCCAAAGAACACCAGGCGCGCTATGCGCAGCCGCACCGCGCCTATTTCACGGCCTATTGCAAGCAACATGGCATTGCCCTGGCCAGCCACGACGACACCACGGTGGCGCACGTGGAAGAGGCCTTTGCCGAGGGCGCCACGGTGAGCGAATTCCCCACCACGGTAGCCGCCGCGCAGGCAGCGCGTGCGCGCAACATGGCCACCATCATGGGCGGGCCCAATGTGGTACGCGGCGGCTCGCACTCGGGCAATGTGTCAGCAATCGAACTCGCGCGCTTGGGCTTAGTCGACATCTTGTCGTCGGACTACGTGCCCGGCAGCCTGCTCTCAGCCACGGTGCGCCTGACAGAAGTAGCCGGATTGACCCTGCCACAAGCCGTCGCCTTGGTAAGCCACAACCCGGCGCGTTCCATCGGGCTGCATGACCGGGGCGCCATTGCGCTGGGCCTGCGCGCCGACCTGGTGCAGGTACGCATGACCGCCTTGCCTGACGGGCGCCAGCAACCCATCGTGCGCGCAGTGTGGCGCGGCGGGGTGCGGGTTGTCTAAATTGCGTCATTGGTCTGACACACAGCATCCCTAAGCTCGTCGCCATGCAGCAACTCACACTTCACGGCCTGACCAAACGCTTCGGCAACACCACGGCGGTGGACGGCGTCTCGCTCACTGTGGAAGCCGGAAGTTTTGTTGGCGTGATTGGACGCTCGGGTGCGGGCAAATCCACCTTGCTGCGCATGATCAACCGCCTCAACGAACCCTCTGAGGGCAGCATCCGCTATGACGGCACCGTGGTGACTGACCTTCAGGGCCCGGCTCTGCGCCAATGGCGGCGCAATTGCGCCATGGTGTTTCAGCAGTTCAACCTGGTCGGGCGCCTGGACGTGCTCACCAATGTGCTGATGGGCCGCCTGACGAGCGTGCCGACCTGGCGCGCCTTGCTCACGATGTGGAGCGACGCCGACAAGCTCGCTGCGCTGGAAGCACTTGACCGCTTTGGCATGGCCGACTTTGCCGCCCAGCGCTGCGACCAACTCTCGGGCGGCCAACAACAGCGCGTCGCCATTTGCCGTGCGTTGGTGCAACAGCCAAAAATTATTTTGGCCGATGAACCCATCGCCTCGCTGGATCCGCGCAACACCCAGTTGGTGATGGACGCGCTGCGCAGCATCAACCGTGAATTGGGGATTACGGTGCTGTGCAATTTGCACGCGCTGGATGTGGCGCGCAACTATTGCGATCGCTTGGTGGGCATGTCAGCCGGGCGCGTAGTGTTCGACGGTGCGCCTGATGCATTGACCGAAGACTTGGTGCACACGCTGTACGGCATTGAGGCCGCAGAGGTGCAAACCAGCCCTTCGCCACTTGAGCAGTCCACTGGAGTGGTACTGCCGTTCACCCGCCACGTTCACAGCGCTTAAGCGCGCTCAGTTTCTCCCATTTCCCTTCTTCCCCTTCACCACTTAACTAGGAAACACCATGTTGAATCGCCGCGTTCTCCTCGCACTTGCCGCCTCCAGCGCCCTGATGGCCTCGGCCCAGGCCCAAGACTGGAAAGCCAAATACCCCGAGCTGGTGTTTGCCAGCATCCCCGACGAAAACGCCGCCCAAGTTACCGAGCGCTACGGCGACTTCGTGGCCTACCTCTCGCGCGAAATCGGTGTGCCGGTCAAACTGCGCATTGCCGGTGACTACGCTGCCGTGATCGAAGGCCAACGCGCCGAGCAAATCCATATCGCCTACTACGGCCCCGCGTCCTACGCCCGTGCCCGCATGATTGGAGTCAAGACCACGCCGTTTGCCATTGAGGTCAACAAAGGCGGCGTCAAAGGCTACTACTCGGTGTTTTACGTAAAGGCTAATTCGCCTTACCAAAAGATTGAAGACCTCAAAGGCAAAAGCATCGCTTTGGTTGACCCCAACTCGACTTCGGGCAACAACGTACCGCGCTACGCCATGGACAAGATGGGCATTAAGCCTGACGAATTCTTCGGCAAAGTGGTGTACAGCGGCAGCCACGTGAACGCCGTGATGGCGCTCAACCAAGGCACCGTCGATGTCGCCGCCAACTGGTGGAACAACGAAAACGATTCGGAGATGATCCGCATGGCCGACAAGGGCATGGTCAAGCGCGAAGACTTTCGCATCATCTACAAGTCGGACCAGATCGTTAATTCGCCCGTCGCTTACCTCGACAGCCTGCCTGCGGATCTAAAAGTGAAGATTGAGCAGGCCTTTTTTGACGCACCCAAGAAAGACAAGGCTGCTTTTGAGAAATTGTCCGGCGGCAAAAACGAACCATTCCAAACCGTGACCCACGACGCCTACCTACCCGTGGTCGAACTCAACAAGTTCGTCGACGCCTTGCGCAAGAAGTAATCCAAGGTGAACTCGCCAAGCCGCATGGGCGCGGCCTACGCCCACGCCGTGGCGGCCAAGCGCCGCCAGGTGTGCTTAGGTCTGCTGCTGCTCGGCGTGTGCGTTGTATTGTCCGGCGCAGTGGCCGAGATTTCGTTTGGCAAATTCGCCAACAACATTGGCAACTTCACCAGTTACTTCTACCGCATCGCGCACTTGGAAAGCGGCCAGTCGGTCCTCAGTGACCCGGTAGAGTGGTTCTGGGGCTGGAAAAAATGGCTGGCCTTGATGGGTGAGACCTTGCTCATGGCCTATGTCGGCACCTTGCTGGGCGCGGCCGCTGCCTTGGTGTTGTGCTTCGTGGCCAGCAAGAACATGACGCAGAGCACTTGGCTGGTATTTGCCACCCGGCGCTTGTTGGAGTTTGCGCGCACCGTTCCCGAGATGGTGTTTGCGCTGATTTTTGTTGTGGCCTTCAGTTTGGGGCCGCTGCCTGGCATCCTGGCGCTGGCCATTCACACCACGGGCGCCTTGGGAAAATTGTTTGCCGAGGTAGTGGAAAACATCGACATGAAGCCGGTGGACGGCGTGCTGGCCACAGGCGGGAGCTGGCTGCACAAGGTGCGCTTTGCGGTGCTGCCGCAGGTGGCGTCCAACTTCGCCAGCTACGCCTTGCTGCGCTTTGAGATCAATGTGCGCGGCGCGGCCGTGCTGGGCTTTGTGGGCGCGGGCGGCATCGGGCAGACGCTGCTCGAAGTGATCCGCAAGTTTTACTACGCCGACGTGAGTGCACTGCTGGTGTTGATTATTGCCACCGTGATGCTGATAGACGCAGTGACCGAGCGGGTACGCCACCGCCTCTTAGGCCAGGAGCGCCAAGGATGAGTGTGCAGCAGTCACCGGCCGCGGCGTCAGCTGTTACCCAAAGGCGGCGGGCACTGCGCACGCGTTATGCGGCCCACTTTCAGCCGTTTTACCAGGGGCGTCTACGCGCGTTTTCTGTGGCCCTTCTCGCCGCCGTGGTTTTCGCCTACGGTGTCTACAGCCTGGACATGTCTTACGCGCGCATCGTTGGCGGCCTGGGCGAACTGGGCGCCATGGTGCTGCGCATGCTGCCGCCCCAACCCGGCAGTTGGTCGCTGGCCGGCATTTATGCCTACGCCATGCTGGAGACCCTCGCCATTGCCTTGCTAGGCACCTTGCTGGCCGCAGTAGTCGCGTTTCCGCTGGGGTTTTTGGCCGCGCGTAACACCACGCTCAATCGCGTGGTGCAGTTTTTTGCCAGGCGCAGTTTTGACACCTTGCGCGGTGTCGACATCTTGATCTGGGCTTTGATTTGGATCAACGTGGTCGGCCTGGGACCGTTTGCCGGGGTGCTGGCGCTGTTCATGTCGGACTTAGGCAGCTTTGGCAAGCTATTTTCTGAAGCCATAGAGGCGGCGGATGACAAGCCCGTTGAAGGCGTGGTGGCCACCGGTGGCTCCGCGCTGTCGGCGGTGCGTTTTGGCATCTTGCCCCAGCTGCTGCCGGTGCTGCTCAGCCAGGTGCTGTATGCCTTTGAGTCAAACACCCGCAGCGCCTCCATCATCGGAATCGTAGGCGCGGGCGGCATTGGCTTGATTTTGTCGGAGCAGATTCGTACGCTGGAGTTGCAGCAAATGGCATTTGTGATTTTGCTCATCCTGGCCACCGTGTCGCTGATCGATTTTTGCTGCGCCCGCATCCGCTTTTCTATCATCGGCGTACGCGCGCTATAGACAAGCCCGCCACTGTTACGTTTTTTCGCAGGAAGTCGCCATGTCCTTATCCATCCCTGAAGTCGTCCAACTCCTGGGCAGCCGCGCCACCACCTGGTACGGCCAAGAGGCGGTCAGCCAGCTCGACCACGCGCTGCAATGCGCGCACCTGGCCGAATTGGCCAACGAGACGCCCGAGACCGTAGTAGCCGCGCTCTTGCACGACCTGGGCCATATGCTGAGCGCCGATAGGGGCGCGGTTCCCGACCAGGACGCGCTCCCCGCCAAAGACGATTTGCACCAGTTTGTCGCCTTGCCGTTTTTGCGCAGCCTATTCCCGGACGCGGTGTTAGAGCCCATCAAGCTGCACGTGGACGCCAAGCGCTATTTGTGTGCGGTCGATACGCTGTACTGGGACTCGCTGTCGCCCGCGTCCAAGCACAGCCTGGAGTTGCAAGGGGGCCGTTTCAGCGAAGCGCAAGTGCGAGCGTTTGAAGACCTGCCTTTTTATGCCGAAGCCGTGCGCCTGCGCCGCTACGATGACCTGGCCAAGGAGCCCGGAAAACCCACCCCCTCCTTGGCGCACTACACGGCCACCATGGAGCAACTGAGCGCATGAGCGTGAACCTGTGGCCACGGGTCAGTCTCCCGCCTGGTCAGGCTGGAGTTCGAATGCTTCGATGTAGGCCTCTTGCTTGTGGGTTTCAATCGCGCCCAAGCGGTATTGGCGGATGCGCGCAATGGCTGCGTCGCTGCTCCAGCCCCAAGCCTTAAACAGGGTTGCGGCCAGAGTGCCGGTGCGGCCCTTGCCATGCGCGCAGTGGATCAGGATGTTGCCTGACTGCAATTGGCTGGTGAGCTGCGGCACCAAGCGGCGCCACTGCACCGTTACCGCCCGCGAGGGAACTCCATAGTCCACCACCGGTAACTGGTGCCACACGATGCCGTGCAGGCCCAGGTGATGGGAGAGGTTTTTTGCTCCCAGTCGCTGCAACTCCAGCGTGTCGAGCAAACTCACCACCACGCGCACGCCCTGCTGCGCTATGGCAGCCACGTCCTGGACCAGTGCGCTGCCGGTATTGTCCCCGTCAGGGCCTGCGCCCGGGCAGGCGGACATGCCCACTAGCCCCGCCCAGGGCGTGGGCGCGAAGTCGATAAGCAAACAATTTGCGGCTAGCGGCGTCATCCGGCGGTTGCAGCCCACCGGTGAGACGCTGTGATGACACAGGGCGCGCGCGTGGCGCCCTAGCGCTATCCCAAGGCCACGCGCATCTGGTCGATCACCGTCTTGTAGTCAGGCTTGCCAAAAATGGCACTGCCCGCCACAAAGGTGTCAGCCCCGGCGTCGGCCACGCGGCGGATGTTGTCGGTCTTGATACCGCCGTCCACCTCCAGACGAATGTCTTTGCCGCTGGCGTCAATACGCCGACGCACGTCTTCAATCTTGCGCAGCGCCGAGTCAATAAAGCTCTGGCCACCAAAACCGGGGTTGACGCTCATGATCAACACGAGGTCAATATCGTCAATCACCCAGTCCAGCACGTCCAGCGGTTCTGCCGGGTTGAACACCAGCCCGGCCTTGACGCCCTTGCTCTTGATGGCCTGAATGCTGCGGTGCACATGGCCCGCAGCATCGGGGTGAAAGCTGATCAGATCGGCCCCGGCGTCTGCAAAGGCAGCGGCCAACGCGTCCACCGGCGAGATCATCAAGTGCACATCGATCGGCACAGCCACCCCTTCAGCCGTTTTGGCATGAGGCTTCAGCGCTTGGCAAATCATGGGCCCAAACGAGAGGTTGGGCACGTAATGGTTGTCCATCAC
>CANHZG010000097.1 GCA_947464995.1 Comamonadaceae bacterium | reverse complement strand
GACTTCACCGACACGGCGGCGTTGTGCGATCTGATGGACCTTGTTATCAGCGTAGACACCAGTGTGGCGCACCTCAGTGCTGCGCTGGGGCAAACCACCTGGGTGCTCTTGCCCTACAGTCCGGATTGGCGCTGGTTGCTTGAGCGATCGGACAGTCCCTGGTACCCGTCGGCGCGGCTGTACCGCCAAGACCGCAGCATGCGCTGGGCGGGCGTGCTGCAGCGCCTTCGGGATGATGTGTTGAAGCGGCTATGAAGCCAGCCAGCCCAATGCCTGCCAGTTCCAACCCCGCACTGTTGACGCGGGCAATAGACCTTCATCAGCAGGGCCAACTGGGCCAAGCCGAGGCGCTGTACCACGCCATCTTGCAAATCGAGCCGCGCAACGCGGATGCCTTGCACCTGCTGGGTGTGCTGGCCGCGCAGTCCGGCGCGCACCAGTTTGCCGCCGACCGCATTGCGCAAGCCATTGCCATCCACCCGAACGACGTGGCGTTTTATATGAACCGCAGCCTGGCCCTGCAGGCTTTGGGGCAGTGGGAGCAGGTCGTCGATTGCCTGGACCATGCCATTGGCGTCCAGCCAGACCACGCGTCAGCCCATTACACCCGTGGCGTTGCCCTGCAAGAGCTTGGCCGGCCAGCCGATGCAATAGCCAGCTACGACCACGCCCTGCGGCTACAACCCCAGTACGCGCAGGCCTGGGCCAACCGGGGCATCGCGCTTAAAGAGGTCCAACAGGTGGACGCTGCAATCGAGAGCTATACCCACGCGGTTCAATGCAACCCGCAGGATGCGCAGAGCTACTACAACCGAGCCATTGCGCTCCAAGAGCGGGGGCAGCGCGCGGCCGCAGTGGCTAGTTACGACCTGGCAATCGGTCTGGCGCCGGGCTTTGCACCGGCGCATTTCAATCGGGGTTTGGCGCTGATGGAGCAGTCGCAATGGGAGGCTTGCATCGCCGCGTTTGATCAAACCATCGCTCTCGCCCCCGACTTTGGCGATGCCTACAGCAACCGAGGCATCGCGCTGCAAGCCCTTGGGCGTCTGCAGGCTGCGGTGGACAGTTATGACCAGGCCATTGGCATCCATCCCCTGTCTGCACAGGCTTACAACAACCGGGGCGTCGCGCTCAAAGACCTCAAGCGGACGGCCATGGCTGTTACCAGCTTTGAAATGGCCATTGCCATCCATCCCGGCTTTTACGAGGCCCATAACAACCAGGGCAATGCGCTGCGCGAACTGCACCAAACGCAGGCTGCCATCGCGAGCTATAGCGCGGCCATTCGTCTCAAGCCTGACTTTGCGCAGGCGTACAGCAACCGGGGTATTGCCTACAAAGAGCTGCAGCAACTCGACGCCGCCCTGACCAACTACGACCAGGCTATCGCCTTGGAGCCCGACTACGCCGACGCGTACTGGAACAAGGGCATAGCGCTGCTCTTGGGTGGCGACTTTGCACGCGGTTGGCCGCTGTATGAGTGGCGCCACAAGGCCCTGGAGTCCACCCACCCCCAGCGCCAGTTTGACCAACCCCTGTGGCTAGGACAAGACAGCTTGCAAGGCAAAACCCTGCTTCTGCATAGCGAACAAGGCCTGGGCGACACCCTGCAGTTCATCCGCTACGCGCCCTTGCTAGCTGCGCAGGGCGCGCGCGTGGTGGTGGAGCTGCCCCGAGCGCTCATGGTCTTGCTGGCCGATATGCAGGGCGTAAGCCAGTTCATTGAGCAGGGCCAGGCGCTGCCGGCCTATGACTACCACTGCCCCTTACTCTCACTGCCCCTGGCCTTTGGCACCACGCTGGACAACATTCCAGCGCCAGCGGCCTATGTGCGCAGCCTGCCATCCAAACGCGCACAGTGGGCCACCACCCTGGGCGCCAAAGCTGGGCTTCGCATAGGCATTGCCTGGAGCGGCAGCACGGGCCACAAAAACGACCACAACCGCAGCATCGCGCTGGCCGAGCTGCTGCAACACCTGCCCACGGGCCCGCAGTACATCAGCCTGCAAAAAGAGCTGCGCGAAGTCGACCAGGCCACCTTGCGTGCCAACCCCCAGCTACGCCACTTTGGGCCTGATCTGGCGGACTTCACCGACACGGCGGCGTTGTGCGATCTGATGGACCTTGTTATCAGCGTAGACACCAGTGTGGCGCACCTCAGTGCTGCGCTGGGGCAAACCACCTGGGTGCTCTTGCCCTACAGTCCGGATTGGCGCTGGTTACTTGAGCGATCGGACAGTCCCTGGTACCCGTCGGCGCGGCTGTACCGCCAAGACCGCAGCATGCGCTGGGCGGGCGTGCTGCAGCGCCTTCGGGATGATGTGTTGAAACTTGGATGAACCATGTACCTGCCCTCACAATTTGATCCCCAGAGTGCACCAATCGCCCAACAGGTGATGCGCGCCCATCCCTTTGCCAGCCTCATCTCGGTGGACGATGACGGCTTGCCGTTTGTGACCCATTTGCCCTTGCACTGGGAGGCGGTGGAGGAGGGCGATGCGGCAGCGCTGGCAAACGGACGCCTGTTGGGCCACTGCGCACGCGGCAATTCCCACTGGAAATACCTGGCCACGCGACCGCAGGCGGTGGTCACGTTTATGGGGCCGCACGCCTATATGTCGCCCAAGGTTTACCCAGACTTGGCGCGCGTACCCACCTGGAACTATGTTGCCGTGCATTGCACCGTGCAGGCCGAGGTGCTAGACGGCCATGCAGCCAAAGACGCACTCTTAAAGCAACTTATTGCCGACCATGAACCTACTTATGCGGACCAGTGGCGCGGGCTCCCAGACGATTACACCGGGAAAATGCTGAGTGCCATCGTGGCATTTTCATTAAATATCATAAGCTTGCAGTGCAAAGTTAAAGTGAATCAGCATCGTCCTGAAGCACACGCCCGCATGTTGGAGATCTACGATGCTGGCACACCTGATGAGCAGGCGCTGGGTCAATGGATGCGCCAGATGGGTCTGGGCGCGTGAGCGCGGCGGTGTTCCATGGCGGCCCATTTGCCTAATGATGCGCATTGGATGCGCCTGGCGCTGGCCCAGGCAGCGCTGGCGGAGCAGGAGGGCGAGGTGCCTGTGGGCGCTGTCGTGGTGAAGGGCGGACAGCTGATCGCCACCGGTCGCAATGCCCCCATCGGCCAGCAAGACCCCACCGCGCATGCAGAAATTGCAGCGTTGCGGGCTGCCGCGCAGGTTTTGGGTAACTACCGCCTTGACGGCTGCGAGCTCTTTGTCACACTGGAGCCCTGCGCCATGTGCTGCGGTGCCATGCTGCACGCGCGCCTACAACGCGTGGTTTTTGGTGCAGCCGACCCGCGCACTGGCGCTGCAGGCTCGGTGCTTAACCTTTTCGAGCAAGCCGCCTTAAACCACCAGACGGTGGTGCAGGGTGGTGTGTTGGGCGCCGAGTGCGCTGGCGCATTACAAGAATTTTTTAAGCCCAAAAGGGTGAACATGAACCCGGTGCGAGATGACGCCTTGCGCACTCCGGATGCCTGTTTTGCCGATCTACCTGGCTACCCCTGGCCCGTAAATTACCTGAGTGACTTGCCTGCGCTCGCTGGTTTGCGCATGCATTACCTTGACGTGGGCCCAGCGGACGCGCACACGACTTACCTGTGCTTACACGGAAACCCAGCCTGGAGCTACCTGTACCGCAAGATGATTCCTGCCTTCGCCATCGCAGGTCACCGCGTGGTGGCGCCGGATTTAATTGGCTTTGGGAAGAGCGATAAGCCCAAGAAAGACAGTTTTCACACCTTTGACTTTCACCGCCGGGTGCTGCTGGAGTTCGTGGAACGGATGAACTTGCGCAACGTGGTGTTGGTGGTGCAAGACTGGGGCGGCATTTTGGGCCTGACCTTGCCCATGGACGCGCCGCAGCGTTACAGGGGTCTGCTGCTTATGAACACGACGCTGGCCACGGGGGCTTTGCCCTTGTCTGGCGGATTTGTGGCCTGGCGCGACTGGTGCGCCAAGGACCCTGAATTTGATGTGGGACGCCTATTCGCCCGCGGCAACCCACACATGACTGCGCCCGAATGGCAGGCCTACAACGCACCCTTTCCCGACCGTGGCCACCGTGCGGCGCTGCGGGCTTTTCCGCCCATGGTGCCTGAGTTCGCTGATTCGCCGGGCGCTGAAGTGTCGCGCCGCGCCGAAGAATTTTGGACTTCGCGGTGGTCGGGTCAGAGCCTGATGGCTATCGGCCAGCAAGACCCGGTGCTAGGTGAGCCGGTCATGCGCGCGCTGCAGGCCCAAATTCGCGGTTGCAGCGAGGTGATGGTCTTGCCCGAGGCGGGGCATTTTGTCCAAGAGCATGGTGAACGCATCGCAGAGCGGGCACTGGCATTTTTTCATGCCGATAATTGGAATCTGACCCCCATTTAATTTATGAGCCATATTTACATTTTTTCTCCTTCGGGCGCGGTGCGCGACAAGGCTGCATTTAGGCGCGGGCTTACGCAGTTAAGAGCCATGGGGCACGAGGTGGAGGTAGATGCGGACGCGCTGGCCAGCTACCAGCGCTTTGCGGGGGACGATGCCACGCGCCTGGCGGCCATTGGTCGGGCTGCGGCCAGTGGCGCCGATGTGGCTATGGTCACACGCGGGGGCTATGGATTGACGCGGCTTTTGCCCGCGCTGCCCTATGGCGCTATTGCGAAGTCGGTGGAGGCGGGCACGCAGTTTGTGGGTTTGAGCGATTTCACTGCGTTCAATCTGGCGGTGCTGGCCCAGACCGGCGCTATCACCTGGCAAGGTCCGGCGCTGGGCGAAGACTTTGGCGCCCCTGAGGGGCCGGATGACATCATGCAAGCCTGCTTTGAAGACTTGCTTTTGGAGCAAGGGGAGGGCGCAGGCTGGCAATTGCCCAAGTCCGAGGCCGACAGCGCAGTCGAAATCCACAACGCCAAGCTGTGGGGCGGCAATCTGGCGGTGTTGGTCTCCTTGTTGGGTACGCCCTATTTCCCCAAGATCAAAGGTGGCGTGCTGTTTTTGGAAGACGTGGGCGAGCACCCCTACCGGCTGGAGCGCATGCTCACCCAGCTTCTCCATGCGGGCGTGCTGTCGCAACAAAAAGCCATTGTGTTGGGCCAGTTCACCAACTACAAGTTGGTGCCGCACGACAAAGGCTTCAAATTCGCCAGCGTGGTGGGATGGCTGCGCAGCCAGTTGGCAGCGCCCGTGTTGACGGGCTTGCCCTTTGGCCACGTGCCGACCAAGGTGCTGCTGCCGGTGGGCGCCAAGGTGGATCTGGTCAGCGAAGGGCGCGACGCGCTCATGGTCTGGGGCCACGTCTAAGGCCGCTTTCTCAACGGCTATCTCACGGCGACGCAGCGGCGCTTTAACCTCGCCCTGTGCCTACCAAGCGCTGGTAGATGATGCCTTCGGCCTCGCGCATGATGCGGTCTATGAGATCCTTGACGGTCGGGATGTCGTGAATCAGACCTGCCACCATGCCGCACGACCAAGCACCAGCTTCCATATCGCCGTCTTGCATGATGCGCGGGTAGACCCCGGCCACTTCGTCGATGATGTCTTCAAACTTGAGGTTTTCGCCCAAGCTCCGCTCTTTTTCCAGCAAACGGTCAACCGCGGCATTGCGCAATACGCGCTCGGTGTTGCGCAAGGGGCGCATGACCAGGCGGGTGTCGAGTTCGCTGGCGGCCACGATGGCTTGTTTGACTTTCTCGTGCACCGGCGCTTCTTGTGTGGCAATAAAGCGGGTGCCCATATTGATGCCCTCGGCGCCCAGCGCCAAGGCCGCCACCAGCGAGCGCCCGTCGGCCATGCCGCCGGAGGCGACAAACGGAATCTTCAGAGACTCGGCCGCTCGCGGCAGCAAGATGAAATTGGGAATGTCGTCCTCACCGGGATGGCCCCCGCATTCAAAACCGTCGACGCTAACGGCGTCGCAGCCAATGGTCTCGGCCTTGAGCGCGTGGCGCACTGAGGTGCATTTGTGAATGACTTTGATGCCTGCATCGTGCAGCGCAGGCAGCCATTTTTGCGGATTGTTGCCAGCCGTTTCCACCACTTTGACGCCGCCATCGATGATGGCCTTGATGTAGCCGGGGTAGTCCGGCGAGCTCACGGTAGGCAAAAAGGTCAGGTTCACTCCAAAAGGCTTTTCGGTCATGGTGCGGCAGCGGGCGATCTCGGCAGCCAGCGCCGCAGGTGTGCGTTGTGTCAGACCGGTGATGATGCCCAGGCCGCCGGCGTTGGACACGGCGGCGGCCAGTTCGGCAAAGCCCACGTAGTGCATGCCGCCTTGGATGATGGGGTGCTGAATTCCGAACATTTCGGTGATTAAAGTTTTCATGGAGGTAGTACAGGTAAAGGTGGACTATTTGCCCAAGAGCGCCATCAAGCTGCCCAGGTGAACCAGGGCCGCCAGCAGCGCCAGAATCAGCGCCACCGAGGCATGGGGTCTCAAAGCAAAGCCTATGAACACTTGGGTAGGAAAAGAAAAAGTCACCGCTGTGGCCGTCGCCTTAAAGGGGTGTGCCTGCTTCAGACCGGGGTCCAAGGCGATCCGCATCATGTCGCGTCGGCTGCGGTACCGCATGGCGCCAACGATGTGCCAACCTGGGTCTGCTGGCGTCTGCCACGAGTCCACATAGCCACCCACCTTGCGCATGGCTAGCAGCGGATGGCCGCCATGGCGAAACAGCACTGGCACGAAGCGCCGCCCGTATTCCTGAAAGAGTTCGAGCGCGGAGGTATGGGCACCTGTAACAGGGTGCGCGACCGTCTGCGTATGCAATCCGACCATATTGCTCATCACAAACTCGCCTCCGTCGTCCGCTTCCAAAAAGGCGCGCAACACGGATGATTCAGTGGTGCTGGCGGCGGATGACTGACCGGTTTGCGCCATAAAGTCTTCAATCTCCTGGGTCGTCAGCGGTCCGCGCCAGTTGTCGTACCACAGCCGGAAAACCCCGTAAACCAACACGGCCACCGGCCAAATCCACCACGCACCCACCATCATGCTTCGCTCCGTTTGTAATGGCCTGTACGGTGCTGCAATCGGCCGTGCTTGGCAAGCTGGCTAACCCTTGTTCTGTAAAGTGGGCGACCCCAAGGTTCTCCTCAAAGGACTGCACTACCATCCAAGCCTCGACTTGAGGAATCTCGATGCCACTGAGCGAACACCAACTAGCCGCCCTGCGCGCCAAATACAGCGGCACCGCTGCCGATATGCACGATCCGCTGTTCAAACAGGTGGCCGCCAGTATCTTTTCGGAAGGTGGTACGCGCGCTGCGCCTTATGCAGGAATTCCTACCTTGCTGTCGGCTCCGGCGCGGGCTGTTGACTCTGTGGCGCCTGACTTTGGCGACTTGCAAGTCGCCCTTATGGGCGCACCCATGGACCTGGGTGCCAGCAACCGGCCTGGCGCCCGTTTTGGCCCCAGGGCGCTGCGAACCATAGAGCGCATTGGCCCGTACAACCATGTTCTACAGGTAGCGCCTGTGCACACGCTGCGCGTGGCTGACGTGGGCGATGTGCCGTTTCGCAGCCGCTACAGCCTCCCGATGTGCATAGAAGACTTGGAACGCTGGTACGGCCTTGTGGCGGAGCAGGGCGTGCTTCCCTTGACGGTAGGCGGCGACCACTCCATCACCTACCCGATCATGAAGGCGCTGGGGCGGTCTGGGCCGGTTGGCATGGTGCACATTGATGCCCATTGCGACACCGGTGGCGAGTTTGACCAGACCCGGTTTCACCATGGTGGGCCATTTCGCCTGGCGGTGCTCGATGGTGTGTTGGACCCGACGCGCTGTATTCAGATTGGCATTCGCGGGTCGTCCGAATACCTCTGGGAGTTTTCCAAAGACGCGGGAATGACCGTGGTCCACGCCGAAGAAGTGGAGCGCCTGGGAATTGACGAGATTGTGCGCATGGCCCGCGCCGTGGTGGGTGATGGCCCGACTTACGTGACGTTTGACGTCGACGGCCTGGACCCCGCTTTTGCACCCGGCACCGGGACGCCCGAGATCGGCGGCTTGAGCACGCGCGAGGCGCTGGCACTGTTACACGGTCTCAAAGGTCTGCATGTTGTAGGCGGCGACGTAGTCGAGGTCGCGCCCCAATATGACGCCACAACTAACACCGCACAGGCCGGTGCGCAGATGTTGTTCGAGATATTGAGTCTGATGGCCTTTAGCCCCGCGCTGAAAGCCTAGGGATAAAAGCCAGGGGCTCGTTTGTGTGACGGGCTTTGAAAGGGCTTTACGGCAAAGGCCTCAGACCACACCATCTTTTTATTAACATAATACACATCGTATGAAGTGGTTAATGTAGTTCAAACCACGGGGGTCGCATACGTTAGCCACGACAAATTACCGGGCGCCCGAATCGGCCGAATAGCGAGCAATCAGCTGTGCGGAACTATCGTTTCCAACTTGCAAGGCGAAATCGACGGCGCTCAGGTTCTTGTCATTGCGCAGGCTCGCATCGGCGCCAGCGTCTAGCAAGGCTTTGACTGTTGTCGTGTCGCCGTACATGGCAGCCATCATCAGCGGCGTGGTCCGGTTGGGCGACTCGGCGTCCACATAAGCAAAATGGGCCAACAACAGACGAACCGTGTCGGCGTGGCTGCGCGATGCGGCATAGTGCAAAGGCGTCCAGCCGGTCTTGTTGACGTCGGCGTTCAAGGAGATTAATCGCTCGCACACACCGTGCATGCCCGCCAACGCGGCCAGCATCAAGGGGCTTTCATCCTGCAGTGTGCGCACCTCGACGGCAATACCGGGTGCGTCCAAAAGCGTTTGTATGGCGCGGGGCGACGGAGTCCGAATGGCCAAAACCAGCCCATGAACACCGGCCGGACTAATGGTGTTGGGATCAAAGCCGCGCTTAAGCAACTGTTTGATGCGAACGCTGTCGTCTTGCGCTATAGCATTGAAAAAGTCGTCATACGAACCCGCTGTTGCAGGAAAAAAACCAATAAATACAATAAGATAAAGCACATATCTAATGTAACTAATTAAACTAAATACAACCCTGTTCACGCCGCAACACCTCGGAAAAGCAAGGAAAAGTTGTCACTTGTGGCCTGGCCAATTGACTCGACGCTGCAACCGCGCACCTGGGCAATCTGGTGTGCGACCAAGGGCACGTAGGACGGGTTGTTCGTCTTGCCCCGGTGCGGCATAGGCGCCAAATAGGGACTATCGGTCTCAATCAGCATGCGATCTAAGGGTATCCAGGAGGCAATTTCCCGCAAATCTTGTGCAGTCTTAAAGGTCAAAATACCTGAAAAAGAGATGTAAAAGCCCATGTCCAAGGCGGCACGGGCCACCTCACGGGTCTCTGTGAAGCAGTGAAACACTCCGCCAGCTGATCGCCCCGACACCCCTTCACCTTCTTCCTTCAGGATCGAAATCGTGTCGTCGGACGCGCTGCGTGTGTGGATAACCAGAGGTTTTTGCAAGATTTGGGCTGCACGGATGTGCACCCGAAAGCGCTCACGCTGCCAGTGCATATCCGCCAAGCTGCGGCCATTAAGCCGGTAGTAATCCAGCCCGGTCTCGCCGACTGCCACTACGCGGGACAAGCTGCCACGTTGCACCAGGTCTTGGACGCTGGGTTCGCTTACCCCCTCGTTGTCCGGGTGTACGCCGACCGTGGACCAGAAGTTGTCGTATTCCAGTGCCAGGGCGTGAACCTGGGGAAACTCCTCCAAGGTAGTGCAAATGCACAAGGCCCGCTCCACTTGCGCTGCAGCCATGGCTTGGCGAATACCGACCAAGCCGTCGCTAAGTTCAGGAAATGTAAGGTGGCAATGCGAGTCGGTAAACACGGCGGTTTTAGAGTGTGTGGGTGGGTCGGCCTGAGGTTAACAAGTCGCCCAACAGCGCCTCAATCTTTATCTTGACTGCTGCGGCACGTTGGTCCGCTGGGAAGCGGATTCCCACCCCCTGCACCCGCCCGGCCGGTGGCCCTGGCGGCGTCACCCAGGCCACCAGACCCGCAATGGCGTGGCGCTGCGGGTCGTTTGGCAGCGTCAGCAGCACAT
>CANHZG010000096.1 GCA_947464995.1 Comamonadaceae bacterium | reverse complement strand
TGAACTTGATGGTGATGCTGACGCGCCGGTTACGCGGATCTTTGGGGTCGTTGGGGTTGTAGGGCGCGGTATCGGCCACGCCCTCAATCTGGGTGAACCGATCGGCCTTGATGCCGCTTTTTTCCAGTGTGGCACGCGTCGTTTCGGCCCGCTCGGCAGAGAGCGACCAGTTGTTGCGGCCTTCCTTGTTGGCAAAACCGACGCTGTCGGTGTGACCCCTCACACTCAGTTTGTTCGGCATGGATTCGAGCGACTTGGCAATTTCGCTCAGCAGCGCCACCGCTTTGGGCTGCAATTTGGTGGTGCCCAGCGGGAACATGGAGAAGTCCGCTTTGTCAATCACGTCAATTCGCAAGCCTTCTTTGTCGCGCACGAATTGCACTTGGTTTTTCACCTGATCAAGTGCCGGGTTAGCAGCAAGTTGCTCCTTCACTTCCTTCTCCAATTGCTCGAAGTTGGCCTTGTCGGACGACTGGTCGCCACCTTGGCCTTCGGCCTGGCTTTGGGTTTTGGCATCGTTGTCGCGTGCGTTCTCGCTGTTGGGCGAGGGGTCGTTTTCGGTGGGGCCGCCTTCGGAGCGCGGCGTCAGCCGCTCCATGGCGGCGGTCTGTTTGGCGGTGTAGGGAAATCCGTCGGGGTCAATGATGGAGCGGCCACCCAAAATACCGTTAGAACCGGCCAGCGCACCCATGGGAATCGCGCTTTGCGAGGACGGCTTGAAGTAATCGGCCACGCTTTTGCGCTGCGAGTCGTTGGTGGCACCCAAAATCCACATCAGCAAGAAGAAGGCCATCATGGCGGTCATCATGTCGGCCAGGGCGATTTTCCAAGCACCGCCGTGGGCGCCACCGTGACCGGCAGCAATCTTCTTAACAATAATGGGTGCCAGCGCGGCTTCGGCCGGCGGCGCCTCTACGTCAGTCGCCTCCGGTGCAGCGGCCGCGTCAGCTGCCTTTAGCTCCTCTTCGGTGGCGGGTCCAGCCTCAGTGGCCATGCTTATTTACCTCGCAAACCGTCAAAAACTTCTGCAAAGCTGGGTTGGTTGTGGTGGCTGATACATACGCGAGCGGCCTCCAAAATCAGGGGCATGGGGTGGCCGTGCATGGTGCCAATAATGATTTGCTTGACCACGCCGTACATACAGGCCTCGTCTTCAATGATTTGCGCCAGGCGCTTGGCAAAGGGTTCAAAAAATCCGTACGCCAAAAACACGCCGATAAACGTGCCCACCAGCGCAGCGCCCACCAAGCCACCCAAGATAGCCGGCGGTTGGTCGATTTGCTCCATGGTTTTCACCACGCCCATCACGCACGACACAATACCTAGCGCAGGCAAGGCGCCAGCCAACGTGCCAATGGCGTCCGACGCCTTGAGTTCGTCATGGTGGTGCGATTTGATAGAGCTGTCCATCACCTCTTCGACCGCCATGGGGCTGAGCGTGCCTTGCGAGACCACCATCAGTCGCACCGTGTCGCAGATCAGGTGCAAAAGCGCGTGGTCGGCCAAAATCTTGGGGTATTCGCTAAAAATTGCGCTTGATTCGGGGGTTTCGATATGGGCTTCCAAGGCCACCGCGCCTTCGGCCTTGAGCGTCTTCATGACCTTGGAGACGCAAAAAATGGTGTTGAGGTAGTCGTCCTTGTGGTATTTGGAGCCTTTAAAGGTTCGCCCAATTCCAGCGAAAACGGCTTTGACCACGTCCGGGCTGTTACCGATCAGCATGCCACCGATGGCCGAGCCCAAAATACACCAGCCCTCAATGGGCGCAGCGTGGATAAACGGAGCCAGGCTGCCTCCACCCACAATGAAACTGCCGAACACGCAGACATTCAAAAATACGATTCCGATGATGCCAAACATAGTCGTTCCCAAATAAGGACAGTGGACGGCCTTGTTCTAGCCCATCCACCTGGTAAACACCAACCCAAACGGTTGGCGCGCAAATTCAAACCGACACACCCGCTGCCGAGCAGCGGGCACCTGCCCCGGCTCAGTGCAGTTTTGCCGCCAGTTGCACCGGCAGCAAGGCGGGCACTTCTTGCCAAGCGCTCCGAATTTCAACCATCAAGCCCTGGACCTCTTCCAAAGCCGAGAGATCGTTGTGGGCATTGGCGAAAATCAGACGCCTGGTCACGTAGCTGTACAAGTCATTCAAGTTTTGTGCCAACTCGCCGCCTTTGGCAAAATCGAGCGAACCTTGCAAGCCCACCACAATGCGGCTGGCGCGGGAAATGCACTTGCCTTTTTCCTGGATTGCGCCGTGCTTCAAGTGGCCGTGGGCCGCAGCCAGGCTATCGACCAATCCGTCAAACAGCATCTGAATCAAGGCCACGTTGTTTGCAACGGATGCCTGGGATGCCAAATTGTCAGAACCATAAGATTCCATGGCTTTGAAATGAAGTCGCATGTCGGTTTCTCCTACTGGGTTTGCGTACCCACTGGACATCGACACGGTTTTTGAAAACTTGAGCTTTTCAGACCTAGTGCGCACGACCGGCCTTTGTTGGCGGCGTTTTTGGAGCGCCTTCAATTTGGAGTGTCACACGCAGTTTTTTCACAATTCCCGTCAACAACTGGCTGATTCGGGACTCGGTCACGCCCAAGGTTTCCCCGATTTCCTTGAGATTGAGCTCTTCGACGTAATACAGCGACATCAGCAACTGGTCGCGCTCGGGCAGCTCGCCAATTGCCTGCGTAACGGCGCGCATAAAGTCCTGGTGCTCAACGATCGCGTCGGGCTGGCGCGAGCGGTCGTCCGCAATGCCCATGACTTCGTCGGTCAGCACCTCCATGGACATGGTCTCAAAGCGTTTGGCATTGCCCCGGCGCTTTTGAAACATGTCCAAGTCGTCTCCCAGGTGGTCGGCAAGCTCCGACTCGGTGGGTGCCCGACCGAGCTCGCTGGCCAATACATTAGTGGCCTTGTTTTCAGACTTATTAAAAGCCACCGCCGAGCGCGGCAGGTAGGACAGTTGGCGCACTTCGTCCAATATGGCCCCGCGTACACGGCTGAGCGCAAAATTCTCAAACTCGATGCCCTTGGCCGGGTTGTAAGCCCGCGCGGCCTCCAACAAACCGATCATTCCCACCTGAATCAGCTCATCGAGCTCCATAAACGGTGGGATGCGCACTTTCAAGTGCAATGCGACCCGTTTGACCATGCCCAAATGCGCCAACACCAGCGCTTCGCTGTTGTCGTGGGCGTCTTCGTACAAGCGGGTGGACACGGCCATTGCGGTTCAGGCTTGGTACCGAACCAGTCGTTCGACAAAAAACTGCATCCCGCCCGAAAAGTTGGAAATCGGCGGCATTTGCGTGATGGACTTGGCCAGGCGCTTGAAATCGCGCGCGCTGTTGCTGCGCGGCGCGTACTCCATGACCGGCTCGTATTTTTTATGGGCGGCTAGGATCATGTCGTCATTTTCCACCGAACCCAGGTAGTGCGTGGTGTAGTTCAGAAACTGGGCACACACTTGGTTGATGCGTCGAAACAGGTTCTGACCGTCGGCCTGGCTGGCTACGGCGTTGGGAATGATGTAGATCTCATTGAGGTCGTAATCCTGAATCAGCACTTTGATGGTGCCGTAGGCGTCTGCAATAGACGACGGATCGTCCCGAACCACAATAAACCGCCGCTGGCAAGCCCCCATGAACGCCAGCACCGACGGGGAAATCCCGGCAGCCATATCCACGATCAGGTAATCGATCTCGTCTTCCAGTGCGCTAAAGGCCTGGACGATGCGCGAGGCCTGCACGCGGGTCAGGGCCGCAAGCTCTTTGACTCCAGAGGCCCCCGGCACCAGCATGACGCCATGGCGCGAGGTGACGGTAATCTCTTGCAAGGTTTTTTGGCCGCTCATGAAGTGGCTCAAATTAAAGGGGCAGGCGCAGCCCAGGGCAATTTGGGAATTGGCCAACCCCAAATCGGCGTCAAACAACATCACGCGGTGGCCCATCATGCTCAGCGAAATCGCCAAGTTCACGGCCACTGTTGTTTTACCCACACCGCCTTTCCCGCTAGCAATGCCGATAACTTCCGTACGAACCGACTTTTTCATTATGGATTTACAGGTTTCTCAATTGAAGGGGCCACGCAAGCCCCGTGGGCTTGCCGACGCAAAAAGTCGTGGGGATGGCGGTTGCAACTTGATTGAAATGGGCTTTGCCATCTGGATGGATGCCAAAGGAGCCACGGATTCGGGCACCCTGGAGAGCTGGGCCACCGCCATTTCAACCAACGCACCGGTGCCCAGATCGCGCTTCAAAGCGCCAAGCTGGGGCCCATCACTCGCGGCTGAGAGCGACAGAAAATTATCGCAGAGAAACTCCACCAAAGGCCAAGGCTGTATGGATTCGTCAAGCTTGCTCACCATGAGGCTGTTCCAGCGGATGCCCGAAGTCCTCAGAGTGCGGCGCAAAGTGGCCGAAGAAGCGTCTGCAGAAACCACAGCGTGGGCCTCACAGGCCGGGCACGCCGACTGGATTTCCGTGATGCGCTCAGGCATGTGGGCGCCGGCCGTGTCAATCAGAACCAAGCGCCGACCCGCCAGCGCGTCTAGCACCGTGCTGAGCTCGACGCTCGTATCGGCACGAAAACATTCCACACCCACTTGGGCAGCCATGGTTTGGGTGTGGGCCCAAGCGCCCACGCGTTCGTCACAGTAACTGACGATGGCCACTTTGTCGTGGCCCATCTGTGCGGCTGCATGGTTGGCCAGGCGCATCACCATCATGGACTTGCCCGAGCCCGAGGGGCCGGCAAGCAGGTGAATACCCGCCATGGGCAGGGCAATGCTGGGTCGGCGCGCGATTTGCTCGAGTTGGCTGCGAACGGCCAGCAAGGCTTCGTGCTCGCTACGCATGTCTTTGACGGTGTCGAGCAACAAGGTGCGCAGTCCCGTGGGCATGCCCGCCCGGGTAAACGAGCCCAGCAAGTCTTCCACCTCGGGCGAAAGGTTCAAGCTGCTTTGCCAACCCAGGGTTTTTTGACTCAAGCTGATTTCACGGCGCAAGCTGGCCAGCTCGTCACGGATCATGTCCATGATTTCACGGCTGCGCAGGTAGTCGCGCTCATCATCGACCTTGGCCAAAACAGGCTCTTTGCGCCCACCGGCGCCCTCCTGACTAACTGGCGCGCGGCCTTGGGCCTGGGCCAGGTGGTCCATAAAGTTGCTCGATGGGGCCTGTGCCGACGCTGATTGCGTGTAGGCGAGCGGCGCAGACACCGTGGAGTCCATGCTTTGCTCACCGATGTCCAGAGCCACCACCAGTTCGGTTTGTCCGTCAACGGTATGGTTGGAAATAATCAACACGTCGCGCCCATACAGGGCCATGGCGCGGTCGGTGGCACTCTTGGTGTCGTTGGCGAGGATGCGTTTGAGTTCCATGGTGGTTTTCTCGGGTACGGTCTTCAGGGTTCAGATTAATTCGGTATCAACGCCTAGCGCCGGTCTTCGTTGGCTTTGGCCTCGGCGTGCACGGTGTGGACCACCTTGACGGCCTGGTCGTCCGGAATTTCGCCGTAGGACAGGATGATCAGCTCGCTGACCCGGTGGCGCACCGACTTGGCCAACCACGGGCGAATCGCCGGTGAGACCACCAAAACTGCGCTATGGCCCAGGTCTTCGACCGCCTTGGCACCGTCGCGCAGGGCGCTAAACAAGCGCTCGGCCAAACCCGGCTCAATCACCATGCTTTGCCCTTGGCCCTGTTGCTGCAGCACGTTGTGCAGGAGTTGCTCCAGGCCAGGGTCCAGCGTCATGACCGACAGGGTCTCTTTGTCATCGACCAGACTTTGCACAATCATGCGGCCCAGGCGCGGACGAACCAAGGCGGTGAGTTGCTCGGGGTCTTGGGTGCGGGCGCTGACTTCGGACAGCGTCTCCACGATGGTGCGCATGTCGCGGATCGAGACGCCATCGCTAAGCAGGCTTTGCAGGGTGCGCGTGAGCACGCCCAGCGAGAGTTTCGAGGGGACTAAATCTTCGACCAGCTTGGGCGATTTGGCCGTCAGCTTGTCAAGCAACTGCTGGACTTCGTCGTGGCTAAGCAGGTCCGAGGCGTTGTCGCGCAAGACCTTGTTGAGGTGGGTTGCGACCGCCGTGGCCGCATCGACCACGGTGTAGCCCAGTGCGCGTGCATGGTCGCGCTGGGAGGGCTCGATCCAGACCGCTTCCAGGCCAAAAGCCGGTTCTTGCGTCGGAATGCCTTCCAAGGCGCCATAAACCTGTCCGGGGTTGATCGCCATTTCGCGCCCGACCTTGACCTTGCCACGGCCACGGATCACGCCCTTGAGGACGATGTGGTAGCTGTCTGGGTCAATGCTCAGCGCGTCACGGATGCGCACCGGCTGGATCAAAAAGCCCAGTTCGGCCGACAGTTTCTTGCGTACGCCCTTGACGCGGGTCATCAACTGACCGCCGGTCTCAGCATTGACCAGCGGAATCAGGCCGTAACCAATTTCCAGACCCACCAGGTCGACCTGGTCCAGGTCTTCCCAGTCCAGCTCTCTGGGCTGCTCGGGCGCGGCTGCCGCTGCGGCGGCGATTTGCTCGGGCGAGTCCGTGGCCGCTTCTCGGCGCAATACCATCAGGCCCAAGGCCGCGCTGCCAGCGGACAAAGCGATAAACACCAGGTGCGGCATGCCAGGCACCAAGCCCAAGATAGCCATGATGCAGGAGGTAACAAACAAGGCCGTCGGGTTGCCCAACTGGGTTCCCGCCTGCTCGGTCATGGACTCGGTGGTGGTGACCCGAGTAACAACAATGGCAGTGGCCAGCGACAACAAGAGCGACGGGATTTGTGCAACCAGGCCATCGCCAATGGTCAGCAGGGAATAAATACGACCGGCTTCGCTCAGAGACAAACCGTGCTGGCCCATGCCAATGGCCAGACCGCCGATGAGGTTAATGAACAAAATCAACAAGCCGGCAATGGCGTCACCACTGACAAATTTGGATGCACCGTCCATGGAGCCGAAGAAGTCGGACTCTTGCGCCAGCTCGGCGCGGCGGGTTTTGGCGGTTTCTTGGTCGATCACGCCAGCGTTCAAGTCGGCGTCAATGGCCATTTGCTTGCCCGGCATCGCGTCCAAGGTAAACCGGGCATTTACTTCCGATACCCGGCCAGCACCCTTGGTGACCACAAAGAAGTTCACGATCATCAGGATCGCGAAAATAATGAAACCAACCACGTAGTTGCCACCGATGACAAACTCGCCAAAAGCAGCAATCACCTTGCCTGCGGAGTCATGGCCCTCGTGGCCATTGACCAAAATGACCCGGGTCGACGCCACATTGAGCGCCAGGCGCAGCATGGTGGCAAACAGTAACACCGAGGGAAAGGCAGAAAATTCGAGCGGCTTGCGGATCTTGATGGCGATCATGATGATCAGCACGCTGGACGCAATATTGAAAGTAAACAGCACGTCCAGCAGCATCGGGTGCAGCGGGATCACCAACATGCCCATAATCAACAACACCAGAGCGGGAATGCTCAGGTCATTGAAATTGAACTTGGACAGGTTTTGTCGAATCGTCGACAGGGTGAACGCGCTCATGGACGGGTATTCATGAAAATCAGGGCTTCAGGATGGGAAATGGCGAAAAATTATTCTCATAAAGAGGCCTGAATGCAATGTCCATGCCACAGTTTCCCGACATCAAAGGCCTGCACCGGGTCGCCTCGCAGCGGCAAGTTTTGTCCCGTCACGCTTCTTGCATAGTCCTTGGCATTCGCCGCTGCGTGTGGCCTATCTAAGAATGGTGTTTTCATGGAAGCGAAATTGAGTTTTTTGTCGCCTAAGCCGGTTTCTCCCAGTGCAGGCGAAGCCCTGCCCGCTGCGACCGGTGCCGAAGCCAAAGCCCCTGCGACCGAGTTTTCTGAGGTCTTGACCGGACAAATGTTTAAAACCCAGCGGCAAGGCATTGCCGCTTCAAGCATTCCCAGTGCGGGTTTGCAGGTCGTTCCACTGGGGAAAAGCATCAATGTGATCACCAGCGACGCGCCCTTGCCGGATATGGCGAGTCTGGCGAGCTTTGCCCGTGCCCAGGGGCTTGACGAAGCTGCCGTACAAGCCCTTTTTGGCCCCTTACCCAGCACCAAAGACGCGGTTTTGTCTCCCGCCGCTGTGCCAACCGGCCTTCCAACTCTTGGTCCAACGCTTGTGGTTGCAACCGCCCAAAACCTGGCTACGGCCCTCAGCGCCAAGGCGCTGAGCGCGCAAGACGATGCAGGGTCTGATGCCATGCCTTTGGCTCTTACCACCGAAGCGACGTCCAACACCCTAGCAGCCCAGGCCATTGGATTAGCGGCTTCTAATACAAGCCAAAACACGGCCAACAACACTTTGGTGCTGGCCGCTGAAGGGGACTCCGCAGCCGAAAATGACCAAATGCTGCCCAACACGGCCGCCGTGGGTGATGCGCTGGCCCAGCCAAGCGCCTTGGCCACGTCGGGCGACAGTGCCGTGGCGATGGTCGCGTCGGGTGGTGAGCCACAGAAAGCCCCCTTGGCTGTCGCCATGCTGGTCACCGCGCCTGTACAAAGCGCCGCACCTACGCCTGTACAAAACGCCGCACCTGCGCCTGTACAGAGCGCCGCACCTGCGCTGTATTTGTCGCCCTTGGGCTCAAATGGAGACAATCAAACGGCGATGCCTTCCCAAATTACCGCGCCTGGACATGCACAACCCTTGAACGGGGTTGCGGTAACGGCCTTAGAGATTACGTCTGCTAGCAGCGCCCCTTTGATGCCGCTGAGCGCGCGCGCCTGGATAGACGCCGCCGAGAGCGCCAAAATCAGCGACCCCAGGGTGGCAGCCGAAGCAACCAACGAGAGCGCAGTTCGCCTCACCTTGGGCATGCCGGCCCAGGAAATCACCAAGCGCTTAGCGCAAATGTCGGGCACCAGCAAACAAGTGAGTTGGGCCGCATTGCTGGAATCGGCCGCTGTGTCCAAGGACGCATTGGACGCACCGATCGCCCAAGAAACCTTGCAGCTCGATGTGCCCGAAGGCTACCAATTTGACGCCAACGACCTGACGACCCGAACCGAACCGAGCTTGCAGGCTCCGGCCAGCGCTGCGGCCAACAACACTGGCGCTGCAGGGACCCTGGCTCCGGGGGAAAAGCCAACCTTGCAAACGCAGCTTGAGCAACGCGCAGCTCAGTTCCAGCAAATGGCCGACAAATTGGGTGAAGCCGCCGCGCAACGCCTGATCGCGCAAATTGAACGTGGCCAATGGAAAATGCAAATGCGCATGCAGCCCGGCAGCTTGGGTCGTATTGATGTGCAGCTGGACATGCATTCGGGCGGTTTGGATGCGCTATTTAGCTCGGACAATGCCATCACGCGCGAACTTATTACCCAGGGCACCAACAAATTAAAGGATACTCTGGCCCAATCTGGCATGGCAGTTGCTTCAGTCTGGGTAAATGCGGACCAAGGTCGGCAGTCCGGCGGAAACTCGACACCGGGCCAAGCCTATAAGGGTCCGCAAAACGCCCCTAACTCCCCGGCTCCTGCGCAAGCAGCGGCCACAGCGCCCGACGACTTGGGCTCAAAAGGAAGTGACGGATTGAATATATTGGCCTAATCAGCCAGGGGCGGTAATTGAAACTGAACCACTATAAAGAGGTGTCCGATGTCCGATGCAGCAGCCCCAGAAGTTGAAGAGAAGCCAAAAAAACCTATTGTCAAGATCATTTTGGCAGTGGTCGCACTGGTGGTCTTGATTGCCGGCACCATGGTGGGCACCCTTTTCATCGCGGGATTTTTCAACAAACCGCCGCCTCCTACGGCCGATGAAATGATGGCCGAAGGTGCATCGGACGCCGGCCACGGCGAAAAGAAGGCTGACGGCGGCCACGGTGCTCCTGCCGAGGGTGGCCACGGTGCGCCCGCGGCAGGTGGGCACGGTGACAAAAAAGCCGAAGGTGGCCACGGTGACAAAAAAGCCGAGGGCGGTAAAGATGGTGGCCCACCCAAACTCAACAAAAAGTCCCCTGATAGCCCGCGTTTCGAGTACACCTACAGCCAATTGGACCGCGAGTTCCTGGTCAACCT
>CANHZG010000095.1 GCA_947464995.1 Comamonadaceae bacterium | reverse complement strand
TGTTGGCGGCTGCCAGCGCAGCGCTCTCGGGCAGGGCGGCAAAGGCGCGCACCGCCAGCAGGCGCTTGCGCACATCGCCCAGGCGCTGCGGGCGCAGGGCGAGCACCGCGTCCGCTTCTTGCGCGCTGTAGCCTTGCTCGCGCAAGGACCCCGCCAGGCGGTCGTGAACGAATTCTTCCGACTGCCAAGCATTAAACAGGAACTCTTTGGGGTCAATACCTCTACTAGCCAACCAGGGCTCAAATCCATCGCGGAGCGAAAGAACAATTAGCTGCTTAACACCCAGCGCCAGATCGTGCTCAGTCAGGATGCGAATCAAGCCCAGCGCATGGCGGCGCAGCGCAAACGGGTCTTTGTCTCCCGTGGGCACATTGCCAATGCCAAACATGCCGACCAGCGTTTCCAGTTTGTCGGCCAGCGCCACCACCCAGCCGACCGGTTTGGTTGGCAGCCAGTCGCCCGCAAAACGAGGGCAATAGTGGTCCGAGATGGCGGTTGCAATCTCCTCACCCAACCCGTCGTTCATGGCGTAATAATTTCCCATAATGCCTTGCAGCTCCGGGAACTCGCCCACCATGTCGGTCAGCAAATCAGTCTTGGCCAGGCGTGCGGCCAGCGCCGCTTTTTCGGCCAGTGCATCGCCGCCGAGCTGCTGGCCAATGGCGCGTGCGATGGCGCAGACGCGCGCCATGCGCTCGCCTTGGTTGCCGAGTTTGTTGTGGTAGACGACCTTGGACAAGCCCTCCACACGCGACTCCAGGGTCTTCTTGCGGTCTTGGTCATAAAAGAACTTGGCATCGGCCAGGCGGGGGCGCACCACGCGCTCGTTACCGCCAATAACCGCGCTGGGGTCGGCCGGGCTGACGTTGCTGACCACCAAGAATTTGTTGCTCAACTTGCCCGCGGCGTCGAGCAAAGGGAAGTACTTTTGGTTGGCCTTCATAGTCAAGATCAGGCACTCTTGCGGCACTTGCAGAAATTCCGACTCAAAGCTGCAGGTCAGCACATTCGGGCGCTCCACGAGAGCGGTCACCTCGTCCAACAACGCCTCGTAATCCACCAGCTGCGCGCCCAAAGCGGCTGCGGCCGCCTGCAACTGGCGCGCAATGTCGGCACGGCGCACTTCAAAGCTGGCAATCACCGCACCGTCGCGTGCCAGGGTGGCGGCGTAGTCGTCAGCGTGGGCAAACACCACCGGGGACATGGCCGCCTCAAAGCGGTGGCCCTGGGTAGCATTGCCTGCCCGCAGGCCCAGTGCGGTGACCGGCACCACGGTGTTGCCATGCAAGGCCACCAGGCCGTGCGCCGGGCGCACAAAGCTCACTGTGCTCCAGCCGGGCAGTTCGCAATCGCGCTCCAGCTGGTAGCTCATTACTTTGGGGATGGGCAGTTTGGCGATCGCCTCGTGCAGCGCTTTTTGCAGGCCCTGGACCAGCGTAGCGCCGTGCACCGTGCTCTCAAAAAACAAGGCTTCGGCCTTGCCGTCCATGGCGCGCTTGAGGCCGGGCACGGCAGAAGCGTCCGTGCCCAAAGCTTGCAGCTTTTTCAGCAGCGCAGGCGTGGCATTGCCAGCCGCGTCCAGGCCCACAGCCAAAGGCATGAGTTTTTGCGACACGGCTTTGTCGGGGGCCTGGGCTAACACGCCGCTCAGGTGTACCGCGAGGCGGCGCGGCGAGGCAAAGTCAGCCACCACGGCGTTGGCTGCAGCCAGACCCTGGGTTTTCAGGCTGTCGGCCAGCACCGTTGCAAAGGCCAGACCAAGTTTCTTCAGCGCTTTGGGTGGCAGCTCCTCCACCAAGAGTTCAACAAGCAGGTTATGCATGGTCATGTTCGGGGTTCCTGCCTTCATTCGGACGCGCTGGTGGCTGGGGCTTTGGGCGGCATCTGCGCAATCCACTCGCGCGGCGCCATGGGGAAGCCCAGGCGCTCGCGGCTATCCAGGTAGCACTGGGCCACGCCGCGCGACAGGTTGCGGATGCGGCCCATATAGGCCGCGCGCTCGGTCACGCTGATGGCGCCGCGCGCGTCCAGCAAGTTAAAGCTGTGGGCCGCTTTGAGCACCTGCTCGTAGGCGGGCAGCGCCAGCGGCACGCCAATCAGGTGCTTGGCCTGTTTTTCGTGCGCGGTAAAGGCGGTGAACAAAAAGTCGGTATCGCTGTGCTCGAAGTTGTAGGTGGACTGCTCCACCTCGTTTTGCTTGTAAACGTCCCCATAAAAAATCTTGCCCCCACGCTCGCCCGCTGCGTGTGAAGGTGAGCCCGTGTCGGTCCAGACCAAGTCGTAGACGTTGTCCACCCCTTGCAAATACATGGCCAGGCGCTCCAAACCATAGGTGATCTCCCCAGTGACCGGCTTGCAGTCGATGCCGCCGACCTGCTGGAAGTAGGTGAACTGCGTGACTTCCATGCCATTGAGCCAGACCTCCCAGCCCAGGCCCCAGGCGCCCAGGGTGGGGTTTTCCCAGTCGTCTTCCACAAAGCGGATGTCGTTTTGCTTCAGGTCAAAACCCAGCGCTTCGAGCGAGCCCAGATACAGGTCCAGGATGTTCGCGGGGGCGGGCTTGATCACCACCTGGTATTGGTAGTAGTGCTGCAGGCGGTTGGGGTTTTCGCCGTAGCGGCCGTCTTTGGGGCGGCGGCTGGGTTGCACATAGGCGGCCTTCCAGGGCTCAGGGCCAATAGCGCGCAAAAAGGTGGCGGTGTGCGAGGTGCCCGCGCCCACTTCCATGTCGTAGGGCTGCAAGAGCGCGCAGCCTTGGGCGTCCCAATAGGACTGGAGCGTCAAAATGATTTGCTGGAAGGTCTTCATGGGCTGGGGAGTCAGAGGAAGCCACGCACCGACCGGTCGGCACGGAGCCAATAAGGCCATGTGAATGCGCGTAAACCCTTGATTTTAGAGGCCATTGCCTACGCTATCCTTTTCCTATCGGAGGATTCGATGGGCGCACAGCAACTGGTTTTGGGTTTGGTCTTGGCGACCATGGTGTTTTCCGTCGCGCTGGAGCTGCGGCTCGATGACTTTCGCCGCGTGGCGCAATCGCCCAGGGCCGTGGTCTGTGGGTTGATTGCGCAGTTCATCTTGCTACCCGTTGCCACCTGGCTGGCCACGCTGGTGTTGGATTTGCCCTCCAACGTCGAAGCCGCCATGATTTTGGTGGCCGCCTGCCCGGGCGGTAGCCTGAGCAATGTGGTGACCCACTTTGGCCGGGGTAATACCGCCTTGTCGGTCAGCATCTCGGCCGTGGCCAGTGTGATTGCGCTGTTTGCCACGCCGTTTAACTTTAGCTGGATGGTCGCCACCAACCCCAACACCGCCGCCTGGCTGCAAACGCTGGCGATTGACCCTGCCGGCATTTGGTGGAGCCTGTTGCTGCTGCTGGCCGTGCCCATGGCGCTGGGGCTGGCCGCCTCACACCGTTTGCCATCGCTGACCGCACGCATTCGCAAACCGCTGGGCAATTTTGCAGTGGCCGCGCTGGTGCTGTTCATCATCGCCGGGCTGATCAAAGAGCGCCAGTTGCTCACGTTGGGTCTGTTGCCGATGTTGCTGATCGTGGTTTTACACAACGCCAGCGGCCTGGCGTTTGGCTGGATCACCGCCTGGGCCATGCGCGTGAGCGAGCGCGACCGCCGAGCCGTGGTGATCGAAGGTGGCATGCAGAACTCAGGCCTGGCGCTGGGCATCATTGCGCTGCAGTTCAACAGCGACCTAGGGATGGTGACGCTGGCCAGTCTGTGGGGCATTTGGCACATCGTCAGCGGCATGGCGCTGGCCCTTATCTGGAGACAAAAAGATGCTCGACTGGCTGATTAAGGGCGGTACCGTGGTCGACGGCACGGGTGCTACGCCCTATGTGGCCGACGTGGGGGTGCGCGACGGACGCATTGTCCAAGTGGGCACCGTCACCGCCGCAGCCCAGCAAACGCTGCAAGCGCAGGGTTTGTGGGTCACACCCGGTTTTATCGACATCCATACCCACTACGACGGCCAAGCCACGTGGGACGACTGCTTTACCCCCAGCATCTACCACGGCGTGACGACGGTGGTGATGGGTAACTGTGGCGTGGGCTTTGCACCGGTGCGCCAAGGGCACGAGGACGATCTGATCAAACTTATGGAAGGCGTGGAAGACATTCCTGGCGCCGCCTTGCACGAAGGCATCCGGTGGAACTGGGAAAGTTTTCCCCAGTACATGGACGCGCTGGCGGCCACTCCGCGCAGCCTGGATTACCTGGTACAAGTGCCGCACGACCCCTTGCGCATGTATGTAATGGGCGAGCGCGCCCTGGCACACACCGCAGCTACGGCCGAAGAGATTGACGACATGCGAGCCCTATTGCGTGAAGCGCTCAAAGCCGGAGCAGCAGGCCTGAGCACCGGACGCAGCGACAACCACCGCACATCTGAGGGAAAGGATACGCCGGCTGCCAATGCCAGCGCCCAAGAGCTGACTGGCCTAGCGCGTGCGTTTGAGGGCTTGAACCACGGTGTGGTGCAAGTGGTGAGTGACTACAACCTCTTGCAGGGGCCCGCCGATTTCGATGCTGAGTTCGACCTGGTGGAGGCACTGGCGCGTGCCAGTGGTCGGCCACTCTCCCTGACCTGGCTGCAGCGCGACCCGGGCGGCGAACAGTTCCACCAAATCCAGGCGCGGGTCGAGGCGGCGGTGCGCGCGGGCGTGCCGCTGTATCTTCAAACCGCCGCGCGCGGCATTGGCGTGATCACGGGTTTGGACGCCAGTTTTCACCCCTTTATGGGCTTTCCTGGCTACAAAGAGCTAGCGCACCTGCCCCTGGCCGAACGCGCTGCGGCGCTGCGCGAGCCAGAACGCAAGGCCCGCATCCTGGCGGAAAAATCGGAACCTCTGGCCGGCGACGGCAGCGCAGTCCCGCCACTGGTGGACATTTTGCTGGGCCAGATCGAGCGCATCAGTGCACGCATGTTCCCGCTGGGCCAGCAGCCTGACTACGCGCCCACCGTGGTGCACAGCTTTTATGTACGGGCGCGCCAATCTGGCACCTCGGCGCTGGAGTCCTTGTACGACTACCTGTGCGCAAACGGCGGCGACGGCCTGGTCTACTTCCCCATCTTCAACTACAACGACGGGTCGCTGGCCACGGTACGCACCATGCTCGACCACCCGCGCGCGCTGAGTGGCCTGAGCGACGCCGGAGCCCATGTGGGCACGGTGTGTGATGCCAGCTTCAGCACCTTCATGCTCAGCCACTGGGTTGCGCAGAGTGGCGCGCAGGCCATGCCCTTGGCGCAGGCGGTGGAAATGATGACGCGGCGCAACGCACGCTACCTGGGCCTGAACGACCGGGGCGTGATCGCGGCGGGAATGCGCGCCGACCTCAACGCCATCGACCCCGCCCGGATCGGACTGCCCTTGCCCGCCCTGGTGCGCGACTTACCCGCTGGCGGACGGCGGTTTGTGCAACACGCCAGCGGTTACGTGGCCACCTGGGTGGCCGGCGAGCAAGTGCAAACCCAGGGCACGATCACGCCCGCGCGCCCGGGTCGCCTGGTGCGCATGGGCCCTGCAATGCCTGCCTAGCGCCGCGACCTGCGGGCCAGCGCCAGCACCGCAAAGGCGACCAACCACAAAGGCCACAATCCCCAGCTTGAAGCCCACCAGGCAAAAGGCGTTAGCCCCTCGCGGCCCTGCACCTGGCCCACCAGCGCGCCCGCCGTAAAACGGGGCATTGACGCCTGCACCTGCCCTTGGTGGTTCAGAATGACCGTAGCGCCAGTATTGGTGGCGCGCACAAACGGCCGCTGAAACTCCAGCGCGCGCATGCGTGAAATATTGAGGTGCTGGTCGATGGCGACGGTGTTGCCAAACCAACCCAGGTTGCTGACATTGACAAACACCGTGGGCGCCAACGCCGCGTCACTAAAGCGCGTGGCCAGCTCTTCGCCAAACAAGTCCTCGTAGCAAATATTGGCCGCCAAGCGCTGACCCTGCACAGCAAAAGATGCCTGGCCCAGTGCGCCACGCTGAAAGTCCCCCAGGGGGATGTGCATCAGATCGGTAAACCACCGAAAAGCCGGTGGAATGAATTCGCCAAACGGCACCAGATGGTGCTTGTCGTAGCGCAGGTCTTGCGCTGCTCCTGGCACCAAGGCCAGCACCGAGTTGCTGTAGCCCTGAGTTGCGTCGCCCAGCGGCAGGCCGACGATGGCCGATCGCCCGGACGCCGCTAAATCCGCTTTTAAGCCGTTCAAGTAACCCTCGGGCAGGTCCTGCGGCAGCACGGGCAAGGCCGTCTCGGGTGCTACGACCACGCTGCTTGTGGCCGACAACAGCTGCTCGCGGTACCAACCCAGTGAGCGGGCCACGCCGGTATCGGGCTCAAACTTTTCACTCTGCGCAATATTGCCTTGCAACAAGGTCACCGACAGCGCACCGCTGCTGCGGCTCCAGCCATTCCAGGCACTCTGGGTGGCGTAGGGGACCCACAAGACGGCTACCAGCGCTAGCGCTCGCACCATTCGGTGGTGGCCAGCGCCGGGCTGAGCGTCGCGGCTGGGGCTCCACCAGAGCACCACGGCCATGGCCAAGCCCGCCGACAAGCCGCCCAGGCCGTAAACCCCCACCCAGGGCGCGTAGACCGACAAAGGCCCGCTCAGGTGCGAATAGCCGCCCGCACCCCACCCAAACCCTGTCAGCCAGGTGCCGCGCGCCATTTCAGACACCATCCACAGCGCGCCAAAAGCTGCAGCGCCCGCCGCGCCGGTGCTGCTAAACCATGCGCGCCAGGCGGCGCAGGCCAGACCCAGATACAGAGCCAATAGAAGCGCCAGCGCAAGTACGGCGGCTACGGCCAAGACCGGGTCCAAGCCGCCATAGGTGTGCAGCGCGACAAAAAGCCACCAAAAGGTCGCACCCAGCAGGCTCGCGCCAAAAACAAGTCCGACGAAAAACGCCTCCCGCGCGCTGCGCGTGCGCCGCAAGGCATGCGCTAAAACCAACATGGCGGCAATTTGCAAAAACCACACGGTTTGCCCGGGCGAGAAAAAATGCGCCAAGGGCCAGGCGATGCTGGCCGCATGGACCGCACCGGCCAGCGCCAGGAGGCTGTAGTCGACAAAGCCCAAGGGACGCGGCGCCGGGCGGGGCACGGCGCGGGACAAGCCCATGGCCGACCCGGACGCGCTCACGCCTTGGGCGCAGTCGCCAGCGCAGACACTTTGAACCAGCGCACGGCACCGCCCTTGGTATGCAGCACCACAAACTCTAAGCCGGCGAGCACATGGCGCTCGCCCCGCTTGGGCACGTGACCCATTTCATGCGCGACCAAGCCGCCAATGGTGTCGAAGCCTTCGGCGTCTTGTAGGCCCCCGAAGTCCACGGCAAACGCCGTTGCAATGCGCTCAATGGAGGCGTCGCCATTGACGCGAAAGGTTTGGTCGGGCAGCGCAAAAATGTCGCCCTCGTCGTCTTCGATATCAAATTCGTCTTCGATTTCGCCGACGATTTCCTCCAGCACGTCTTCAATCGTAATCAAACCAGCCACCCGGCCGAACTCGTCAATGACGATCGCCAGATGGTTGCGATAGCCGCGAAAGTCGCGCAACAAATCATTGAGGCCTTTGGTTTCCGGCACAAACACGGCGGGGCGCAACAGGGCGCGGATGTTGAGTTCGGGCGCGCGTTGGAGCTTGAGCAGGTCTTTGGCCATCAAGATGCCAATGATGTTTTCCCGCTCGCCTTCAAACACGGGAAATCGGGAGTGCGCCGTGTCGATCACGGTGTACAACAACTCGTCCATGGGTGCCTGGATATTGATCAAGTCCATGCGCGTGGCGGCCACCATGACATCGCCCGCGGTCTTGTCGGCCATACGGATCACGCCCTCGATCATGGCGCGCGACTGGGCGCCAATGATTTTGTTGTCTTCGGCTTCCGCCAGGGTCTCGATCAACTCGGCCGCAGAATCCGGGCCGGGATGGATAAATTCGGCTAAACGCTGGAAAAACGTTCGCTTATCTTCTTTTTCAGGTTGTTGCGCGGGGTGTGGGTCTGACACTGGCGGAGGGCAGGTACTGCCGTTTTTGCGAAGCCTCTAGGATAGCCCATCGTCCCGGGCCCCGGCGCAGCGGCAAGCAAGGCTCAGGAGGCGGACTGCCCGTGTGAGGCCCTGACGGCCTTGCGCACCTCTTGGATACCGGCCAATATTTCCCAAAACTGCTTGGCTTGAACCTTGAGACGGTAGTCCGTCAAGGCGATTTGATCGTCGACGGCTTCGCTCATGCGCGACTGCAGCGTAGGCATTGGCAATTGCAAATAGGCGTCTGACTCGGACCCAAAGCGTTCGACCGTAGCTCCGGCGTGGCGCGCAATTTTGAGCATTGCATTGTTTTCACTCAGGGCATGGATAAACAGCAAGGAGATACGGTCGTTTCTGGCATGCACCTGGGCGCGTGCAAACAATTGAGACCCCATGCCCTGGCCACGGCACTGCGGCAGTACGGAGACTCCAAACTCGGCACAACGATCGGTCCTGGGGTCCTTGGCGTAGGCCAAATGTGCAACGGCCACCAAGCGCAAACTCCGGTTGTAAATACCAAAAATCTGGTCGCGCGCAAAGTCCAGACCGGCCACGTAATGGGCAATTTGTGCGTCTTGTGCCGCATAGCCAAAACGCAAGTACCGGTCCTGCGGCTCCAATGCAAGCAGGTGCCCCAAAACGGCGCTGCGGTGGCGCGGTCCTAAGGCGCGAATCGGAACCCGACGACCCGATGCCGTCCCCTGCCCATGGCCCACGTTGTGTTGGCCAAAGTCCGGACGCAATAAAGCCCGCACGGCGTAAGCCAGTTCAGAAAACCAAGTCGCAATCCAGTTCATGCCCCAACTATAAGGGTTTTCCCTAGGTTTCAGGCAAATACTAGACTCAACGCTCCACCTTTAGCCCCCCATAGTCCGACCATGCCCTTATCGCCCCGCCTTGAAACACCCGCGCCCGTGCCGCTCGCCCCCGGGGTGCAGGTACTGCAAAGAGGGTGGCTATCGTCCAATAACACCCTTATTCGGGACGGCAAAGGCGCAGCCACCCTGGTCGATAGCGGCTATTGCAGCCACAGCGCACAAACCCTGGCTTTGGTGGCGTCGGCCCTCAACGGCGACCAGCTCACGCAACTGGTCAACACCCACTTGCACAGCGACCACTGTGGTGGCAACGCAGCTTTGCAAGCAAGTTACCCGGGGATTTGCACCTTGATCCCCCCCGGCCATGCGCAAGCGGTGACGCGCTGGTCGGTGCAGGAGCTGACCTTTGAGGCCACCGGTCAAAGCTGCCCGCGCTTTGCGTACCAGGGCTTGCTGATTCCGGGCCAGGAGCTGCGGATCGGAACGCAGCGCTGGCAGATCCACGCCGCGCCGGGTCACGACCCGCATTCGGTAGTGCTGTTTGAGCCGGTTGAACGCATCTTGATTTCTGCCGACGCCCTGTGGGAAAACGGCTTTGGCGTCGTGTTTCCCGAACTCGACGGAATCGACGCCTTTGGCTGCGTGTCCGACACGCTGGACCTGATCGAGTCGCTGGAGGCCACAACGGTGATCCCCGGCCACGGAAGTGTGTTTCACGACGTGGCTACAGCAGTGGCGACCGCGCGCGCGCGACTGAACTATTTTGTGCGCAACCCCGAGCGCCATCGCAACTACGCAGCCAAGGTGCTACTGAAGTTCAAGCTGCTGGAGTTGCAAGAAACTACGGCCGCCGCTTTGGGCCACTGGGCGGGCTCCACGCCCTATTTGCGCAGCATCTTGGGGCAGCAGCAGAGCCAAAGCGAGGTAGATGAACGCGTTTTCGAATTGATGGAGCAACTGGTGCAGTCCGGCGCCGCACGCCGACAGGGCATGTCGATCTACAACCAGGACTAGGTGGGCTGGTGGCGCTTGCCGCGCGACACATCGACGCCAAGCTGCTTGAGCTTGCGATAGAGGTGGGTGCGCTCTAAACCGGTTTTCTCGGCCACACGGGTCATGGAGCCCGCTTCTCGCACCAGGTGGAACTCAAAATACGCGCGCTCAAAGGCATCACGCGCATCACGCAAAGGGCGGTCCATGTCGAAATCCGCGGGCAGGCCTTGGTCTTGGTCCGGTACCACGGCTTGGTCTTGGGTCGCTTTCAAGGCCGCAGGCACCGGGGTGCCCCAG
>CANHZG010000094.1 GCA_947464995.1 Comamonadaceae bacterium | reverse complement strand
GGGCAAAGCCAGGCCGCCATGGGACAGGGGTGCATCCATCAGGGGGAAACCCAGCTCCAAGGCCGTTTGCTTGTGGTGCTGGTACACCGCTGCGGGTAATTCGCCGTCGTTGAACTCCGCCGTTTCCTCGTGGGGCATGAGCACCTCATCGGCAAAGGCGCGGGCCGTGCGTTACCACTGGAGCGCTGCGTCAGACAGGGGATAGGCCATGGATAAGACTTCCGCAATGCAGGCGGCTGACCGGTATGCCAATCGCCTATTGTTGAACGACAGTATAGTAAGACAAGCACCCGCGTGCCAGCCCATTTCGCACTGGTACAAACCCGCATTCAACCCCTCTGGGCTTGATATTTATATTAAACAACCGTACAGTAAGAGCAACCTTCAGCCTGCCGATCCGCGCCAGGCCGGGTCCACGGAGCCCCCGCATGACAAGTTCTCCCCAAAGTGAGCGCCAGCGCTACGACGTGATCGTGGTGGGCTCTGGCCACAATGGTCTGGTCAGCGCGGGATACCTGGCCCGGGCCGGCCTCAAGGTGCTGGTGTTAGAGCGCAACGACTATATTGGTGGCGCCGCCGTGAGCCGTAGCTTGCACCCGGAATTCACCTACTCCAACTGTTCCTACGTTTGCAGCCTGCTGCGCCCGGAGATCATGCGTGCGCTGGAGTTGCCAAAATACGGCCTGCAAGTCATTCCCTATGGCGGTGGCGCAGCGCTGGCCAAGGACGGTCGCCACCTGGCCACCTACCCCGACCACGACGCGCAGCGGCGCGAATACGTCCGCCACTCCAAGCGCGACGCCGAGGCCTACGAGCGCTTTTCGCGCGACGTGATGCGCCAGTGCAAATTCATCAAGCCCTTGCTCATGCGCACGCCGCCGGACCCGACCGCCTTCAAGTCCAGCGACCTGATGGAGCTGCTCTACCTGGGGCAGCGCTTTCACGGCCTGGGTGACGAGCGCATGCACGACACGATCCGCTTTTGGACCATGAGCGCAGCCGACTACCTGGACGAATATTTCGAGAACGACCTGATCAAGGCCACACTGGCGGGCAGCTCCATCATCGGCACCGCCCTGGGGCCGCGCTCACCGGGCACCGCTTATGTGCTGCTGCACCACTACATGGGCGATATTGACGACGCCGTGGGCTCATGGGGTTTTGCGCGCGGCGGCATGGGTGCCGTCACCCGCGCCATGGGCGACTCGCTGCGGGCCAGCGGCGGCGAAATCCGGGTGGACGCCGGGGTCGAAAAAATACTCTCGCGCAACGGCCGCGCCTATGGCGTCGCCCTGGCCAGCGGCGAGGAGCTGTACGCCAGCACCGTGATCTCCAACATGGATGTCAAACGCACTTTCCTGAACACGGTGGACGAAAAAGAGCTGCCCAGCGACTTTGTCGATCTGGTGCGGCGCTTCAAAATTCGCGGCTCCTCGGGCAAGCTCAACATCGCGCTCGACGGCCTGCCCCACTTCCCTGCCCTGCCACCAGACTCGCCCGCCATCAAGGGCGATATGCATATCTCGGAGACCATGGACGACATCGAGCGCGGCTACGACGACTGGAAGGCCGGCCGCTGGTCCAGCCACCCGTATGTAGACATGCTTATGCCCTCGATCATCGACCCCACCATGGCGCCCGAGGGCAAGCACTATATGTCGGTGTTTGTGCAGTACGCGCCTTACCACCTGGCCGACGGCCCCTGGACCGCCGAGAAACGCCAAGCCTTTGGCGACACCGTCATCAACGCCATTGCCGAGCACAGCCCCAACTTCAAAAGCCTGATCCGCCACGCCGAAATCCGCACCCCCTGGGACATTGAAAACGAAGTCGGTCTGACCGAGGGCAATATTTTCCAGGGCGAACTCACCATGGACCAGCTGCTTTTTAACCGTCCGATTCCCGGCTATGCGCAATACCGCTCACCCATCAAAGGGCTCTATATGTGTGGTTCGAGCACGCATCCGGGCGGCGGCGTCATGGGCGCGCCAGGCGCCAATGCGGCGCGCACCGTGCTGAGCGATCTGGGCAGAAAGGCCGCAGCATGAGCGCCGCCTTTGACGTGATCGTGATTGGCGCGGGCCACAACGGCCTGGCCTGCGCCTTGGACCTGGCGCGCGCCGGACGCAAGGTGCTGGTGCTCGAATCAGCAGCGCAGGTGGGCGGTGCGGCCATTACCCGCAGCTTTACGCCAGGCTTTCAGGTGTCGGCCTGCGCGCACCTGCTGCATGCGCTGCCGCAGTCCCTGCTGCGCGACTTTGCGCTGGAACAGCACGGTTTGCGCTTTGCCGCCACCAGCATGGCTACGCACGCGCTGTCCGAAACAGGCCCGTGCCTGCGCATAGACAGCACCACCGTCACCGGCGGCAGCGCGCTGGGCGCGGACGCGGCCACTTACGGCCCGTTTCGCCAGCGCATGGGTCGGTATGCGGCGCTCTTTTACGCGCTGCTGAGCGTCAAGCCGCCGCGCCTGAGTTTGCAGCGCTGGAGCGAGCGCTGGGACATGCTCAAACTGGCCTTGCGCCTGCGCCTGCTGGGCACAGCGTCCATGCGCGAACTGCTGCGCATTGGCGGCATGAACGCCTACGACCTGTTGGACGACAACTTCCAAAGCCCCGCGCTCAAAGGCGCCTTGGCCTTTGACGCCACGCTGGGCGCCGAATACGGCCCGCGCTCGCCCGGCACGGTGCTGAGTTGGCTATACCGCCTGGCAGGCGAACACGGCGCGGGCGCCCTGGGGCTGGCCCAGCCCGCAGGCGGCATGGGCGCGTTTTCCCAAGCACTGGCGCGGGCCTGCCAAGCCGCCGGGGTGGAAATTCGCCTGGGCACGCCGGTGGCGCGCATTTTGGTGGAGCAAGACCGCACAGTCGGCGTCGCCCTGGCGTCTGGTGAGGTAGTGGCTGCGGCCACCGTCGTGTCGAGCGCGGCGCTGCGCAGCACTTTCTTGCGCCTGCTCGGGGCCGAGCACCTGGACGCCGGTTTTGTGCGCCGCATCGACCACTTCCGGGCCAAGGGCCTGGTGGCAAAACTGCACCTGGCGCTGCGCGACCTGCCGCATTTCACGGGCACAAGCGCTGCAGCCCTGGGAGGACGCTTGCTGATTAGCCCCAGCATGGACTACCTGGAACAAGCCTTCAATCCGTCCAAATACCGCGAAATTCCGCAACACCCGGCACTGGAAATCACCCTGCCCACGGTGAACGACGCCAGCCTGGCGCCCGCCGGGCAACACGTCTTGTCTGCGCTGGTGCAATTTGTGCCCTACGACCTGGGCCCAGACCCCACTGCCGCACGCGCCGCGCTGCTGGAAAACACCTTAGCTACGCTGGAGCGCCATGCGCCGGGGATACGCGCACTGGTAGTCGCCGCCGAGTTGCTCACGCCTTCAGACTTGGAGCAAGAGTTTGGCTTGGCCGGGGGCCATTGGCACCAGGGCGCGCTGGCTTTTGATCAGTTTTTTGTCAACCGCCCGGTGCCCCAGAGCCACCAATACCAAACGCCCTTGCCCGGCCTGTTTTTGTGCGGTGCGGCCTGCCACCCGGGCGGCGGCGTGATGGGCTTTGCCGGGCGCAATGCGGCGCGCTGCGTGCTGCGCCAAGGAGATTGAAATGCGATTTGAAGCCATAAGCACCGCCTCCAGCGCCCACTACCGCCGACCGCTGCTGCACACGCCATTCTTTGAGGCCAGCAAGCCCTGGATACAAAACGACACTTTTATCGCCTGGGCCGGTTATTCCACGCCGGACGTTTACTCCTACACCGAGCACGAATACTTCGCCATCCGCAACACCTGCGCCCTGTTTGACCTCACACCCATGGTCAAGTACCGCATCGCCGGGCCCGACGCCGAACGCTACCTTAACCGGGTAGTCACCTGCGACGTGCGCAAACTCAAGGTCAACCGCGTGATCTACACCCTGTGGTGCAACGACGAAGGCCATGTGATCGACGACGGCACGATTTTTCGCTTTGGTGAGCAAGAATTTCGCGTCTGCAGCGCCGAACGCCAGCTCGACTGGTTTTTAGACTGCGCCATCGGCTTTGACGTGGAAATCAGCGAAGTCACCGCCGACATTGCCGCACTGGCACTGCAAGGCCCCACCTCCTACACGGTGCTCGCGGCCTTGGGCCTGCAGGGGTTGGAAAACCTGAGCGCCATGGGCATGTTGCAGCAAGAGTTTGAGGGCCACACGGTGATGGTCTCGCGCACCGGCTTTACCGGCGATCTGGGCTATGAGTTGTGGATTGCCCCCGAGGGCGCTGCCACCCTGTGGACGCGCTTGATGGAAGTAGGCCACCAGCGGTGCATCACGCCCATGGGTTACCGGGCCCTGGAGATGGCGCGCATTGAGGCCGGGTTCATCCTGCCGCATGTGGACTTTATTTCTTGCAACCACACCATCCGCCTGGGGCGCGAAAGCTCGCCCTGGGAACTCAATCTGGACTGGACGGTAGCGCTCGAAAAAGGCCATTTCAATGGCCGGCGCGCACTGCTGGCTGAAAAAGCACGGGGCGTGCGGCGCAAGCTGGTTGGCCTGGAGCTCGAAGGTAACAAGCCAGCGCATGGTTCGCTTATTTACGCCGACGAGGCTAATACCCAGCAAATCGGGGAAATCACCGCCGCCCTGTGGTCGCCCACCCTCAAACGCAATATCGCCATCGCCAAAATCGACGCGCCACACTTTGACAGCAAGGCCAGCATGTGGGTAGACCTCTACCTGCACCGCGAGCTGCAATGGGAACGCAGAAACGTGCGCAGCTGGATTGTGGACAGGCCTTTTTATTCCCCACCGCGCAGGCGCGCCACGCCGCCGCCCCTGCGCTAGACCTTTCGCGCTATGCATACCGAAACAAAAATTGCTTTTCCAGCGCCTACGGCTTCAGGCTTGGCAACCGTGCGCGCCGCGCTGGCCCAGTGTCAAGACGGCCACGCGCTGCCACGCGCCTTCTATACCGACCCAGCACTGTTTGCCTGGGACATGCGCCACTTTGTGCTCGCGCACTGGCATTGCGTGGGGCACACCAGCATGGCAGCGAACCCGGGCGACTTCTTTACGGCCGAGATTGCCGGCGAATCGCTGGTGATTGTGCGCGGCGAGGACGGCGCCCTGCGCGCCCTGCTCAACGTCTGCCGCCACCGGGGCTCGCGTGTGTGCACGCAAACCCAGGGCCATGCCAGCAATGGCAAGTTTGTCTGCCCCTACCACGCCTGGACCTACGATACCCAAGGCGCCCTGAGTAGCGCGCGCGCCATGCCTGACGACTTCGACCGCAACAAATTCCCACTCAAGCAGGCGCATTTGCAGGTCGAAGAAGGCATGGTGTTTATCAGCCTGGCCGAGCGGCCTTTGGGCCTGGACCATGTGCGCGAGGCGTTTTCTGTCTCCGCCAAGGTCTACGGCTGGGGCCGCGCCAAGGTGATTGCGCGCAAAACCTATCTGATACAGGCCAACTGGAAACTGGTGGAAGAAAACTACCAAGAGTGTTACCACTGCGGCCCGGCCCACCAAGAATATGCAAAACGCCATACCTATTCCCGCAGCCAAGCCCTGCGCGACGGGCCGGACGACGCCATGCGCCAGCGCGACGCTTTGCTGGGCCTGAACTTGCAGGACTGCGATTTCTACTTCAGCAATGCCCGCCCTGGCCAGGAAAGTGCCGACAGCATCCGCTCGGCCTTGGTGACGCCCATGGTCAGCGGCAGCCGTGACGGCTTGCCGGTGGCACCTTTGATGGGTGACTTTAAAGGCCGGGGCTATGACGGTGGCTCGTCCTTTATTGATGTCGGCCCCACCTCTAATTTTGTGGCCTACCCGGACTACGCGCTCTTGTACCGCACCATCCCGCAAGCCGTGGACACAACCGCCTTCGAGCTGATTTGGCTGGTGGACCAGGACGCGGTCGAGGGCGTGGACTACCAGACCGACGCAGTGACTTGGCTGTGGGACCATACCAGCCAGGAGGACAAGCACATCATCGAACTTAACCAGCGCGGCGTGAACTCGGCCTTTTTTGAGCCTGGCCCCTACGCACCGATGGAAATCTACGCCCGCAGCTACTCCGAGTGGTATCTGGCGGCGCTGCGCGACGCGGTCCAAAACACACCCACAGCGAACTAGTAAGTGGCGAAGTGCAAAAATGGCCTGATTTAGCAACAAGCATCCATGGCCCCATCCAAGCCCCAAAGCAGCAGCGCTAGTGCGGCGCCTGCAAGCCGTGTGCGCGAGCAACCCGAGGTGCGCAGGCGCCTGTTAATTGCTGCCACGACACGCTCGATTGCACAGCACGGCTATAGCGGCACCACGATTGAGCGCATCTGTTCTGAGGGCGGCGTCTCGCGCGGGCTGATCAACCACCACTTTGGCTCCAAGGAAGGACTCATTTTGGCGGCCTACCAGCAGCTTTGCGACAGCTGGACCGCCTACACCCTGGACGGCATCAAGGACACCCAGGACCCGGCACAGGCCCTGCGCACCTGCATTGCCAAAAACTTTGACACCAAAATTTTCAACACCAACAACCTGCGCATTTGGCTGGGGTTTTGGAGCGTGATCCCCAAATACCCCAAGCTCAACAAGCTCGACCGCGCGCTCTACCAAGTCGATCTGCAAATTTACCAGGACGTGTTTGAGCGTCTGGCCCGCCAGCGCAACGCCCCGGCAGACACGCTGCAACAGGCCATTGGCCTGATGGCGCTGATCACCGGCCTGTGGCTGCACGCAGCCCTGGACCCTAAGTTTTTCCGCACCAAACAGGCCCACGCGGTGTGCCTGGCATCGGTGCAGCATTTGCTTGAACCGCTTCCCTGAATTTGCACCATCCAAGGCACTCCATGTCCTATACCTCTGCGCTGCGTCACCCTGGCCCCACCCTGCCAGCCTGGACGTATCGCAACGCAGAACTGGTGGATCTGGAGTTTGAAGCGCTGTTTCGCACCTCGTGGCAGTTTGTCTGCCATGTCAATGAGGTGAAGAACCCGCGCGACTTTGTCACCCTTGACCTGCTGCGCGACCCAGTGCTGGTGCTGCGCTCAGACGACGGCATGTTGCGCGCATTTATCAACGCCTGCCGCCACCGGGGCGCCAAGATACTCGACGGCGCAGGCCAGTGCAAAGCGCGGCTGACCTGCCCCTACCACGGCTGGAGCTACGACACCGCTGGCAGCCTGGCCGGTCGCCCCTCAGAGGCCACTTTTGCCGACCCCGATAAGTCCGCGCTGGGGCTGCGCGCGCTGGAGCTTGAAGTGATTTGCGGCCTGGTGTTTGTGCGCATCGTCCCGGGCGGCGAGAGCCTGCACACCCTGTGGGCCGATTATTTGCCGCTGATCGAGCCCTACCGCCTAGAAGAAATGGTGCCGCTGGCTGCGCCCTGGGTCGACCATTGGAACTGCAACTGGAAAGTTGGCGTAGACAACAACCTGGAAAACTACCACGTGCCCGTCGGCCACCCCGGCTACCACCGCATGCTTGACAGTGACATCACCGGCTTCATCAACCGCCACGGCGTTGCCGGCAGCAAGAGCGTGCTGCGCGAGACGCCCTCTTCCAACTGGGCCGAGCGCATGTACCAGAAGATGGCGCCGGGTCTGAACAGCCATCTGCCCGAAGCGGTGCGCACGAGTTGGATGTTTTTCACCATGCCGCCCAATATCGGCCTGGACATCTATGGCGACAGCATGGACATCTTCCAATTTTTGCCCCAAACCGCCACCACCTGCAGCGTGCGCTACCCCATTTATGTGCGCCCGGACGCCCGGCGTGAAATGAAGGTGCTGCGCTACCTCAACGAGCGCATCAACCGCCAAGTGAGCGCTGAGGACAAAACCCTGTGCGAGCGCGTGCAGCGGGGCCTGGAGTCGCATGGGTTTGAGTTTGGCCCGCTATCGTCCTACGAACACTGTATTCATGACTTCCACGACCGCGTGCGCGCCGCATGCCCGGTCACCCAGCTTGCACAGGCACCCGAGTCGGGCCGCCTGCGCGAGCGCAACGCCGAGTTGCAGCGCGCATCCCTCTTATGATCTAAGGCGCTGCAAGCGCTTCGTCTTGGGCCAGATCCCGCGACAAGTCCTGTGCCGCCTCCACCACCAGCCAGTCCTTTAAAGCCATTACGTCACTGCGCGCGCGCCCGGCCCGGGACGCGACGATGTACATGGGCTGGTCGGTGGTCACACTTTGGGGCACCGGGCGCACCAGGCGGCCTTGGGCGATCAGCGGCTCCACGATGTGGCGCCAGCCCAGGGCCAAACCCTGGCCTTCGAGCGCGGCTTGCAGCACGATGGAATAGTCGTTAAACGTCAGCGCCTTGCCCGCGCGCGCGGCGCTCACACCAAAGCGCGCCAGCCAGATCGACCAGTCCAGGCGTGGGCGGTAGCGCTCTTCCAGGTGCAGCAAGGTGCTGTTGGCCAGGTCTTGCGGGCCATGCAACTGCGGGTTGGCAGCAAGAAAAGCCGGGCTGCAGACGGCAAACACTTCCTCGTCCACAAAGCGCCAGCGTGCGTGCTGGGCAAAGTCGCCGCTACCCAGGGTGATGGCCAGGTCAATGCGTTCGCGCTCCAGGTCGAGGTCGATGTCGGTGGTGATGCAGCGTAGCTCAATGTCCGGGTGCTGCTGCTTGAAGCGCGCGATGCGCGGCATCAGCCACCAGGTGGCCGTAGCCGTGGACACCGCCAGCGTGACCTGATGACCCGGCGTCATGCTGCGCACCTCGCGCAGGGCCTGGTCCATCAGCGTCAGGCCCAGGCTCACCTGCTCCAGCAGGTAGCGCCCGGCCTCGGTCAGCTCCACGCCCTTGTGGCGCCGGTCGAACAGCACCACGCCCAGCTCGTCTTCCAGCACCCGAATAGCGTGGCTCACCGCCGGTTGGCCCACCGCCAGCTCCAGCGCCGCCTTGGTAAAGCTGCCGGTGCGCGCTGCCGCCTCAAAGGTGATCAGATTGCCCATGGCGGGCTGGTCAAAGCGCTTTAGCATGTATTGGATTGATGGCTTGGATGAAAATGCAGGCAGGTCACAAACTGCCATGTAGAACCTATTATCCAGCGAGCGAGTCACCCAACCCGGAGAAAATTGGCATGAGTGAATCTGATACCCAAAGCACAACTATGGCCACTGCCGAACCCAAACGCGGCCGGCGCAGCGGCGGGCGCGAGCGGCGCGACCCCAACGCCAAAATCACCGGCCCGGCCTATATCAAGCGCGTCATTCCCACCTACGACATCATGGGCGAGGAAAGCCTGCTCAAGATCGAGGCCACGGCCGACCGCATCCTGGCCGAAGTGGGCCTGGACATCCGCGACGACGACGAAGTGCTGGCGATGTTCAAAAAGTCCGGTGCCAAGGTGGACGGCATGCGGGTGAAGTTTGAGCCCGGCCATTTGCGCGAAGTGCTCAAAACCGCGCCCAAAGAATTCACACAGCACGCGCGCAACCCGGCACATTCGGTGCAAATTGGCGGCAACAACGTGGTGTTTTCACCCGCCTACGGCTCGCCTTTTGTGATGGACCTGGACCGCGGGCGGCGCTACGGCACGCTGGACGACTTTCAGAACTTTGTGAAACTGGCCTACAACTGCCCCTGGCTGCACCACAGCGGCGGCACGGTGTGCGAGCCCACCGATGTGCCAGTCAACAAGCGACATCTGGACATGGTCTACGCCCATATGCGCTATTCGGACAAAGGCTACATGGGCTCGATTACCTCTGAGGAGCGCGCCGAAGACTCGATTGCCATGAGCCGACTGCTGTTTGGCGCCGACTTTGTAGACAAAAACTGCGTGATTTTGGGCAACGTTAACGTCAACTCGCCGCTGTTATGGGACGGCACCATGACCAAATCGGCCCGCGCCTACGCCCGCGCCAACCAGGCCGCCGTGATCGTGCCCTTTATCTTGGGCGGCGCCATGGGGCCAGTCACCAACGCCGGGGCGATTGCCCAGGCGCACGCCGAAACCATGGTCGGCTGCGCCATGACGCAGCTCGAGCGCCCCGGCGCGCCGGTGATTTATGGCAACTTCCTCTCCAGCATGTCGCTGCGCTCGGGCTCGCCCACTTTTGGCACGCCCGAGCCGGCCATAGGCTCCATGGTGGTGGGGCAGCTGGCGCGTCGCCTGACTCTGCCGCTGCGCTGCTCCGGCTCGTTCACCACCTCCAAGCTACCCGATGGCCAGGCCATGCCAGAGAGCGTGATGTCCGTG
>CANHZG010000093.1 GCA_947464995.1 Comamonadaceae bacterium | reverse complement strand
GACAAGTTCACGTCCGGCCATGCCTTTGACGGCTCGTCGATTGCTGGCTGGAAAGGTATTGAAGCCTCAGACATGCAACTCATGCCTGATCCCAATACGGCCAATATTGACCCCTTCTTTGAAGAAACCACTCTGTTTTTGAGTTGCGATGTGGTCGAACCAAGCGATGGCAAGGCCTACGACCGCGACCCACGCTCGATTGCCAAGCGCGCCGAGGCTTACCTGAAGGCCTCCGGCATTGGCGACACCGCCTTTTTCGGCCCCGAACCAGAGTTTTTCATCTTTGACGATGTGCGCTGGAACACCGACATGTCGGGCACCTTCTTCAAGATTGACGAAGCTGAAGCGCCCTGGAACTCCGGCAAGGTGATGGATGGCGGCAACAAAGGTCACCGCCCCACCGTAAAAGGCGGCTACTTTCCCGTTCCGCCCGTCGACAGCACACAAGACATGCGCGCAGAAATGTCCTTGATTCTCGAATCTCTGGGTGTGCCCGTGGAGGTGTTCCACCACGAAGTGGCCGGTGCGGGCCAAAACGAAATCGGTACCCGATTCAGCACACTGGTGCAGCGCGCAGACTGGACCCAAATTTTGAAGTATGTGGTTCAAAACGTGGCGCATGCCTATGGCAAAACGGCCACTTTCATGCCTAAACCCATCGTGGGTGACAACGGCTCCGGCATGCACGTGCACCAATCCATATGGAAAGACGGCAAAAACCTGTTCGCCGGTGACGGTTACGCGGGCTTGTCTGATTTTGCGCTGTACTACATCGGCGGCATCATCAAGCACGCGCGCGCGCTGAACGCGATTACCAACCCTGGCACCAACAGCTACAAGCGTCTGGTGCCTGGTTATGAGGCACCCGTGAAGCTGGCGTATTCGTCACGCAACCGCTCGGCATCGATCCGTATTCCGTTTGTGGCTAACCCCAAGGGTCGCCGCATCGAAGCGCGCTTCCCCGATCCTTTGATGAACCCTTATCTGGGCTTTGCGGCCTTGATGATGGCTGGTTTGGATGGTGTGGAAAACAAAATCCACCCCGGCGAAGCCGCGAGCAAAGACCTGTACCACCTGCCGCCAGAAGAAGACGCACTGGTCCCGACCGTGTGCCACAGCCTGGACCAGGCGCTGGACTGCCTCAACGCAGACCGAGCATTCCTCACCAAAGGCGGCGTGTTCACCGACAGCATGCTCGATGCCTACATTGAACTCAAAATGGGCGAGGTCACGCGTTTGCGTATGTCGACCCATCCTATCGAGTTTGATATGTATTATTCGCTCTGATGCATGGTTTCTGACCGGAACTTCGGTACTGCGACGCCAAAGTCGCAGGACCGCAGCGCCGGTTAGAACGTAATTAAAAAGACGGCTCTGGCCGTCTTTTTTACTTCAGGGACCTAATTGATGACGCGCAAATCTTTACCACTGCTCTTACTGTTCTGTGCTTTCGGGTCCGAGGCACAAGACCGTATATACCGCTGTGGCAACGAATACACCAATACGGTGGCGCGCGAACGTTTGGGCGAATGCGTGCTCATCAGCGGCGCTAACGTCACTGTGGTGCCGGCCCTAAAGACCCCCAGTTCTACGGGTGCTTCCAATTCCGCGCAGGGCAAACCGGCGAACCAGCGCGCCAAGGACGTGGACGCCCGCACCATATTGGAGTCCGAACTTAGCAAGGCCCGCGTGCGCAAGCTCGAACTCAGTGCGGAGTACAACCACGGCGAGCCTGAAAAGCTGGGTTCTGAAACGCGCAACAACCAGAAATACCTAGACCGGGTGGCCGACATTAAAGCCAAGATTCAGAGCAACGACGCCGACATCGCCAGCATCAGCCGTGAGCTCGCGCGCATAAACGGCAGCCTGAATGCGTCGTCACGCTGAAACCGCTATGAACCTGGCACATTTGCAGTCCTTTGATTTATTGGCCAGTTTGGTGGCGGTTGTAAGGGCGGATGCGGTTGTGGTGTTTTCCAACGCGGCACTGGAAGATACCTTGGGTATATCGCGGCGCGCCATAGTGGGGTCTAGTTTTGCCGACGTATTTACAGAACCCACGGCCTTGTACGAGGCCCTGGTCGGTGCTGCGCAAAACACCTTTGCGGCCATTCGTTACGACGCATTTTTGCGCCGCGTCGGTTTGGACCCTTTGCCGGTGCACGTGATAGTCACCGATGGTGAGAGTCGCCAAACTTTTGTCGTCGAATTGGTGCCCCTAGAGCAGCAAACCCGCCAAGAACGGGAGGAACGGCTGCTTGAACAGGCCCAGGCCAACAAAGAACTGATTCGCAACCTGGCGCACGAAATCAAGAATCCCTTGGGTGGAATCCGGGGCGCTGCACAGTTACTCGAGATGGAAATCGACTCGACCGAGCTCACCGAATACACCCAGGTCATCATCCGTGAAGCGGATCGTTTGCAAAGTTTGGTGGACCGTTTGCTCGCGCCGCACCGCCGCCCGCACATGGTGGGTGATGTGAATGTGCATGAGGTGTGCGAACGCGTTCGATCGCTGATATTGGCTGAATTTCCCAAGGGCCTGCGCGTGGTGCGCGACTACGATATCTCCATTCCGCAATTTCGGGGTGACCGGGAGCAACTGATTCAAGCGGTGCTAAATATCGCCCACAACGCGTGCCAGGCCTTGGCCGAGCGCATAAGCCAGGGCGACGCCATCCTCACGTTTCGTACGCGGGTGGCGCGCCAAGTGACGTTCGGGAAAATACGCTATCGATTGGCATTGGAATTGCATGTCATTGACAACGGACCTGGCGTGCCAGATTCGATCAAGGACCGCATTTTCTATCCGCTGGTGTCGGGCAGGGAGGGCGGTTCAGGTCTGGGGTTGACGCTGGCGCAAACATTTGTACAGCAGCATCACGGGCAGATTGAAGTCGACAGCGAGCCAGGCCACACTGATTTCAAAATTTTGATTCCGCTGCCCTAGTTGATGACCCATAGAAAGCGCCCGAAATGAAGCCGATTTGGATCGTAGATGATGACCAGTCCATCCGGTTTGTACTGGAAAAGGCGCTGTTGCGTGAGCACATGCCCACCCGTAGCTTTTCCAGCCCGCGCGATGTGCTGGCTGCCTTAGAAGAATCGGTGGACGAAGACGCGCCGCAAATACTCGTCAGTGATATCCGCATGCCTGGAGGCTCGGGTCTGGATCTGCTGGAGAAGGTCAAGGCCCGGCACCCGGGTTTGCCGGTCATCATCATGACGGCGTTTTCCGATCTCGACAGCGCAGTCAGCGCCTTTCAGGGCGGTGCGTTTGAATATTTGCCCAAGCCCTTTGATTTGCCCAAAGCCGTGGAGCTGATACGCCGGGCGGTGCAAGAGAGCCAACGTGAGGAAGTCGCCGAAGAGCGCATTAGCGAAACACCAGAAATGTTGGGCCAGGCCCCGGCCATGCAAGACGTTTTTCGCGCCATTGGGCGTTTGAGCCAGAGCAATGTCACGGTCATGATCACGGGGGAATCGGGTTCCGGTAAAGAGCTGGTAGCGCGCGCCCTGCACAAGCATTCGCCGCGAGCCAACGGTCCCTTTGTGGCGATCAACACGGCTGCAATACCCAAAGACCTGCTCGAGAGCGAGTTGTTTGGCCACGAGCGTGGCGCATTTACCGGGGCGCAGGCCCAGCGCCGGGGCCGCTTTGAGCAGGCAGACGAAGGAACCTTGTTTTTGGATGAAATTGGCGATATGCCGTTTGAGATGCCAACTCGGCTTTTGCGCGTACTCAGCGACGGGCACTTTTACCGGGTGGGTGGCCACAGCGCGGTCAAGACCAATGTGCGTGTCATCGCTGCCACGCACCAAGATCTGGAGCAACGGGTCAAAGAAGGCATTTTTCGCGAAGACTTGTACCACCGCCTCAATGTAATTCGTCTGCGCTTGCCCGCCTTGCGTGAGCGCCGCGAAGATATTCCCATGCTCACCAGGCATTTCCTGCAGCACAGCGCCAAGCAGCTCGGCGTTGAGCCCAAGCGCATCGCGGAGACTGCGCTTGCTGCGCTGGAAAACTTTGCATTTCCCGGCAATGTGCGTCAGTTGGAAAATATCTGCCACTGGCTCACCGTGATGGCGCCGGCCCAGGTCATCGAACCAAAAGACTTGCCGCCCGAGTTCGGTATTTCCAAGGCGGTTCAGGCAGCGGACGCTTTGCATGCTGGAGCCGCCGCGCCGTTTAGCTCCTTGTCGTCATCGTTGATGGCCACCTCTGCAGACGCATTGCTGCAAGAGCCCAGCGCACCTCCTGCCGAAGAACCGGACCTGGCTTGGCCGCAAGACCAACTCGCAGCCCTTTCGCCGCACGCGCCTCTGACGGGTTGGGAGCTTGAGCTCGAAGACGAGGCCAAGCTGCTCTTGCGCAGCGGCCATGCCGATGTCTGGGACGCCTTGACGCGCCGCTTTGAGGCCCGCCTGATCCAGGCGGCATTAAACAACACACGCGGGCGCCGCATCGAGGCGGCCAACAAATTGGGTATAGGGCGCAACACCATCACCCGAAAAATCCAGGAGCTTGGCCTGGACAAAAAAATGCTGCTGGTTCCCGACGAGAGCTAACGCCCAACTGGCGGCAAGTGGCCTCAAACGCGACTACTTGCTGTCGAAATTGCTGGCACCATCCCAGTCTGGGACCGGTGGCTGGACGCTAAATATGTCAACTCTCTGGGCGAACAAGTTGTACAGGCGCTGTTCGGGATAGGCCAGGGTCAGTTGCCCCAACAAGCTCGCTGCCGCATCCCAATTTTGTGCGCGGTACGCAGCCAGTGCTTGTTTCCAGTGCATTAACTCCAGCACCAAAGCGGGCCCGATCTCGGCCGTTTTACCCAAGGGCTCATAAATGGCAATCGCCTGGTCCTTGCCTTTGACGCGTACGCTGTCTACTTCGCGGCAGGTCCAATCCGTTAGCAGGGCGCGGGTGTTTTCCCCTATCAAAATACCCACCCCGTAAATTTTGGTCAACCCTTCCAGGCGGGAACCCAGGTTCACCGCATCTCCCATGACCGTGTAGGCCCTGCGGATTTTGGACCCCATGTCCCCGACGCGCATCAACCCTGAGTTCAGTCCAATGCCAATGTGCAAGGTGGGCCAACCCTTGGCCTGGAAGTCCCGGTTGAGTGCTTGTGCGGCCTTTTGCATGGCCAGTGCCGCTGCGGTGGCGTTGTGGGCATGCTGGGCGTCGGAAACCGGTGCGCCCCAAAAAGCCATGACGGCGTCGCCAATGTACTTGTCCAGGGTGCCATGGTGGCCATCACGTATGACTTCGCTCATGGCGGTGAGGTAGGCGTTGATGAGCTCGGCCAATGCGTTGGGGCTGAGATTTTCGGAAATCGAGGTGAAATCCCGCACATCGGCAAATAACACCGTTAACTCGCGCTCGATGGGCGCCATGGAGAATGCCTCGGGGTTTTCGGCCATTTTTTCGACCAGCTCGGGGGGTACGTAGTGGGCAAACAGCGCCGACATGTGCCGCTTGCCGCGCGCCTCGACGAAATAGCCGTAGCCCATTTGCAAGCCAAAACACGCCACCAGGCAGGCCAGCGGTGCGGCCAGAGGCAGCATGAGCTGCTGGGCCTGCAACAAGCCCATCGCCAGCGCCACGGTCGCTAGCAGGCAGGTCACAAACAAGGCAATGGTGCTGCCCGGTTTGAGCCAGGCGCCGCCCAGCACCATGAGCCCACCTAAAACTAGAGCCCCAAGTAATTCCAAACCCTGCGCATAGGCCGGTGCCTGCAACAGGCGCCCGTCGAGCAAGGCCGTAATCAGGTTGGCATGCACCTCTACGCCAGGAAAGCTAACACCGGTGGGCGTGGTCACCAGATCGGCCAGGCCCGCCGCCGAGGTGCCAATCAAAACGATGCGGTTGGCCAGTTGTTCCTTGGGAACACGACCCTGCAGCACATCCACGGCCGATACATAGGCAAAGCTATGCGCTGCTCCGCGAAAGGGAACCAAGGCGTTGAGCGCGCCGTCAACCGGCGCCTCCATGCCACCCACGGTGATTTTTTCGATGCGCCGCCCGCCTTGGCCGTAGTCGGCGCTGACCACTCCAAGCGGCTCAGACCCGGTCAGTACCTGCACCACGGCCATACCCAGCGACGGGTAGTAGCGCCCACCATGCTCCACCAGCAGGGGCACACGGCGGGTTATGCCATCTTCGTCGCGCAAGGGGTTGATGTGCCCTGCGCCTGCGGCATGGGCTTGCAGCTCGGGCAGCAGACCCGCATAACCCGGAAACGATTGCGCCCGCACGTCGGACAGTCCCCAAGCCGCCGGATCTATGCCTGGTGGCAAGCCCGCATGCTGCGAGGGCGAACCGTTGTGAAAGGCGTACCCAAGCACCACAGGACCCGCTTGCAGGGACTTACCCAGCACCTGGTCAAAAGCCAGGCGCGGGCGCAACTGCGCGAGCTGAGTCGCAAATGCGGCGTCGGCTTTGAGTTCCCCCTGTGCGAGTTGCTCCAGGATATCCAGGCCCGAGGACGCGTCCTTTTCTGCCAGGATGACGTCCAATGCGACCAGCGAAACACCGTAATCGCTAAATAAATCGGTCACCAGCTGGCCCAGGCGGTCGCGTCGCCAGGGCCAGCGGCCTTCGCCGCCACGGTCTTTTTCTTGCAGGCTTTTTTCGTCGATGTCGACCACCACGATGCGTTCGTCGAGGCTGCGCGGTGCGATGGCGTTGATGCGCCAGTCGTATAGCAACGCTTCCATGGGGTTAAGCAAGGGCAGGTTCCACCAGGCGGCAACGTGGCCGGCGAACAGCCCCACCAGAGCCCAACCCGCCAGCGTTCGCAACCAGTGTTTGCGCATCGTGCGGGGCCTAGCGGCTCAGGTCGTCGACCTTCAAAAACACCCGGCTGTTGTCCGATCGCGCACTGGTGGAAGACACCGTGCTGTTGCCCGAGCCGCTCCAAGGGCCGCGGCCACTGACCTCGGTCCAGACGCCCAAGGGCACGCTCAGGCTGGTGGCCACCTGGCTGGCTTGGCCGCCGGCCGACGCTAGGCTTTGGCTTTGGGCAGAAAACTGCACTAGCGCGCTGTTGCCGTTGACCTTAGCGACCACGTCCAACACGGTTTTGGTGGTCGGTTTGGCGCCCGTGTTAGCACCTTGGCGTGATGTGGGGCCTTGTGCCAGGGTCAAGGTCGCGCGTTCTCCCTCCATGGCGCGCAGGCGCTGCTCGGTGTTGGTGTCGCGGCTGCTGATGGAACTCACGTCCTCTGCGTCCCCGTCGCCAAAACGAACGGATATTTGCAAGGAGCGGGGCTTGGAGGGCGCCGTTTCGGTGCGCTCGGCGGCGGCCGGGTTGCTGTTCATGAACGCAGGAATGCTGGGCAACACCTGCGGTTTTTCGCCGGGCGACATGCCCATGAACCCGGCCTCGTCCTTGTTCAGGCTGACGCGTCCGGAGGGCCCCTCCAACACGGTGGAGCCCACATACACCCGGTTGTAGGTGCCCGGCGGGGTATTCAGTTGGGCGGCAATTTGTGCAGTGGCAAAGGTGGCGTCAAACTCAGTACCGCGGATGCCAATGGTGGCGTTGGGCGTGCTCAGTTTGTAGTCGGCCGGCGCATTTTTTCCAATCGCCCCCGTCACCTGCCGCATGGTGCCGCTGAGCAAGCTCAGCGCCGCTTCGTTTTTGGGTGCGCCGTGTTTGTCTGAGCGGTAGCGCTCTATCTTGAACTGGGACCCTGGTCGCACCCAAATGATGGCGTCGTCGAGCATGCGGATTTGCACATTCGAGTTGGCGCTGGTGGACACCGTATCCCCCTCATACAGGTCGTCACCGCGCTGAGCCGGGCGCTCCTGGCCGGTGTGCTGGGAAATACGGGCGGTGCCGATCAAAGCCTGAATCTTGCCTGCGGCAGCCCAAACCGAGGCGACACCACTTGCCAGCATGGTGGCCAGCAGCGCCCTGAAAAACATGCGCAATGCCGCGCCCCGATGCAGACGGTTGGCCATGGTCGTACCTTTTGAAAATGGGAATTTTCTCAGTTTACCTGCCAAAACCGTTTTAATTGAGGCGATGGACGGGACGGGAGCCGTCCCAGGGCCCCTGCGCGCGGGCTTAGCTGCTGCAGGCTATTTCCAGCACCACCGGCGCATGGTCGCTGGGCCTCTCGTTTTTGCGCGGGATTTTGTCGATCTGGCAAGCGCGTACCAGCGGCTTCAGTGCGTCGCTGACCAGTATGTGGTCTATGCGTAGGCCCCGGTTGCGCCTGAAGGCGGCGTCGCGGTAGTCCCACCAGCTGTAGCTTTTGGGCGGCTGCGCAAACAGGCGGTGGCTGTCATGCAGGCCCAGAGCGATCAGGGCGCGCAGGTGGTAGCGCTCCTCTTCGGTGCAATGGATCTGGTCACGCATGCCCTCGGGGTCCCACACATCGGCGTCGTCAAAAGTGATGTTGTAGTCGCCCATGAGCACCAAGTGCGGGTGTTGCTCCAGCTCCTGTTTGACCCAGCCGCGCAGGCCCTTGAGCCACTCCATCTTGTACTCAAACTTGTCGCTGCCCGGCGCCTGGCCATTCGGGAAATAGGCACCAATCACCCGCGTGCCGGCAACCGTGCCACAAATCACCCGGGCCATGTCGTCGGCAAAGCCTGGGATGTTTTTCACCACATTTAAAGCCTCTGTGCGGCTCAGCAGCGCCACGCCGTTATAGGTTTTTTGTCCAAACCACTGCGCTTGGTAGCCTGCGGCCAAGAAATCAGCTGCTGGGAACTTGTCGTCCGTCATTTTGGTCTCTTGCAAAACCAGCACGTCCACAGGGTTGGCTTGCAACCATTCCAGCACCTGCGGCAAGCGCACAGTGAGCGAGTTCACGTTCCAGGTGGCAAATTTCATGGTCCTACGAGTCAGGTTGTCGCGGAGCGGATCAGGGTGACAAGCTGATAGGGCAGCCCATTGGCCGCCACATGGCTTTCGCGCCGGGTTTCTTGCCATTCGAGGCCAAAGGTGGGGGCATAAGCGTCACCGGTCACGTCCAAGGCAATTTCGGTTATTTCCGCGCTGCTGGCCAGCGGCAGCGCCTGCGCGTAGATTTGTGCTCCGCCTATCACCCAAGCATCCGGGTGCGCCTCACAAAGCGCCATGGCAGTCTGTAGCGATTGCGCCACTAACGCGCCTTCAGCGTGCCAGTCGGATTGCCGGGTAATGACCACATTCATACGCCCTGGCAGCGGGCGAAACTTGGGCGGCAGCGAGTCCCAGGTTTTGCGTCCCATGATGACTGGGCAGCCCAGCGTGGTGCGTTTGAAGTGCGCCAGGTCTTCGGGCAAATGCCAGGGCAGTGTGCCTTTACTGCCGATGACACCATTGGCCGCGCGGGCGAAGATCAGGTGCAAGCGCATCGCGGTCTTTAAACCGCCACAGGGGCCTTGATGGCAGGGTGGGGCGCGTAGTCGCGCACCTCGAAATCTTCAAACTGGTAGTCAAAGATCGATTCCGGGCGGCGCAGGATGTGCAGCGCGGGGTAGGCCAGGGGCGTGCGGGAGAGTTGCAGCTCCACTTGCGCATGGTGGTTGCTGTAAATGTGGCAGTCGCCGCCGGTCCAGATGAAGTCGCCAACGTCTAGATCGCACTGCTGCGCCACCATATGCGTCAGCAGCGCATAGCTGGCAATGTTGAAGGGCACGCCCAAAAAGATGTCGGCGCTGCGCTGGTAGAGCTGGCAGCTCAACTTGCCCCGTCCGCCCGGTGACTGGGCGGGAGCCACGTAAAACTGAAAAAAGGCGTGGCACGGCATGAGCGCCATTTTGGACAGTTCAGCCACGTTCCATGCACTGACAATCATGCGGCGTGAGTCGGGGTTGTTTTTGAGCGTGTGCATCAGCTCGCTGATCTGGTCAATGTGTTGGCCGTCTGGCGTGGGCCAGCTGCGCCACTGCACGCCGTAGACCGGCCCTAAGTCGCCGTCGAGGCGCGCCCATTCGTCCCAAATAGAAACGCCGCGCTCTTTGAGCCAGTGGTTGCTGCTCGAACCGGTCAAAAACCACAGCAGCTCCACGATGATGCTTCGCAAATGCACTTTTTTGGTCGTGACCAAGGGGAAGCCTTGAGAGAGGTCAAAGCGCATTTGGTAGCCAAACACGCTTTTCGTGCCGGTGCCGGTGCGGTCTTGCTTGTCTACGCCCTGGGTGTAGGCGTGGCGCAACAGGTCTTCGTACTGCTGGGGGACGGCGGATGCCTTAGCGGCGGCGTTGG
>CANHZG010000092.1 GCA_947464995.1 Comamonadaceae bacterium | reverse complement strand
TAATCGAAAACTAATGGATTGTGATTGCGTCATAGCTTATATCGGCAGCAGAACTTCACGCCCTTTTAAAATAGACGGGGTCCGCAGGCATGACAGCAATGCTATGAAATTGTTGAGCAATAAAATCAAATGAAATTTGACACTCTATTCCACAGTCCATAATATTTTTATACCACATTTCGTTAATTAATATGGTATCGGGATGTGAGGTATTCCTTAATATTGCGGAAGTCCAATATAAGTCATCTACTTTCAACTGCATGCCATTCTTTAGTTGTCGATCTATGTACTCCACCGTTTGATCCCTTTGAGCTTGGTAGCGGGGTTGAATCATTGCCGCCGCGAACTCATTCAAAATATTTCCTCGCAAGGATGGATGGATACGAATCATCAAAGAACTATCACCTCTGCCCATCGCGTCAATCAAAGTTGATATGGCGTGAACGTTAAAATCAATCTTGTCATCCACATAGAGGAGGTAATCATAACTATTTAAACCGTGAAATATATGAGGGAGTGCCTTAGGTACCTTTGCTTGTTGCGCGGAGAGAATGCGGTTCGGCGACACCTCAAGATCAAGGAAAATAGGTTTCCAACCACATCGTTCAACCGCATAAAGTATTTTCTCATTATTCGAGACAAAATAATGATCAAATGAAGCTGAAACAGATAATGGACTTAATGTTTTATTATTAAATATGCCGAAATAAGTTGAGTAAACAGCAAGCTTTCTTCTGCCTTCAGCTACCAAATGAACCTTACAACTGTCGCTTGCGATACGCTTGAGTTGGTCTAAACCCAAGGGAGCCCGATCAAAGGCATTGCTTAATACTGTATTAAACTTGGTGTCGCGTCGACTGTTCAACCTGTCGCGGTTCCAGGTTTTCAGCTTGGTGACTAGATTGTTCATAGGAGTTCCACCTCGGTTCGCTAATGAGTCACAACGGCGGGCAAGTCACAAATGCCGAGCCTTGTCGACGCCGTTCTCCCTACTTACTTCACCCAAGAGAACAGCTAACGTCAACCCAATAAATGAAGAGAGAAAAATAAGGTTAGTGATTTCTGTTGTCATTCCCATAACAACTAAATGGGTCATAAAAATTAACAAAACAAAGGACAAAACTTTTCCCACCTCGGTGCTGACCGTAATGAATCCTTTTATTCCCTGGAGCAAAAAATAAACATAGAAAAACACCGAGGATGCCAGGCCCCACAAACCAGAGCGGACCGCACTCGTAATTATTTCATTATGAAATCCATGTTTGGGTGAAAGTCTTGCAAACTCTGATGCATACACCTGAAATTCGGGGTTGTTCATTAAAGCCGTCCATCCTAGGTCACCCCAACCCTGAAAAGGTCGAGTCATGAAGTAATAATACCCCATGCGATAGAAGGAAATTCTTAACCCAACCGATGTGTCGTCGTTTACAGAATCCCAGTTGTACGTTTGAATCTCCCGTACAGCCAAGGCAAATTTCTCAACAAGATAGTCCTCCCGAAAGACCAAAATACCTAAGCCCAACAATGCAATAGCTGCAACCTTTAAGGTGGCTTGGCCGCCCCACCTCGGCTTTAGAAAAAACACTGACCAAATAGTAATAAATATTGGCAAGTTAATCCAACCGGTGCGGGAACCACTGGTTAATGAAAGATAAACGCCGCACAGAACAGAACAAATTCCGAGGAATCTCAATATCCACGTACTTGAAGACCAGTTAAAGGAAATACCGACTAATGCGACCATGGAAAACAACAAACAATAACTTCCAAATGTTAAGGGATCAACAAAATAGGTTGTCAGGTCAACGTCCCATGCCGTGGGCCAGTTCAAGCGGAAGAAAAAAGTCCACAAAAGTGTGAGCGGAATCACGCGTTCGATCCAAACCATAGACACTGGCTTGCTACCAGGTTGATTCAGCCAGCCCTTACTCACGGCCCATAGAATGGGAACGCAAAGCGCCAGCCGCAGCGGTGCGTCCATATTCGGAAAGTAGAGCGTGCCGCGCAGTAGCTGTCCCACAAGGACCGCCATTAGCGGCGCCCCCAAAGCCATGGCCGCCGCCCACTTCCAATGCCCTGTTGAAGCCCCTTGTTTGTTCTTGGCAATAAAGATCAAAGCCCCTGCACTCGCAACCACGACCACGGCACTAGTCCAGTGTTGAACTGTTAGAAAAAAAATAGGCGATAGAATTATAAAGTTTCTGAAACTTATATAATTTTTTATCGCCTTAAAGCCAGATAAAACTGCCATTCTGGCGAACTCCGTGCAGTGTCATATTATGTTCTTTGATCTCATGGCCTCGCCATTTTCGGTGCGATCGCTTCAGGTCATGCCGGTATAGTTTTCTCTCTATCCAACTTTGGTTGTATAACTTTCTATCATTTACTTTAACCAAAACCTCGTTACCCGGGATACCCAGTACCATTTTCATGTGATCTTGCGAAACACTACCAAAATGGTGAATCCATACACGCCCGGTCGTCGCATGTGCCACTTTGGCGCGCCGAACCGCATCGTAAAAAATACCATCTTCAAAGCCAAGGAGTGTCGGATTCGCCCGAAAGAAGCCGATCTGCATAAACAGGGACCAATGTATGCACATACACACCGCATTGGAAGAACCATAACGCGCTACATCGTGCATCTCACTTTCCGCATTTTTGTAAAAACCTTCGTAATCGTAGTCAAGTAGACCGTCAACCCTCGCCGGTGACGCAATTTTCAAATTATGGTCAACCGCGTATTGAATCAAGCGCTGTGCGAACCCATTGGGAACTACGACGTCGTTATTCATGACAATAGTCCATTCGGACTGGTTTGCCAAGATACCTTGATTCCAAGCAACTCCACAAGACAGGTTTCCGACATTTAAAATAACTTGTCCTATATTGAGGTTCTTCAAATAATCTTGACTCCCATCGGTCGATCCATTGTCAACGGCAACTATTTTCTTTGGGTTGACGCCCGACGCGATCAAGCTATCCACACATTTTTTGGTGTATTCAACACAATTTAGCGTCGCAAACGTTATCGTATAATCATTCATTATTCCTCCACCGTTGCATTTATATTGTTTGCAAGAATATACTAAAAATAGTCACGCCCACTCAATCAAGGACGCCACGGACGTGAAAGGTTGCCAGGATTAAGTGGCGACAATCACAATACATGCTTAGTCTCTTGCTAATTCAATCCCACCGAGGATCCAAAGGTTTAACCTATCTTGACCCAGCTAAGTGTAATCATCATCACCCACAACGAGGAAGCTAACATTGGCGCCTGCTTGGATGCGGTGTCGTTTGCCGACGAAATCATTGTGGTGGACTCGGGCAGCACGGACGCCACCGTCGCGATTGCGTCTGGCCGAGGGGCGAAGGTCACGGTCACAGCCGATTGGCCGGGCTTTGGACCCCAGAAGGGACGGGCGCTGGCACTCGCGACGCTACCCTGGGTGCTTTCACTGGATGCTGATGAGCGGGTCACCCCCGAACTGGCGCAGCAAATTCGCCGCGCGGTTGCGCAAAATGCCGACGAAGCCTACGCCCTGCCCCGTCTGACGCAGTTTTGCGGCCAGTGGATTCACCATTGCGGCTGGACCCCAGACTATGTGGTGCGGCTTTTCAGACGCGAAAACGCGTGCTTTAGCGCCGATTTGGTACACGAGCAGGTGCTCGTCACGAAAGCCCGCAATTCGAAATTGAGCGCGCCTTTGCTGCACTTTAGCTACCCCACACCGGGTCACTACTGGCGCAAGTTGGAGCAATACAGCCAGGCCTGGGCGCTGCAACGCCATGAACAGGGGCAACGCACCACCATGGCACGTGCGTTCGCCTCTGGCCTGGTTGCCTTTTTTCGAAGCTACTTTTTCCGCCTGGGTTTTTTGGACGGTGCCATGGGCTTTGCGGTGTGCGCCATGCAAGGTCAAGCGGCGTTTGGAAAGTACTTTGCCTTGTACTGTTTAAGCCAGCAGTCTGATCCGATGGCACCCAAATAACAAATGGTGGCCGCCGTCGATTGCATCGGCTTCACTCGAGACAGCCTGAAGTTACTCCCCGGCAATGGGATAATGCGGTTCTATGAACAAATTTTTCATTGGACTGTTAGCCCTTTGCACGGGATTTGGCGCAATGGCCCAGTTTCGCGTCGAGGTGTCTGGCGTCGGCTTAACGCAGTTGCCGGTTGCGGTGGCTGCGTTTCGGGGAAACGAGGGCATGACACAAAAAATGGCCACCATCGTGGCTGCCGATCTTGAGCGCAGCGGGCAATTTCGGCTAGTGGATACCGGCACCAGCGTACTAGATGAAAACGCCAGGCCCGATCCGGCAGCTTGGCGTAAACAAGGCGCCGATGCGCTGGTAACCGGCAGCGTCACACGCACGGCTGAAGACCGTTTTGAGGTGCGTTTTAGGCTTTGGGATACGGTGCGTGGGCAAGATTTAGGTGGGCAAAGCCACGTTGTAGCTGGTGCTGAATTGCGCCACGTGGCCCACAAAATTGCCGATGTAGTGTACGAAAAGCTTACAGGTGAAAAAGGTGTATTTTCCAGCCGGATTGCCTATGTCACCAAGAGCGCCAACATCTTCAACCTATGGGTGGCGGATGCCGACGGCGAAGGCGCCCAATCGGCATTGCGCAGTGCCGAGCCAATTATTTCCCCGTCCTGGGCACCCAACGGCAACCAGCTAGCCTACGTTTCCTTTGAGTCTCGCAAACCGGTGGTCTATGTGCACGATGTCGACTCCGCAAAGCGCCGCCTGGTGGCCAACTTTAAGGGCTCCAACAGCGCCCCGAGTTGGTCGCCCGATGGACGAACTCTGGCCTTGACCCTCAGCCGAGACGGCGGATCCCAACTCTTCCTGATGGACGCAACGGCGCCAGGCGCTGAGCCACGGCGCTTGGCCTCATCGAGCGCAATCGACACCGAGCCTACGTTCACGGCCGATGGACGCTTTGTCTATTTTGTAAGCGACCGCGGCGGCTCGCCCCAGATTTACAAGATCCCCTCAGCCGGTGGCAACCCTGAGCGGGTGACGTTCACCGGCACCTACAACATCTCACCCGCCTTGAGTCCCGACGGTCGGTGGCTGGCGTATGTTTCGCGGATCGGTGGCGCATTCAAGCTTCAAATCATGGACCTAGCCTCCGGACAAAGCACGGGGCTCACGGACACCACCGCGGACGAAAACCCCAGTTTTGCAGGCAATAGCCGCCTGATAATGTACGCAACCCAGGTTCAGGGACGCGAGGCACTGATGACCACCACACTGGACGGCAAAGTAAAGGCCAGACTGGCGGGACAAAACGGCGATTTACGGGAGCCCGATTGGGGCCCGATGCCCAAATAGCGGTCCACACGATTTTTACAACCCACATCACCTTTAACCGGAGTTTCTAATGAATAAATTGGTATTGGCAGTTGCCGTTGCAGCTTTTTTAAGTGCTTGCAGTTCTGCCGTCAAACTCGACGAGGTCAGCGTTGAGGACAAGTCCGGCCAAGCCGTCGCCCTGACCGAACTCAGCAGCGCAAGCAAGGCCACCAGCGGCACCACGGCCAAGACCCCAACGGCCGTTACCACGCTGGACACCGCAAAATCTGGCTCCGACACGATGGTGGCGGGCGCTCGCACCGTTTACTTTGACTATGACAGCTACGCTATTCGCCCAGAGTTCCAATCGGTGATTGAGGCCCACGCGCGCATCCTCAAATCGGACAAGACAAAGAAAGCCAATATTGAAGGCCATACCGATGAGCGCGGCGGGCGCGAATACAACTTGGCACTGGGCCAAAAGCGTGCTGAGGCGGTTCGCAAAGCATTGAGCCTGCTGGGCGTTTCTGAAAGCCAAATGGAGGCCGTGAGCTTCGGCAAAGAAAAGCCCGCCGTGACCGGTGGGTCTGAAGCTGCCATGGAAAAGAACCGCCGCGCTGAGATCACCGCACGATGAAATTGCGTCCCCGTGCCACTGGGCGTGCGCTTCGCCACTGGTTTGGCGCAGCGGCGCTGTTCGCCTTGGCCAGCCATGCCGGCGCAGGGATTTTTGATGACGAAGAGGCCCGCCGCGCCATTTTGGAGCTGCGGCAAAAGTTTGAATTGTTGCGCAAAGAAACCGACCAAAAAATCGCTGACGAATCCAAACGCTACGCCGAAGAATCCAAGCGCTACGCTGAAGAAGCGGCGGGGTTGCGACGCAGTCTGATCGACTTACAAAACCAATTGGATGCGAACGCAGCCGAGGCAGCAAAAATCCGCGGCCAAGGCGAGCAGCTCTTGCGCGAGCTATCAGAAGCTCAACGTCGCCAGACCGATGCCGCCAGAGCCACAGAAGAGCGCCTTCGCAGGCTCGAACCGCTCAAGGTATCGCACGAAGGCAGCGAGTTCAACGCAGACCCGGCAGAAAAGCGCAACTTTGAACTCGCCCTGGCGAGTTTTCGCAAGGGCGATTTTGAAGCGGCGCAAAGCGGCTTTGCCGATCTGCTGGCGCGCTACCCCCAAAGCGGGTACACCAGCGCAGCCTTTTTTTGGCTGGGCAACGCGCAGTTCGTGGGCAAGGATTTCAAAGCTGCAATGGCCACCTTTCAGCGCCTGATCGCACAAAACCCGAATTACCTGCGCATCCCTGAGGCGCAATTGGCGGTAGCCAATTGCCAGTTGGAATTGAAAGAGACCAAGGCTGCGCGCAAAACGCTAGAAGACCTGGTTGCGGACCACCCAAAAAGCGAAGCAGCAGACGCCGCCAAAGACCGACTGGCTCGGTTGAAATAATGCCTGCTACACCGCCGCTTCAGAGAGGCGCGATGGTGAAAAATCCTAGCCCAGCCGAATTCGCCGAGCAGCCCGACAGTGCGCGTCGCTTCTCAGGTTTGGACCGCTTGTACGGCGCAGGACCCGCCCAGGCCGTCCGCGGCGCCCATGTCGTGGTGGTGGGCGTGGGAGGAGTCGGCTCTTGGGCTGCCGAGGCCTTGGCTCGCAGTGGCATTGGGCGCATTACGCTGATCGACATGGACCATGTTTCCGAGTCCAACATCAACCGCCAAGTTCATGCGCTTACGCCCACACTGGGCATGTCAAAAATCAACGCCATGGCCCAACGCATTGCACTCATCAACCCCGACTGCCAAGTGGTCGGGGTCGACGATTTTGTCGATGCAAGTAACTGGTTGTCACTGGCACCGTTTGATGCCGATGCAGTGATCGATGCATGTGATCAAGTGAACGCTAAAACGGCCATGGCATATTGGGCGCTGAGCACCAAAACCCTGTTTGTTTCGGTGGGGGCTGCCGGGGGGAAACGCCATGCCCAAGCGGTGAACATTTTGGATCTGAGTGCCTGTACGCACGACCCGTTGTTGGCGCAGGTTCGCTACCGACTGCGCAAGTTTCACCAGGCCCCGAAAGAGGGTAAGAATATCGGTGTCGCCTGCGTGAGCAGCCCTGAACCTGTGGTCTCAACCCAAGCGCAGGGCGACAACACCTTGAATTGCCATGGCTACGGCTCTTTGGTCACAGTGACGGCCACCTTCGGCCTGTGTGCCGCAGGCTGGGTCATAGACAAGCTTTCGATTCGCTCACAGGTTTGACAAAAAAATAAACGCTATAATTTAAGGCTTGGCAGTAAACGTTAATCGGTTACTGACGGGACGTTAGCTCAGTTGGTAGAGCAGCGGACTTTTAATCCGTTTGTCGTGGGTTCGACCCCCGCACGTCCCACCAAATTTTTCGCAAAAGCCACGGTCTTCGCACCGTGGCTTTTGTTTTTGGTGGGCCCACACCGCAGTTTTGGTACCATGACCGTGACAGGGTTTTTAGCTCAGTTGGTAGAGCAGCGGACTCTTAATCCGTAGGTCGCGAGTTCGAGCCTCGCAGAACCCACCATCCACTTGTTGCACATGCCGCGCCGTTCAGAGCGCTTTTAGCCCACTGCCATGATTCAAATATCCGCCTCGGCGCTTCCCCATGTTCATTTGATTGACCACCCGTTGGTTCAACACAAGCTCACGCTCATGCGCAAAAAAGAGGCCAGCACCAACAGTTTTCGTCGCCTGCTGGGCGAACTCAGCAGCCTGATGGCTTATGAGGTGACGCGCGACATGGCGACCCAGGATGTCGAAATCGAGACGCCGCTGGAGACGATGCAAGCAAAAGTGATTGACGGCAAGAAATTGGTTTTTGTGTCCATCTTGCGCGCGGGTAACGGCATTTTGGACGGCGTGTTGTCCGTGGTGCCAGGCGCGCGCGTAGGCCACATCGGGATTTACCGTGACCCTGCCACGCTACAAGCGGTGGAGTACTACTTCAAAATGCCCAAGGACATGCACGAGCGCGACATCGTCGTGGTTGACCCGATGCTGGCCACCGGAAATTCTGCCTGTGCGGCCATCACCAGGCTCAAGGCGTGCAAGCCAAAGTCGATCAAATTTTTGTGTTTACTCACCGTGCCGCAGGGAATTAACACCCTGCACGAGGCCCATCCTGACGTGGAAATTTTTACTGCGGCCATAGACCGTGAGCTCAACGACCACGGCTACATCTTGCCGGGTCTGGGTGATGCGGGCGACCGCATTTTTGGTACCCAGTAGCTAGCGTCGGCGTGCTGTTCGCACGCCAGCTAGGCCGTCCACCAAGGACAGCACCTTAGACAAACGACCCGAGTCGGAAACCTCCACCGTGAAGGTCATCCACGCAATCCCCTTGATGCTTTGGGTTTGCACGCCGATGACGTTCATTTTTTCTTTGGTAAAGACCTCCGAGATATCGCGCAGCAAGCCCTGGCGGTCCACCGCCTCAATGGCCACGTCCACCGGGTAAACGTTGGCGTCTTTACCCGTCGCATGGCCTGCACCGCCCCATTGCACCTCAATGACCCGGTCGCCGCTGCGGTTAACCATGTTGCGCAGGTTGGAGCAGTCGGCGCGGTGGACACTAACGCCTTTGCCACGGGTTACAAATCCGCTGATGAGGTCCGGTGGTGCCGGCTTACAGCATTTGGCCAATTGGGTCATGAGCGAATCCACACCCACCACCAACACACCGCCTTTGCCTGAGCCACTGCTTTGGCGCGGCTTCTTGAGGTGTACACCTTCATCGCTGGCGACGGGCTCGGGCGGTCGCAGCAGGGCTTCGATGGTGCGCAAGGAAAACTCGTCCTTACCAACCACCTCAAACAGGTCCTCGGCTGCGTTAAAGCCCAGTTGGGTTGCCAAGTCGTCGAGCTTGATGGCAGTTTTTCCCTCGCGCTGCAATAGCTTTTCGACTGCCTCGCGGCCCTTGGCCACTGTTTCCCCCAATGCCAATGCATTGAAGTAGGCACGCACCTTGGCGCGCGCCCGGTGACTGACCAAAAAGCCGAGTTCCGGGTTGAGCCAGTCACGCGATGGCCCCCCTTCTTTGACGGTGCTCACTTCCACCGTCTGGCCATTTTTCAGCACCGTATTCAAAGGCACCATGGCGCCGTCTACACGGGCGCCCCTACAACGGTGTCCCAGCGTGGTGTGGACGCTGTACGCGAAGTCCACGGCCGTGGCGCCCTGGGGCAACTCGACGATCGCAGCGTCGGGCGTGAGCACATAGATGCGGTCGTCCAGGGCCGCATCCTGGGCTTGGGCACCAGGACTGGGGGTTCCGGCACTTAACTCCCGCTCCCAGGCCAGCAGCTGGCGCAGCACGGCAATTTTCGCCTCGTAGGCACCACTGGCGTGGACTCCGGCGTAGCCCTTGGCGCCGGCTTCCTTGTAGGCCCAGTGGGCTGCCACGCCATGTTCGGAATGCTGGTGCATGGCCTGCGTGCGAATTTGCACCTCTATAGGCTGACCCTCGCCGTCGCGCACCACCGTATGCAGAGACTGGTAGCCATTGCCTTTGGGTTTGGCGATGTAGTCGTCAAACTCGGCTGTGATCGGGGCGAAATGGCTGTGCACCCAACTCAGCGCGGCGTAGCAGTCTGGCACCGTGGGAACGATCACCCGCAAACCACGAATGTCGAACACCTGGTCAAAGCCCAGCGACTTGCCGCGCATTTTTTTGACAATGCTGTAGATGTGCTTCGGGCGGCCCTGCACCTGGGCGCCAATGCCTTGGGTCTGTAAGTCAGCCTCGAGTTGGTGACGCAGTGCCTGCACAGAAGCTTCGCGCTCGGTGCGTTTTTGGTCCAGCCACTGCGCCACTTCGCGGTAGGTCTGCGGCTCCAAGAACCGAAACGCGAGGTCTTCGAGCTCCCACTTGACCTCCCAAAT
>CANHZG010000091.1 GCA_947464995.1 Comamonadaceae bacterium | reverse complement strand
TGGCGCTGAGCGGCTCGATTGCCACTGGCGACGCGGTGCTGGCCGCGCAGGCTATGGGGGCGGACTTTGCCTATATCGGTTCGGCCTTTATTGCCACCCAGGAGGCGCGTGCGTCTGAGGCCTACAAGCAAAGCATTGTCGACAGCAATTCGGACGACATCGTCTACAGCAACCTGTTTACCGGGGTGCACGGCAACTATTTGGCCCCCAGCATTCGTAACGCCGGCATGGACCCCGCCAATTTGCCCGAGAGCGACCCCACCAAAATGAATTTCGGCGGCGACAAAACCAAGGCCTGGAAAGACATCTGGGGTTGCGGTCAGGGCATTGGCGCCATCCACCAGGTGCAGACCACTGCCGACTTTGTGGCGCAGCTCAAGCGCCAGTATGCGGCGGCCAAGGCGCGCGTCCTCTAACTCAAGGCGCGCGGTGCGCCAGGTTTAGGAGCCGTTGCGCTTGAAGGTTTAGCGGCCACAGGAATATCGGTGTGGCAGCACTAGGCGTGGTGGCCGCCCGAACCTTGTTGCGCAATGATTTCCTACCTGGCGCTGGTGGCGGTTAATCTATGGCCATGCCGAGCAAGAACTCACTCTCGACCAAACTGGTCACCATTGGCGCTGTATTACTCACCGTTGCACTGCTGTCCATCGGACTGACACTGTGGGTGACTTGGCAGCTCGAGGGTGGCGCTGCGGCAGTTAACGAGGCCGGACGCATGCGCATGCAGATGTGGAGACTCAACAGCACTGCGCAGTCAAAGCATTCGGAGCCAGCGGTTGCCGACCTGGTCGATGAGTTCAGCAAAGGGCTTGCACTTTTGAAGACCGGTGATCCAGGCAGACCGCTCTTCATGCCAATGAACGATGAGGTGAATGCCCGCTTTCGCAGCGTTCAGGCGCACTGGGCAAGCAACCGGTCTATCTGGCTAGGGAGCGATTCACCCGACATCGATCAGGCGCTGCTTGCAACATCTCAGACCGTGGCTGCGGTGGACGGTTTGGTGACCGCCATCGAGCAGCAGCTCGCGAGGCTGACTGCGATTCTCAATCTTTTCCAGTTTGTCATGATGGCGCTGGCGATTGCCGGATCGGTGGTCATGCTCTACACGGGTTACCAGTACGTGATCAATCCGCTGGCAAATTTGCAGCGGGCGCTACGTAGCATTCAAAATGGCAATTTCGCTGCACGCGTGGACGTGGATTCGGATGACGAGTTTGGTCAAGTGGCCAGTGGCTTCAACGGAATGGCCTCCGAGCTACAAGGCCTGTATGAAGGGTTGGAAGCCCAGGTAAAGATCAAGACCGAACACATTGAGGCGCAGCGCGCGCGTCTGGAATCGTTGTATGAAATCAGCGCATTCTCTGCCAGCGCGGCCAGTATCGAAGAGCTATCGCGTGGGTTTGCCAAGCGCGTGCGCGTCGTGGTGGGTGCGGACGCTGCCGTGGTTCGTTGGTCCGATGAGGCCAATCAGCGCTACCTGATGCTTGCGTCGGATTGTTTCCCGCAGGATATGTTGGATTCGGAACGAAGTCTGTTAGCCGGTGCCTGTGCCTGCGGCAACCTGAAATTTGATGCACGAACCCGCGTGATCCCGATCGTCGAACACGAAGACTCGCCCATGCGCGCGTGTGCGCGTGCGGGCTTTGTGAACGTGGTCAGCGTTCCCGTCAGGTTGCAAAACCGCCTACTTGGGGAAATCGACCTGTTTTTTCGCAGTGGGGTGCAACTGAGCCCGCAGGAGACCGATTTGCTCGATGCACTGGCCAGCCACCTGGCCAGTGGCTTGGAGAGCTTGCGCGCAGCCGCGCTGGAACGCGAAGCCGCCGTGGGCGAGGAACGGGCGCTATTGGCACGTGAGCTGCACGACTCCATTGCGCAGTCCCTGTCATTTCTAAAGATTCAGGTCCAACTTCTGCGCACGGCGTCACGCAACGCGCAGCCCGAAAATGTAAAAACCGCCTTGGACGAGCTTGACACGGGGCTGCGGGAAAGTATCAATGACGTGCGTGAGTTGCTGCTGCACTTTCGCACCCGAACCAATACCGTGGACATTGAGGCCGCGCTGCAGGAAACCTTGCAAAAGTTCAAACACCAGACCGGTTTGCCAACGCAATTGCACGTCAATGGCGAAGGCTTGCCGCTGCCAGCCGACGTGCAGGTGCAGGTCTTACACGTGATGCAGGAGGCTCTGTCCAATGTGCGCAAGCATTCGAAGGCCACCCGTGTTTTTTTGGAAGTGTCCAAGGGCGCCGAGTGGTGTTTTGAGGTGCGTGACGATGGCTGCGGCTTTAGCGCCATGAGCCCGCAGAGCCAAACCACCCATGTCGGCATGCAAATCATGCAGGAGCGCGCCGCACGCATCGGCGCCACCGTGCTGGTGCAGTCGGTGCTGGGGGAGGGCACCCGCGTGGTTCTGAGCTTGCCAGCGCACCCCGTATCGGGTGTCAACGGCGGGAGCATGAACCTGGACGCCCAAGCGCTTGCCGCTCTGGACCGTGCTGCCTGAACCTTAGCGCCCGACAATACAAGGCATGAATCCCATTCAATTGCTGGTCGTTGACGACCACACGCTGTTTCGACGGGGCCTGGTTTCCCTCCTGTCGCAAGACGGACGCTTCGCTATCGCTGGACAGGCTGGTGACATCGGCGAAGCCTTGCGCTGCTGTCGCACAGAGCGGCCCCAGGTGATCCTGCTGGACAACCATTTGCCGGGTGTCCGAGGGGTCGATGGCATTGGGGCGCTTAAGGACAGTTATCCGGCGGCGTGCATTCTGATGCTGACCGTGAGCGAGAGCGAGGACGACCTGGCCGCCGCCATGCTCGCCGGGGCTGACGGGTATCTGCTCAAAACTGTGGAGACGGAGCAGTTGTGCGACTCCATTGAAAAAGTGCTCGGCGGTGAGTGTGTCGTCAGCCCGGACATGATGACGAAATTTGTAACCGCCTTTCGCGCCAAGGGCCCCGGTTGCGAGAGCTTAATCGCCCAGCCTCCCCGCTTGCCAAACTTGCAGGATGCCGCGTTTGAATCGCTTTCAGGCCGCGAACGCCAGATTTTGGGTCTGATTGCGCGCGGCGACAGCAACAAGCTGATTGCGCGTGAACTCGCTATTGCGGAGGCCACCGTCAAAGTGCATGTGCAGCACATCTTTCGCAAGCTGGCCCTCACATCCAGGGTGCAGGTTGCGGTATACGCCGCGGCGCGCGGCATGGTTTGAGCCAGATCAACAGTTGGCGGGTCTTTGGGCTTGCTACTACTTCAGAACTAGGGCGGCCACGGCTGCCCTAGTTCTTTTTTACGCACGCACGCATTCCTTCGAGGGATATTCAGCGCGAGACGAAAACCCGACAGTCATGCCATCACAACAGGAGTGCGCATGCCTACGCAAATTCAGGATTCCAAAAGAGCCTGGTCGGTGCTGATTGTCAGCACGCTTGCCTTTACGGTTTGCTTCATGGTTTGGATGATGTTCGGCGTGATCGGTATTCCGATCAAGAAGATGCTCGACCTCAACTCCACCCAGTTCGGATTGCTCACTGCCATGCCGGTGCTGACGGGTTCACTGATTCGCGTGCCACTGGGTATCTGGACCGACCGGTTCGGTGGACGCGTGGTGATGGCCTGCCTGATGGCTACCACCGTGCCCGCCATCTGGATGATGGGCTATGCCACTGCGTACTGGCACTTTCTCACCATCGGCCTTTTCGTTGGCTTGGCCGGGGGCTCCTTTTCGGTGGGTACACCCTATGTGGCACGCTGGTTCCCCAAGAACCGTCAGGGCATGGCCATGGGTGTCTACGGCGCCGGCAACTCGGGTGCGGCGGTCAATAAATTTCTAGCGCCCGTACTGTTGGTGGCCTTTGGCTGGGCCGCGGTGCCCCACGTCTACGCCGCCATCATGCTCGGAACCTTGGTGTTGTTTTGGATGTTCAGCCATACCGACCCGAGCCACCAAGTGGCAAGCGACGTCAAGTTCATGGAACAGCTCAAGGCCCTGAAGGACCCCAAGGTCATCAAGTACTGCCAGTACTACAGCATTGTTTTTGGCGGCTATGTAGCCATGTCCTTGTGGATGGTGCAGTACTACGTGGGCGAATTTGGTCTGGACATCCGCCTGGCCGCACTGCTGGCAGCCTGCTTCTCGCTACCCGGGGGTGTTTTACGCGCCTTTGGCGGCATTCTGTCGGACAAATACGGTGCCCATTCGGTTACGTGGTGGGTGCTGTGGGTAAGCTGGATTTGCCTGTTCCTATTGTCCTACCCGCAGACCGACTTCACGGTGATGACGGTGACCGGTCCGGCCACGTTTCACATCGGGTTGAACGTGTATTTGTTTACGGGCCTGATGTTTGTCTTGGGTATTGCCTTTGCCTTTGGTAAGGCCAGCGTCTTCAAGTACATCAGCGACGACTACACCCACAACATCGGAACCATCAGCGGCATCGTTGGGCTGGCCGGCGGCCTGGGCGGCTTTGTGCTGCCCGTCATGTTCGGCGTGCTCATGGACATCACCGGCGTGCGCTCCAGTGCTTTCATGCTGATGTACGGCGTGGTTTGGGTTTCGCTGGTGTGGATGTACTGGACCGAGGTGCGCAGCCGCCTGGTCATGGGCAGCAACGCTCGCACTTTGCAGCCACAGATCTAAACCCCTTTTTCACCGAAAGTAGCACATGAAACCCAACAAAAAGAGCGGCGTCGATATTTCCGATTGGCGCCCCGAGGATGAGCAATTTTGGGAAAACACGGGTAAGAAAATAGCCTATCGCAACCTTTGGATTTCAGTGCCCGCGCTGCTCTGTGGTTTCGCGATCTGGGGCATGTGGGGCATCATCACCGTACAGATGCTGAACCTGGGTTTTCCATTTACCCAGGCTGAGCTTTTCTCGCTCACGGCAATAGCTGGCTTGGCCGGAGCCACCATGCGCATCCCGGCTTCCTTCCTGATCCGGGTGGCTGGCGGGCGCAACACCATCTTCCTGACCACCGCCATGCTGCTGGCGCCTGCGTTGGGTACCGGTGTGGTGTTGCAACATCCAGAGTGGCCCTTGTGGAGCTTTCAGCTCATGGCGCTGTGGTCGGGGGTCGGTGGTGGCAACTTTGCTAGCTCCATGTCCAACATCAGCACGTTTTTCCCTAAACGCTTGCAGGGTACGGCACTGGGTCTGAATGCCGGTCTGGGCAACTTCGGCGTTACCACCATGCAGATCGTGATTCCGCTGGTGATGACGCTGAGCATCTTCGGCAGCCTGGGCGGCGACTCGATGGTGCTGGTGAAAGACAGTGGTTGGATTCTGGGCAAGATCGTGGCGGGAACCCCCACCTGGATCCAGAACGCCGGCTTTGCCTGGCTGTTGTCGCTGATTCCTTTGTCGGTGCTGGCGTACTTTGGCATGAGCAACCTGAACACGGTGACACCCGACAGCGGTGGAACCTTCGCTGCCTTCCTCAAGATCATCTGGCTCTACACCTTGTCTTTCATCCCTGCCGGTTTGGGCCTGTATCTGTACTTGCCCGCGCCCACGGGTCTTGGCATCCTCAATATGTGGATTGCCATGCCACTGATTGTTTTCACCACACTGATGGTGATGCGTTTGGCTGCCTTTGGTGCCATGAAGGAAAACATCGCCAAGCAGTTCGCTATTTTTAGCAATAAACACACCTGGTCGCTCACGCTGCTGTATATCGTGACCTTTGGTTCCTTTATTGGTTTTTCGATGGCACTGCCGCTGTCCATTACCGTGATCTTCGGAATCAGCCATGTGCCCGATGCGGCAGGCGTGATGCAGCACACGCTGAAGAACCCCCATGCCCCGTCGGCCTTGACCTATGCCTGGATCGGCCCCTTTGTCGGCGCGCTCGTGCGCCCCATAGGCGGTTGGGTGTCGGACAAGATAGGTGGATCCATCGTTACGCAAGCCATCTCGGCCGTGATGGTCTTGGCCTCAGTGGCCGTGGGCTATGTGATGTGGCTCGCCTACGGTTCGGCTACTCCTGAGCAGTATTTCATGCCCTTTATGGCGCTGTTCATCGTACTGTTTACTGCCAGCGGTATCGGCAATGGTTCCACCTTCCGAACCATCGGCGTGATCTTTGATCGCTCGCAGGCAGGCCCTGTGTTGGGTTGGACCTCGGCCATCGCCGCCTACGGTGCGTTTATCGCACCCGTGGTAATTGGTGCCCAGATCAAGGCCGGGACACCACAAATTGCCATGTACGGCTTTGCCGCCTTTTACGCCCTGTGTCTGGTGCTGAACTGGTGGTTTTATCTGCGCGCTGGGTCCGAGATCAAAAACCCCTGATCGCTCCGGCAAACCAACACAACACTTTCAAAACGGAGTAATCAATGAGCCATTTTCTGGACCGCCTGAGCCACTTCTCAGCACCAAAGGAGAGTTTTTCTGATGGTCACGGCATGACCACCGCAGAGGACCGCACGTGGGAAGACGCTTACCGCGACCGCTGGGCGCACGACAAAATTGTGCGCAGCACCCACGGCGTGAACTGCACGGGCTCATGCTCGTGGAAGATCTATGTCAAGGGCGGCATCGTCACCTGGGAAACCCAGCAGACCGACTACCCGCGTACCCGTGCCGATCTGCCTAACCATGAGCCACGTGGTTGTGCTCGCGGAGCTTCGTATTCCTGGTATTTGTACAGCGCCAACCGCGTCAAATACCCCATGATCCGCGCCCGCCTGCTGACACAGTGGCGCGCGGCTTTGGTAGTGGCCAAAGACCCGGTAAACGCCTGGGCATCGATAGTGGAGAGCGAAACGGCACGCAGCCAATGGGTCAAGCAACGTGGCCTGGGCGGCTTTGTGCGCAGCAGTTGGGACGAGGTCAATCAGCTGATTGCTGCGGCCAATGTCTATACGGCCAAGAAGTGGGGCCCGGACCGCGTGATCGGTTTCTCGCCCATCCCAGCCATGTCCATGGTGAGCTATGCCGCTGGCAGCCGCTACCTGTCCTTGATTGGCGGCGTGTGCATGAGCTTTTATGACTGGTATTGCGATCTGCCACCTGCTAGTCCCCAAGTCTGGGGCGAGCAGACCGATGTGCCCGAGTCAGCCGATTGGTACAACTCGACTTTCATCATTGCCTGGGGTTCCAACGTGCCCCAGACCCGCACGCCGGATGCCCACTTTTTTACTGAGGTGCGCTACAAGGGCGCCAAGACCGTAGCCATCACGCCCGACTACGCCGAGATCAGCAAGCTGGCCGATTTGTGGATGCACCCCAAGCAAGGCACCGACGCCGCCGTGGCCATGGCTATGGGCCACGTGATCCTGAAAGAGTTTTACTTTGAGAAGCGCAGCGCCTACTTTGACGACTACGTGCGCCGGTTCACCGACATGCCCAACCTGGTGCAACTGGAAGAGCGCAAGCTGCCAGACGGCCGAACGGTGCTGGTGCCTGGCGCCTACCTTCGCGCCAGTGACTTCAACGGCAAGCTCGGCCAAAACAACAACCCCGAGTGGAAGACATTGGCGTTCGATGAGACCGACAAAATCGTGGTTCCCAACGGCTCCATTGGTTTTCGCTGGGGCGCTGAAGGGCGGGCTGATGTGGGCAAGTGGAATTTGGAGGACAAGGAAGCGCGCCACGATGGCAAGGTCAAGTTGAAGCTCAGTTTGATGGAGGACTGCGCCGCAGGTGAGCCTGCTGATTACGAGATTGGTGAAGTCGGCTTTCCGTATTTCGGCGGTATCGACACCCCTAACTTCAGCGCCAACAAGCAAGATGGTGCGGTTGACGACATTCTGGTGCGCAAGGTACCTGTGCGTCGCATCAAGCTGGGCAAGGCCGGTGACGCTCGCACGGCGCTGATTGCGACGGTGTTTGACCTGACGGTGGCAAATTACGGCGTGGCCCGTGGCATCCCCGGTGAAAACGCCGCCCTCAGTTTTGACGACGATACGCCTTACACCCCCGCCTGGCAGGAAAAGATCACCGGCGTCAAACGCGACCAGGTGATTGCCGTGGCACGCCAGTTTGCTGACAACGCCGACAAGACCCAAGGCAAGTCCATGGTCATCATCGGCGCGGCCATGAACCACTGGTACCACAGCGATATGAACTACCGCGGCATCATCAATATGTTGATGATGTGCGGCTGCATCGGCAAGAGTGGCGGCGGCTGGGCCCACTATGTGGGGCAAGAAAAACTCCGCCCGCAAACCGGTTGGACCGCGCTGGCCTTTGCGTTGGACTGGGTGCGCCCGCCACGGCAGATGAACAGCACAAGCTTCTTTTACGCACACACCGACCAGTGGCGCTACGAAAAGCTGGGTGTGGAGGAAATTCTTTCTCCCCTGGCCGACAAGAGCAAATACGGCGGCAGCCTGATCGACTACAACGTGCGTGCCGAGCGCATGGGCTGGCTACCCAGCGCGCCGCAGTTGCAGACCAACCCCTTCCAGGTGGTCAAAGACGCCATGGCAGTGGGCATGGACCCCAAGGACTACGTGGTGAAGTCCTTGAGGGACGGTTCTTTGAAGATGAGCTGCGAGGACCCAGACCATCCAGCCAACTGGCCGCGCAATATGTTTGTGTGGCGCTCCAACCTGCTCGGGTCCAGTGGCAAGGGCCATGAGTACTTTATGAAACACCTGCTGGGAACCACCCACGGCGTGCAGGGCGCGGATCTGGGGGCGGACGATGCCAAACCAGCAGAGGTGCAATGGCATAAGGCCGCGCCCGAAGGCAAGTTAGACCTGCTGGTTACCTTGGACTTCCGCATGAGCACTACCTGCCTGTATTCCGACATCGTGCTGCCCACGGCCACCTGGTACGAGAAGAACGACCTCAATACCAGCGACATGCATCCGTTCATCCACCCGCTGTCCACTGCGGTGGATCCGGCCTGGCAAAGCAGGAGCGACTGGGAAATCTACAAGGGATTTGCACAGGCCTACAGCAAAGTCTGCGTCGGCCATTTGGGCGTGGAAAAAGAAGTGGTGTTGACTCCGATGATGCACGACACCCCGGCTGAACTCGCCCAGCCCTTTGACGTGAAGGACTGGAAACGCGGCGAATGCGAGCTGATTCCGGGCAAGACTGCGCCGCAGATCACGGTGATCGAGCGCGACTACCCCAATACATTCAAGCGCTTTACGGCGCTGGGCCCCCTGTTGGAAAAGGCAGGCAATGGCGGCAAAGGCATTGGCTGGGATACCAAGGTCGAGGTCAAACAACTGGCCGAACTCAATGGCAAGGTGCATGCCGAAGGCGTGACCAAGGGTATGGCAAAGATTGAGAGCGATATCGATGCGTGTGAAGTGGTGCTGCAACTCGCCCCCGAGACCAACGGCCACGTGGCTGTGAAAGCATGGGAAGCGCTGGGCAAGATCACCGGAAGAGACCATACCCATTTAGCAATCCACCGGGAAGACGAGAAAATCCGCTTTCGCGACATCCAGGCGCAGCCGCGCAAGATTATCTCGAGCCCGACGTGGAGCGGTATAGAGAGTGAGACCGTGAGCTACAACGCCGGCTACACCAATGTGCACGAGATGATCCCTTGGCGCACCCTGACGGGTCGGCAGCACTTCTATTTGGATCACCCGTGGATGATTGCTTTCGGGGAAGGCCTTTGCACATACCGCCCACCCGTGGACTTGAAAGCGGTGAGCGGCATCATGGAGCGCAAGCCCAACGGCAACAAGGAAATTTCCTTGAACTTCATCACGCCACACCAGAAATGGGGCATTCACAGCACCTACACCGACAACCTGATGATGCTGACGCTCAATCGCGGTGGCCCGGTAATCTGGCTCAGTGAAGACGACGCCAAAGTAGCAGGCATTGAGGACAACGATTGGGTCGAGCTCTTCAATATCAACGGTGCGATTGCCGCCCGTGCCGTGGTCAGCCAGCGGGTGAACCCGGGCATGGTGTTGATGTACCACGCACAGGAAAAAATTATCAACACCCCCGGTGCGGAAATCACTGGAACCCGTGGCGGGATTCACAACTCGGTGACCCGCATCGTGACCAAACCCACGCACATGATCGGTGGCTACGCACAGTTCAGCTATGGCTTTAACTACTACGGAACCATCGGTACCAACCGCGACGAATTTGTGGTGGTGCGCAAGATGCGCAAGGTCGACTGGCTCGATGGCGAAGCCGCCCCCACTATCCAGTCCTAAGGAGAAAAATAGCCATGAAAATACGCGCCCGAATCGCTATGGTGCTTAACCTGGACAAGTGCATTGGCTGCCACACCTGTTCGGTCACCTGCAAAAACGTCTGGACCAGCCGCCCCGGCATGGAG
>CANHZG010000090.1 GCA_947464995.1 Comamonadaceae bacterium | reverse complement strand
GGAAAAGGGTGCGTTCAAGCAGACTGTCATGTTTGGCGACGCATATGTTGACTGGCTGGGCAAAAACGAGCAGGTCCACCGCGTACTGATGAGGGAAGCCGGCTTTATGGCCAACTAAGGTGCGTAATGAAAGAACCATCAAAACGGCAGGGTGACCCTGAAAAACCACCCTTGAAGGAACGCGGTCCCGAACTCGCCGTATCCATCCTGCTCATGCTGCTCGCTGCCCTTGTAATAAGGGACAGTGTGCGCGTAGGCATCGACTGGGCCGACGACGGGCCACGTGCGGGCTATTTCCCTTTCTACATTGGCTTGATACTGATCGCCTCTAGCGCCACCGTCTTTCTGTCGACCCTGCTGACCTGGGGGAAGAACCAGGCCCTGTTCGCCGAAAGGGAGCAGTTGGCGACCGTATTTGCCATGCTCATACCCATGACCGTGTACATCATCGCCATGGTTTGGCTGGGCATCTATCTGCCATCGGCGCTGCTGATTGGCTACTTTATGCGACGCTACGGCAAATTTGGCTGGTTACCGTCTGTCAGCGTGTCCCTCGCGGTCCCATTGGCATTCTTCGTCGTGTTTGAGCGCTGGTTCCTGGTTCCACTACCCAAAGGGCCTATCGAAAACTTGTTGGGCTTCTAATGGACGAGATCAACAACCTGATGCAGGGTTTTAGCGTCGCCATGACGCTACCGAACCTGGTTTACATGCTGGTGGGTATCACGCTGGGCATTTTGATCGGTGTGTTGCCCGGGCTTGGTGGAGCCAATGGCATCGCCATCTTGCTGCCGCTAACGTTCTCGATGAACCCCACATCGGCCATCATCATGCTGTCCTGCATTTACTGGGGGGCGCTGTTTGGTGGGGCAATCACTTCCATTCTGTTCAATATTCCGGGTGAACCCTGGTCAGTGGCCACGACGTTTGACGGCTATCCGATGGCGCAGCAGGGCCGCGCGGCGCAGGCGCTGACGGCGGCGTTCACCTCATCGTTTGTGGGTGCGCTGTTTGCCGTCGCGCTGATTACCTTTTTAGCGCCGGTTCTCGCAAAATTTGCGCTCCATTTCGGCCCGGCCGAATACTTTGCGGTGCAGCTGCTGACCTTTTGCAGCTTCGTGGGTATGAGCAAGGAGCCGGCGGCCAAGGTAGTCGCATCCATGATGCTGGGGTTTGCCCTGGCTGCGGTGGGAATGGATACGGTCACCGGGCAATTGCGCATGACCTATGGGTTTCCTGAGTTGCTCAAAGGCTTTGACTTTCTGATTGCGGTTATTGGCCTGTTTGGCATCGGAGAAATCCTTCTCACCATGGAGGAAGGTCTCGCCTTCAAGGGAAAAAGCGCCAAGCTCAACATGCGGGTGGTGCTGCAGACCTGGAAAGAGCTGCCGCGTTACTGGATGACTTTTTTGCGCTCCACTGCCGTGGGTTGCTGGATGGGCATCACGCCCGGTGGCGCCACACCGGCGTCATTTATGAGCTACGGTATCGCGCGGCGCATGTCCAAGGATCCCGATTCATTTGGCAAGGGCCAGATCGAAGGCGTGTTGGCGCCGGAAACTGCCGCCCACGCCGCAGGCACATCCGCCCTGCTGCCCATGCTCACGCTGGGAATACCAGGTTCGCCTACGGCGGCCGTGCTGTTGGGCGGTCTGATGATCTGGGGCCTACAACCCGGACCCATGCTCTTTGTCGAACACAAGGATTTTGTATGGGGTCTGATTGCCTCCATGTACCTCGGCAATCTGGTGGGGCTCATCGTCGTGCTGACCACCGTGCCGTTCTGGGCCGCATTTCTGCGTATTCCGTTTTCGGTCATCGCACCGGTGATCGTAGTCATCTGTGCGATCGGCGCTTATACGGTGCACAGTTCCATGTTTGACGTCGTGATGATGCTGGTTTTTGGCGTCGTCGGCTATCTATTTAAGAAACTCAAGTACCCGATGGCACCGCTGGTGCTGGCGCTGGTGCTGGGTGACATGGCGGAAGCGAGTTTCCGGCAGTCGATGCTGCTGTCCCAGGGTTCGCTGTCTATTTTCTGGTCTAACCCGCTGGTGGGCTCGATCTCTGGGTTGGCTGTTTTGCTTTTGCTTTGGCCGCTCTGGTCCATGTTCAAAAACGCGTTGCGCGCCAGCGAACAGCGTCAATTTGAGGCTTGAAAGTGAAAATTTGCATTGTCGGGGCCGGGGCCATTGGGGGCTATCTGGGTGCCAAGCTGTCCAACGCTGGTGAAGACGTAACGTTCATCGCACGCAACCAAAACCTAGCTGCCATTCAGAGCAATGGCTTTCGACTGATCATGGAAGACGGTAGCGAAGAGCATGCACCCGGTGTGCGTGCTGTCCAACGGATGGCCGATGCAGGCCCTCAGGACGCGGTTCTGTTGACCGTAAAGGCGCACCAAGTAGGGGATCTGCTGCCTGACTTACAAGAACTTTTGGGGCCCAATACCCTGGTGGTCACCATGATCAACGGCATCCCCTGGTGGTACTTCCACCGGCTCGGGGGGGCCCACGAGGGGCGAGGTTTGGACAGCGTCGATCCCGGTGGGCGCATTGCGGCAGCGATCGGCAGCGACCGCATTATCGGCAGCGTTGTCTATCCAGCAGCTGAATTGGTAGCGCCTGGTGTCGTCCGGGTCATCGAGGGCAACCGCTTTACGCTCGGTGAACTCGACGGCAGCCGCAGCGAACGCATTGAGGCACTTTCACAGGCGATGATGCGCGCGGGCTTTAAGGCACCGGTGTCGCGTGACATCCGCGGCGAAATCTGGCTGAAACTTTGGGGCAACCTGAGCTTTAACCCGATATCCGCGCTGACGCATGCCACGCTGGAAGATATCTGCACCTTCGCACCTTCGCGTGCGCTGGCGGCCAACATGATGAGCGAGGCGCAGACGGTGGCCGAGAAACTCGGCGTGGTCTTCAAAATTTCGCTGGACAAGCGCATCGCAGGCGCCCAGGCAGTGGGTGCGCACAAGACGTCCATGTTGCAGGATGTGGAACACGGTCGCGCCATTGAGCTCAATGCGCTCGTGGGCTCCGTGGTGGAACTCGGTCGCATCACTGAAACGCCCACACCGACTATTGACGCCATTTTTGCGGCCGCCCAGTTGCTCGCCCACACGCTTGCAACCCACAAGGGCCGCCTGCAAGTCGCAGCCCTTTAGAAGAGTCAGCCGTAGAGGTTGGACAGGGTGCCTATGCCGTCGATCACCACCTCCACAGTGGTGCCGGGTTTCATGGGCAGCACACCCAGCGAGGTGCCACAGTAAATGAGGTCGCCGGGCTCCAAGGTCATGTCCTGCGAGATGCGTGAGACGATTTCCAAAGGACTAAAAAACATGTCCGACAAGGCGTAGTTCTGCCGCTCGCGCCCGCCCACCAAGGTACGCAGCTGCGCTGTCGCGGGGTTGAAGTTGGTCTCAATGACCGGGCCGAAGGCGGCAAACCCGTCAAAGCTTTTGGCGCGCGTCCACTGGGCGAAGGAGGAGTCGCTGTGCAGCAACTCGAGCGCAGTGAGATCGTTGCCACAGCTGTAGCCAAAGATGTGCGCCGCCGCGTCCTGAGTGCTTACCGCGCGAGCCGACTTGCCGATGACCACCACCAGTTCGCCCTCGTATACCACCCTGCCACCATAGCTTGCGGGCACGGCGATGGGCTGCGAATGTGCCGCGACACTGCCTGGCGATTTCAAGAAGTAAAGTGGTTCGGTGGGCTGGGCCCAGCCGTTCTTTTCGGCGGCGGCGCGAAAATTGTTCCATAAGCCGATAACCTTGCCCGGTCGGCACGGCGGCAGCCACCGGACCCCGGCCACGTCAAATGTGTCCTGCGTGGCCAAGGCCGTCCCAAACATGTCGCCTTGGAAACGCCGCACCTTTTCCCCTTCCAGAACACCAAAGCTTGCTGCGCCCTGGTAGTCGAATCGCATCCATTGCATCAATGTCACCCTTGAGGATCGTTAAACACAAGCCTAAGTATGCCTTGGCTATGGAGGCGCGGCCCGCCTCTTGGCGACAGTCCCAACAAGGGGTACTCACCCTGTTCGGGCTAACCAGCCCCTGATTCACGCACCTACAATGCCAACGGTACACGCGACTTTCGTTGCTTGTCGTTTATTGGTGCACCTGGAGCGCGACGGTCTGGCCTGAGAAAACTCCATTGACCTGCCGTCGCTGCGCATAAAGTTCAACGCTCGGTGCCGGTCCATGGTGTGCCACAAACACCCTCGTCCAACACCACCACACCACTCCCATGCTAGAACCCACCTTAATCGCCGAACTAGCGTTGCTCGGCTTGTGCACCGGATTTTTGGCCGGCCTGCTGGGTATTGGCGGTGGGATGCTGATGGGTCCCTTTTTGACGCTCATCCTGTCGCACCGAGGCGTCAGCGCTGACTTGGCAGTCAAGATGGCGATTGCCACTTCGATGGCTACCATTGTTTTTACCAGCTTGTCCAGCGTGCGGGCACACCACCAGCGTGGGTCGGTGCGGTGGGACATCGTGAAACGGCTCGCGCCTGGCATTCTGATCGGCGGGGCTCTGGCCAGCGTCGGAATGTTCAGCATCCTCAAGGGCACCTGGCTTGCTGTGTTCTTCGGGCTGTTCGTTAGCGTGTCGGCTACCCAAATGCTGCGAAACAAGACTCCGCTGGCCAGCCGCGAGATGCCAGGACCCGCCGGTCAGGTGGCCGCAGGTGGTCTGATCGGATTTTTATCGGGATTGGTGGGTGCCGGCGGCGCCTTCGTTAGCGTGCCGTTCATGGTTTCGCGCAATGTACCCATACGCAATGCGGTGGGAACCAGCGCCGCGCTGGGCTTCCCTATCGCACTGGCAAATACCCTGGGCTACATCATTAGCGGCTCGGCACTCACCGAACTCCCCGACGGTGCGCTGGGTTACGTATGGCTGCCCGCCCTGGGGGTGATTGGCGCGTGTAGCGTGCTTACGGCACCTTGGGGCGCCAGTGTGGCCCACCGCGTGCCGGTTGCACAGCTAAAGCGCATTTTTGCGGTTTTGTTGTATGGCCTGGCAGGCTATATGTTGTACAAGGGCCTGAATGGCTGAGGCACCACGCCCGCAATGCCCACAAAAAAACCCGCCGAGGCGGGTTTTTCATTGGCACCAGCGTGCTGATGCCAAGCAGATGCCTTAACCCATGTGCAAACCGCCATTGACCGAGAAGTCCGCTCCGGTGGCGTAACCGCCTTCTTCTGAGGCCAGCCAGGCGATGATGGAGGCGATCTCACTGGGTTCGCCCAAGCGTTTGACCGGTACGGTAGCAACGATCTTGGCCAGCACATCTTCACGAATGGCTTTGACCATGTCCGTGCCGATATAGCCGGGGCTCACGGTGTTGACCGTCACACCCTTGGTGGCGAGTTCTTGCGCCAAGGCCATTGAAAATCCGTGCATACCGGCTTTGGCCGCCGAATAGTTGGTCTGCCCAGCCTGGCCTTTTTCGCCATTGACTGATGAGATGTTGATGATGCGGCCCCAACCTTTTTCTACCATGTCGGCCACCACTTGCTTGGTCACGTTGAACATCGAGTTGAGGTTGGTTTCGATCACCATGTCCCAGTCTTCGCGGCTCATTTTCAGGAACATGCGGTCGCGGGTGATACCGGCGTTATTCACCAGCACATCAATGCTGCCGTGCTCGGCCTTGGTCTTGGTGAATGCTTCGACGGTGGAATCCCAGTCACCCACATTGCCAGCGGACGCGTAAAAGGTGTAACCCAGTGCCGCCTGTTCGCCAATCCACTTGACATGGTCACGCGTGGGGCCGCAACCGGCGATCACTTTAAAGCCTTCTTTGTGCAGGCGCTGGCAAATGGCGGTACCGATACCACCCATACCGCCGGTGACGTAGGCTACTTTCTGACTCATGCTTATCTCCTTCTTGGTTATTAACTAGCTAATGAATTGAATTGAACTAACGCTCGATGGTCAAAGCAACCCCCATGCCGCCGCCAATGCACAGGCTGGCGATGCCTTTTTTGGCATTGCGGCGCTGCATTTCGTGCAGCAAGGTGACCAAAATACGGCAACCGGACGCACCTATCGGGTGCCCGATCGCAATCGCGCCGCCATTGACGTTGACCTTGGACGTGTCCCAGCCCATTTGTTGATTGACCGCACAGGCCTGAGCGGCAAAAGCTTCGTTGATTTCGAGCAAATCCAGGTCTTGTGGCTTCCAACCCGCACGGGCCAGCGCTTTTTGCGAGGCGGGCACCGGGCCCATGCCCATCATGGCGGGGTCCAGGCCACTGGTTGCAAAACTGGCAATGCGTCCCAGCGGCGTCAGGCCCAGGGCAGCGGCCTTTTTGGCCGTCATCACCATCACGGCGGCAGCGCCGTCGTTGATGCCGGACGCATTACCTGCGGTCACGCCACCGGCTTTGTCAAAGGCGGGGCGCAAACCGGCCAGCGCTTCGGCATTGGACTTGCGGTTGATGAACTCATCGGCCGAAAAGACGATGGGGTCGCCCTTTTTCTGGGCGATGGAGAAGGGCACGATTTCGTCCACAAAGCGGCCTGCGTCCTGCGCAGCGGCGGCTTTTTGCTGGCTGGCCAGGGCCAGCGCGTCTTGCATGTCGCGGGTAATGCCGTGCGCCTTGGCCACGTTCTCGGCGGTAATGCCCATGTGGTATTGGTTGTAGACGTCCCACAGGCCGTCAACGATCATGGAGTCCACCATGTTCCAGTTGCCCATGCGCTGGCCGTCGCGGCTGCCCATCAGCACATGGGGCGAGGCGCTCATGTTTTCCTGGCCACCGGCGATCACGATCTCGCTGTCGCCATAGGCCACGGCCTGGGCCGCCAGCATGACGGCCTTGAGGCCCGAACCGCACACCGCGTTGATGGTGAGCGCCGGGGTTTCTTTGGCCACGCCGCTCTTGATGAGCGACTGGCGCGCCGGGTTTTGGCCCGAGCCCGCAGCCAGCACCTGGCCCATGATGATTTCACCGATCTGGTCCGCACCCAGCTGGGTACGCTCCAGCAGGTTCTTGATGACGGCAGCGCCCAGCTCGGGTGCGGCCACTTTGGCCAGGCTGCCGCCAAATTTGCCGACTGCAGTGCGGGTGGCTGCGACGATGACGATGTCTTCCATGAAATTGCTCCGGATGTTTTTTGGGTTGAGAAAAGAAAAAGAATGATGCCCTAGCCGCTAGGCAAATCAGGCTTTGGCGAGTACGTAATTACCCGGTGCGGGGGTACCCGCCTTGTACTTGCCTCGGCCATAGGTTTTGGGTGCCGCGATCTGCTTGCCGGCCTGTGCTTGCAGCCAGCGCGACCAGTCGGTCCACCAGCTGCCCGGGTGTTCGGTAGCGCCTTGCAGCCACGCTGCGTGGGTTTTGGGCAGTTTACCGTCGCCACGAATCCAATGGCTGCGCTTATTTTTAGCCGGGGGATTTATGACGCCTGCGATGTGGCCCGAGGCGCCCATCACAAAGCGCTTTTTCCCCGGAAGCGCCTGAGTCGAAGCGTAAGCACCATCGATGGGCACGATGTGGTCTTCCCGCGAGCCGTAAATATAGACCGGCAGGTCCAACAGACCCAGGTCAATGTGTTCGCCGCACACCGTGGCGGCACCCGGTTTGACCAACTTGTTTTCCAGGTAGGTATTGCGCAAGTACCAAGCGTAAAAAGGGCCAGGTAAGTTGGTGGCGTCGGAGTTCCAGTACAGCAAATCAAAGGGCGGTGGCGTTTCGCCTTTGAGGTAGTTGCCCACCACGTAGTTCCACACCAGATCGTTGGGGCGCAAGAAGCTGAAGGTGGAAGCCAGGTCTCGGCCCTTCATCAGGCCACCCTGACCCATCTCTTTTTCCCGGAACTGGACAAAGGCCTCGTCAATAAAGACATCCAAAATGCCAGTGTCATTAAAGTCCAGCAAGGTGGTCAGCAGCGTGGCGCTGGCCACCGGGTGCCGCCCCCGCGCAGCTAGGACCGCCAAGGCCGTGGTCAGCATCGTGCCGCCCACACAAAAACCCAAGGCATTGATACCGCCGTCGATACCGGACTTGCCCACGATGTCGCCCGTGACCGCAATGGCCTTGATAACGGCATCCTCAATGTAGTCGTCCCAGGTTTTGTGGCCCAAATCCGCCTGGGGGTTGCGCCAGCTCACCACGAAGGTGCGGTGGCCCTGGGCGACGGCGTAGCGAATCAAGGAGTTTTCGGGCTGCAGGTCCAGAATGTAGAACTTGTTGATGCACGGCGGTACCAGAAGGAACGGCTTCTCAAACACCTTGGTCGTGAGGGGCTTGTACTCAATCAATTCAAACAATTCACCGGTAAAGACCACAGCACCTTCGGTGGTGGCCACGTTTTTTCCGACGGTGAACAGGCTCTCGTCGGTCATGGAAACATGGCCTTGGTTGACGTCGTGCAGCAGGTTTTGCAAGCCCTTGGCGATGCTCTCGCCCTTGGTCTCAATCGCTTTTTTCTGCGCCTCGGCGTTGAAAGCCAAAAAATTGCTCGGCGCTGCGGCGGCAACGCCTTGTTCCACCGCAAAACGCACCCGGTTGCGGGTTTTTTCGTCAGAGTCCACCGCGTCGGCCAAACCCATCAAGGTGCGGCTGTTGAGCAAATACAGCGCGGCGGTGTAGGCAGCCAGTGGGTTATCGGACCACGCCGCGCCGGAAAAACGCTTGTCGTCGGTCTTGGGAGCGGCAGCGGAAAAGCCCTGGGTGAGCAACACGGCGGCTTCGCTCAGGTATTGCTGCTGCAATTGCTGCAACTTTTCGGTGGAAAAGTGCAGTGGTGCTGAAGGCGCTGCCATAGGGGGCATGGCTGCCGTGGCCGCGCTGAAATCCAAATTTTGAAAATTAACTAGCGCCTTGGTCCAGCTTTGGCTTAAAGTCTCTTGAAATTGCGCCGCCGTTTGGGCCCACAGGTCTTTTTGGTCTTCCACGGTATCTCCTCAAAATTACGCGCCGTCATGGGTGCCAAAAAGGCATAGTTGTCCAATTATCCGGTGCCTGTCCTTCTTTTTCCTGACACGGTGACCCGCAACCCGCAAAACAAACGCGAAACGTAACTTTCATGTACCTGATTCCGATTGCTTGGATATACGTCGCCCTGATGATGGCCGTGGCCGAAGCCACCAGCAGCAATGGCACCGTGCTGGGCGCGCTGGTTACGCTGGTGCTCTACGGGCTCTTGCCGGTGGGTCTGGTCTTGTATTTCATGGGAACCCCGGCGCGCAAACGCGCACGCTTGGCCCAGGAAGCGCAGCAAAGTGACCCTGCGACGCGTGCTGTGGCGCACGGGCAAGCTGCCGCCTCAGATGCGCCAGATGCCGGCGGCAAACCGCCCGCTGACCCGGTCGCGCCGGTGCGAAAAGAACCGTAGCGGGTTGCCCACGGTGCACCAAGACGCGCTGCTGTCGTTGCCGTAAACCTCGGTCACGCCAGCCAAGCGCAAGCGCTGGCGCGCCAGCAGCGCCAGGTCTGCCAGCCACTTGCCCCGCACTTGTGGCACAAATGCAAGCGCGGCGCTTGGCGATCCGGGCAAAAAGGCCTCTCGCACCTCGTTGCCCACCTCAAACACCTGCGGACCAATGCACGGCCCCAGCCATGCCATCCAGCACGCAGGGCCTCGACCCAAGGCCGCCTGGGCATTCAAAAAAGTCTCGATCACAGCGGTTTCTGACCGCGCGACGCCGGGGGGTTGCGCACCCGCCAGGCCACGCCAACCGGCGTGCAAGGCCGCCACGTGGCTGCCATCCGTGGTACACAGCAGCAGTGGCAGGCAATCGGCCACCAGTACCGTGCAAGCCAAGCCCTGGGCCGCAGTCCAACTGCCGTCGGCCTGCGCACCGTCGGTATGCGCGTGGGTCAGCGCCACCACCTCACAGCCATGGACTTGGTTCAAAAAAACCGTCCGCACCCCCAGCGCCTGCTGCAATTGGAACCGGTTGGCAGCGACCGCCTCAGGCCGGTCACCCACGTTCTGGCCCAGGTTCATGCTGTCATACGGTGCAACGGAGACGCCCCCGGTGCGGCTGGTGCAAAAGGCGCGCACCTTGGCTGGCGCGGGCCACTGCGGACGCTGCCAGTTGGGGGGCCAGGGGGTGGAGCCAGGGTGATCGGGCGCACAAAAATCCATGGTGCCAAGGATACGCGCACGGACCGGTAACATCGGCAGGTGGCCATAGCCCATGGTTCACCCCGACAAACACCTTGGAGCCCTGCCATGATTCTTGAGATTGCCGACATCCGCATCCAACCCGGCCAGAACGCGGCCTTTGAAGCGGCACTAGCCCAAGGCTTGGGGGACGTGATTTCAAAGGG
>CANHZG010000089.1 GCA_947464995.1 Comamonadaceae bacterium | reverse complement strand
TCCAGCCCATGCCATAGTGATGCTCCTAGAAATCAGGTAATAAACGTTGGGGTCACTGTGGGCAATTAGCCCGCAGAGGGCTGGTTACCCAGCTTGTCGGCCCATTGCTCCATGCGGCTCAGGCCGGTCCAATTGGCATCAATAAAGGTGATGGCGCCTGTGGGGCATGCCGTTGCGCAGGCGGGGTCGCCACCGCACAAATCACACTTCTGGACCTTGCCGGTTTCTTCCACGTAGTTGATGGTGCCAAATGGGCAGGCGATGGTGCAGACTTTGCAACCGACGCAGGTGGCGTCATTGACCACTTTGGCGCCGGTGGATTTGTCCACCGTGATCGCCTCTACCGGGCAGGCGTGCAGGCACCACGCTTCGTCGCACTGGGTGCAGGTGTACGGGACCTTTTTGCCTGTGTGGTGAAAGTCAAACACTTTGATGCGCGATTTGGCGGTGGCAAACGTGCCGTAATTCTCAAATGAACACGCCATTTCGCACTGGAGGCAACCAGTGCACTTGTCTGCGTTGATATGCAACAGCTTTTGCATGCGTAACTCCTGAAGGGTAAAGACACGGTACCTATGCAAGTACATGCCTATGAAATGAAATACATAGTGATTGTTGGCTTTCAAACCCGGTAATTAATTGGTATTTACCCTAGTACGGATCGAGATTCCGTCAGTTTTTCTCAAGGTGAGACACTTTTTGGCGCCCGCAGCGTCAAAATCAAGCCCCATGATCGACACAGGCCCTCCCCCAACCGACCGGTTGCGCAGCATTGCGTTGTCACGGCAGCGCGCTTTATTCGAGGGTAATTTCGATGCCGCGTCTGCTGTTGCCCCCTGGATTACAGGGTCGTGGCAGCGTTGCCTGGCACGGGGACTTTCCCCTTTGGACCCCGTCGGATTTGATGTGGTCAGCGCACAGCGCATGCGCCGTGTGCAAGATGCCAGTCAACCCCTGCTAGAGGCGGCCAAACCTGCCATTGACCGGTTGACCCAGGCGATCGCTGGCACCAACTACTTTGCCATCTTGACCGATGCCCAGGGTGTTGTCGTCGATGTACAAGGCCCGGTGGACCGCTCCGATCGGCGTGCCGACATCATTGCCCGCATCGGTCTGGACCTGTCCGAAGCGCAGGTCGGCACCACAGCCATCGGCGCTGCGCTTACCGAGCTACGCAGTGTCTGGCTGCACCGGGGCGAACATTTTTTTGCCGACAACAGCGTCTACAGCTGCGCTGGGACACCACTTTTTGGACCCGATGGCCAGTGCGCGGGCATGTTGGACCTGACCGGCGTGGAGGTCGTTGAGCGCCCCGAGCTCAAGCACCTATTACGCAGCTCCGCCAGACTGATCGAAAACAGCTTGCTGCTGTCGCTACAACACCGCCTGCTCATGCGTTTGAACTGGCCTGGCAGCCCGATGGGAGGTGAACGCGACGGGCTGCTAACACTGGACCACGAAGGTTTCATCGTAGGCAGCAATCCGGCGGCCCGCCAAATGCTAGCCATGCCCAAACACGGCTCCGCCAGCACCCAGCGCCAGCACGCCAGCGAGCTGTTTGCCACCGCATTTGAAACCCTGTTTGACGCGGCGCGCAGCGCGCAAAGCCAGCCCCTGGAAACACCGCTGTGGTCTGGCCTGCGGGTGCAAGTGCTTTGCGCGCTCGCCAACGCGCCGCGTCGCGGCACAGAAACCCGTGCCACCCTGGCTTCTGCCGGCGGGGGGTCTTTGAAGAACATCGAATCGGCCTTGATCATGGACGCGGTCACCCGCGCGCAAGGCAACGTCGCCAAGGCAGCGCGCCAACTGGGCATTAGCCGGGCCACCATGTACCGCAAGTTGGCTAACAAAAACCACTAGCCCATCGGACTCAGACGTTGCGCATCCAGTCTGCCGTCTGAAAGAACGATGCGCTCAAGCGCTGGCGCAGCTGCGCATCCACCTGCAACTCTCCCATGGCTTGGTCCATGCACGCCAGCCATTGGTCTCGCTCCAGAATGCCGATGGAAAACGGCATGTGGCGCAGCCGCAGGCGGGGGTGGCCAAAGCGCTCGATGTAGTACTGCGGACCGCCCATCCAGCCGCTCAAAAACCAAAATAACTTTTGCCGCGCCTGCGTCAACAACGCGCCGTGGGCAGCGCGCAAGGCGGCGTAGCCAGGCTCGAGCTCCATCAGGTCATAAAAGCGTTCCACCAATGCGTGCAGCACCTGCTCGCCACCCAGCAGGGCTATCAGGTTGGCGGGCGGCACATCATCGTCCGTTGGCACAAGGGCGGGAGGTTCAGGGCTCGTCATGCAAGGTCGACGGTCAGGCCACTGCGCGGCGCAGCGTTTCCACCACCGGGCGGCGCAACACGTCGCGCAGGCCCCACCAACCCGCCGCCAGCGCCAGCACGGCCCCGGCTAGGGCGCCCAGCAGCGGCACCCAGAGCGACACCGTCCACGAAAACTCAAACACATAGCGCGCCAGCGCCCAGCCTACGGCGCTGGCCACCACCGAGGCCAAAAACCCCGCCAGCAAACCGACCCCCGCCAGCTCAATGCGCTGCACCTGGCGCAGCAGGCGGTTTTGGGCGCCCACCGCTCGCATGATGGCAAATTCACGTGCGCGCTCCTCGCGCGTGGCGCTCACCGCCGCAAACAACACCACCAACCCAGCAGCCAGCGTAAAGCCAAACAAAAACTCCACCGCGCGCACCACCTGGTCCAGGATGCGCTGGATCTGACTAATGGTGGCACTCATGTCCACGTTGGTGACGTTGGGAAACTGGCGCACCAAGGCGTTGTCAAAGCCCGGCGTGGCTGGGGCCTTGAATGCGCCCATGTAGGTCGCGGGCACGCCGTCCATGCGGCTGAGCGGGTACATGGCAAAGAAGTTGGCGCGCATGGAAGTCCAGTCCACCTTGCGCAAAGACGTCACCTTGGAATCCATTTGGACCCCGGCCATGTCAAAGCGCAGCGTATCGCCGAGCTTGAGGTTCAGCGTGGTGGCAATGCCCTCTTCCATGCTGATAGCACCTGGCTCCTCCGGCGTCCAGGCACCACCCACCACCTGGTTGTTATCGGGGCGTGTGGCGCTGTGACTGAGGTTGAAGTCGCGGTCTACCAGGCGCTTAGCGCGGTCGTCCGAGTAGTCCTCCGACGACACCGAGCGGCCATTGACCGCCACCAGGCGGCCCCGGATCATGGGGTACCAATCCAGCTTAGTAACCCCCGCGCCGCGCAGCGCATCGACAAAGCCATCGGCCTGCTCGGGCATCACATTGATCACAAACCGATTGGGCGCGTCGGCCGGAGTGGCCTTGCGCCAACTGCTGATCAGGTCGGTACGCAACAGCACCAAGAGCACCAGCGCCAGCAAGCCAACCGCCAGCGCGCTGACTTGAACCACGGTGTAGGCCGGGCGGGCGGATATTTGGCGGGTGGCCAGCACCAGCGCCCGCGGCGCAGTGGCCTCGTTCACGCTGGCGCGCAGCAGGCGAATGGCCAACCAGCTCAAAGCGGCGAACAGCAGCACGGCAGCAGCAAAACCGCCCACGGCGATCAAGCCGAGCTTCAGGTCGCTGCTAACGGCCAGCAGCAACGCTGCAAAACCCAGCACGCCCACGGCCAGCACGCCGATGGAGGCTGGGCGCAAGTTGCCCACGTCGCGCCGTATCACGCGCAGCGGCGGCACTTGGGCCAGCTGCAGCACCGGTGGTAGGCCAAAAGCCGCTAGCAGCGTCAGCCCCATGCCCAGCCCCAGGCCTACCGGCGCCAGTGTGGCCGCAGGCAAGCTAGCATCCAGCAAACCGGCCAGCAGCACAACAAACAGGTAGTGCACCGCGTAGCCCAACGCAACGCCTAGGCCGCTGGCAAACAGACCCACTAAAGCGAACTCCCAAGCATAAGACGCAGCAATGGCGCGCTGGCTCAGCCCCAACACGCGCAGCATGGCGCAGTCGTCCAAGTGTTTGGCGGCAAAAGCGCGCGCCGCCAGGGCTACGGCCACGGCGCTGAGCAGCGCGGCCAAAAGCGCCACCAGGCTTAAAAACTTCTCGGCGCGCTCCAGGGTTTGACTCAACTCCGGGCGGCCGGACTGGGTGGACTCGATGCGCACACCGCGAATCGGCGCGGCCTGCGCGCCGCCATCCTTGCCCGCCGCCGTCGCAGCACCCTTGGTTTGTGCATTGGCCCAGGCCACAAAGCGCGCCACCACCGCGTCCTCTCCGGCCACGGCCAGGCGGTAGTTCACGCGGCTGGCCGGTTGCACCAAACCGGTGGCGGCCACGTCAGAAGCGTTGACCATCACGCGCGGCGCAAAGTTCATAAAGCCCGCGCCCCGGTCGGGCTCGCTGGCGATCAGCGCGGCCACGGTGAACTGCTGGTTTCCAAGCAAGAGCGCGTCGCCCAGCTTGAGCGCCAAGGCGTCGAGCACCTGAGCGTCCACCCAGGCGGCACCAGGTTTCGGGATACCCCCGGCCAGTCTTTCGGCCCCCCCCAGGCTGTCATTGAGGCGCAGCGTGCCGCGCAGCGGGTAGCCCCGCTCCACCGCCTTGAGCGCCACCAGCTTGGTCGCGCCGCCTTGGAGCTCGGTCGCACGGGCCATGGTTTGGAAGGAAAGGGTTTGCACCTGCGCCAGCCCAAGGCGGTGAGCCTCCTGGGCAAACACGGTCGGTGCCGGTCGGTCGGTGGCCACCACCGCGTCGCCGCCCAACAACTGGCGTGCATCGCGTTGCAAACCGCCTTGTAAGCGGTCGGCAAAAAACCCAACTGAGGTCAGCGAGGCCACCGCCAAGGTGACCGCCACGACCAAGAGCCGCAGCTCGCCTGAGCGCACATCGCGCCACAAAGTGCGCCAGCCAAGGCGTAAAAAAGATTGCTTCATAGAGCGACCTTAGCGCAATTGCAAAGCCCCCGACATTGGGCGGCATCCAGCCACCCACGCGCTAGACGCTTAAGTGTGGTCCCAGTCCTCACGAGGCAACAAAGAGCCGGCAAATGCGCCTACATGTTCGGGCTGATGGAGCTGGTGGTGGTGCGTGAGCCGCAGAAACCAACGGACCAACACGACCCGAGCCGTGTGCAGGTGTTCAAGTGTTTGCATGAGCAGCCTCCGAGTAAACGATTTATATAGTTTATACCGTTTGCAAATTGTTGCAAGCCTTTATTTACTGATTATTTGCTGATTTCACCAATTTTTACTTTGCCAACCCACACGGACGCGAATGGCGCTTTTTTGCTGCTTGCGTATCTGCTCTGCCCAAGGTTCCGAGCTGGGTTTTCAAATTGACGGCGCGTGCCGATCAGGCCTATTCATCCCGTGCGGCTTGCCGATCCCGACCTCCAACACATCCAACACCAGCCGCTCTTGCGCGCTAAAGCACAAAAAGCGCTTGTTGGTCGCCCGCCCAATGGCGCACAGATTGAGCCGCTGCGCAACGGCGTGGCCCATTTGGGTGATGCCGCTGCGCGAGACCACGATGGGCACGCCCATTTGGGCGGATTTGATGATCATCTCGCTGGTCAGGCGGCCGGTGGTGTAGAACACCTTGTCGTCGGCACGCAGGCCAGTGCGTTGCTGGGTGCTCACTGCGGGATGGTCGTTGGCTTGCAGCGCCATCCAGCCGGCGATGGCGTCAATAGCGTTGTGGCGGCCCACGTCCTCTACAAACATCAGCAGCGTCTGCCCTTGGAACAGCGCGCAGCCGTGCACCGAACCCGCCGTCTTGTACACGCTGTCGTGCAGCCGAATGGCGTTGACGATGCCGTACAAAGCGCTTTGCGTGAGCGTGGCCTCGGGCAGCGCGATGGTGTCCACGTCGGCCATCAGGTCGCCAAACACGCTACCCTGACCGCAACCGCTGGTGACCACGCGCTTGGCGGTCTTCTCGGCAAGATTGGCGATGCCGTGGTGGGTGTTGACGGCGGCGGCGCCCACCTCCCAGTCCACGGTGATGGATTCAAGCTCACTGGCCGAACGGATGAGCCGCTGGTTGAGCAAATAGCCCAAGACCAACCATTCGGGCCGGGCGCCCAGCGTCATCAGCGTAACGAGTTCGCGCTTGTCCACATAGACCGTGAGCGCTCGCTCGGCTGGAATCTCCAGACTCCGCGTTTGGCCACACTCGTTGACAACCGCGACGGCTTGGGTCAGCGGCGCCTGCGCTTGGGTCAGGCGCGGCAAACCCGGCGCACGCACATGAGTAATGTCTAGCAAGGGCTTCAGACCCCTAGCGCCGCCGGCGCTTTGGTGCCATAGCCTTCGACCGCCGACGGCTCGCCACCCGCTTGAATCGCCACGGCGCAGTACTTGAACTCTGGGATTTTCCCCACCGGGTCCAGCGCAGCGTTGGTCATCAGATTGGCCGCCGCCTCGTAATAGGCAAAGGGCACAAACACCGTGCCATGCGGCGTGCCGTCGTCGCGGCGCACATGGATGGCCACCTGGCCGCGGCGCGAGGCGATGGTGATCACGTCTCCCGTCTCCAGACCTAGCTTGGCCAGATCGGCACCGCACATGGAGGCAGTGGCCATCGGCTCGATCGCATCCAGCACGGTGGCGCGGCGCGTCATGCTGCCGGTGTGCCAGTGTTCCAGCTGACGCCCGGTAATCAGCACATACGGAAAGTCGCCGTCGGGCCGCTCGTTGGCGGGAATGATGTCAGCGGGAACCAAATGCACGCGCCCATCGTCGGTGGCAAAGTGGTCGATAAAGACCGTGGGTGACCCAGGGTCATCCGCACTCAGGCACGGGTAGGTCACGCTGGACTCGCGCTGCAGCCGCTCCCAGGTAATGCCCGAGATGGCGGTATGCATGGCGCGGCGCATTTCGTCATAAACCTCGGCCACGCCGTCGAACTCACCCTCGTAGCCACAAGACAGCGGACGACCGGTGCCGTGGCTTCCTGCGGTGGTGGACGCCACATGCGGGGCATGCGCCCCAACCCGCTCAGCGATTTGCTGGATGATCCAAAGATCAGGTTTTGCTTGGCCCGGTGGGTGGATAGCCTGTTTACCCAGTTGCACCATGCGGTCGGTGTTGCTGACGGTGCCATGTTTCTCGGGCCAGGCGGTGGCGGGCAGCACGACGTCGGCCAGCCAGGCGGTCTCTGTCATAAAGATGTCTTGCACCACCAGGTGCTCCAGGCTGGCCAGCGCATGGCGCGCGTGGTTCAGGTCGGGGTCGCTCATGGCGGGGTTTTCGCCCATGATGTACATGCCGCGCACCTTGTGTGTGTCGCTCTCGGGCGCCAAAACCTTGTGCATGATTTCCACCACGGTGTAGCCGGGCTTGTCGTCGAGCTTGGCGTCCCAGAAGTCCTCAAACCACGCATGCGCCGCACCGTTGGTGACGCGCTGGTAGTTGGGGAACATCATCGGGATCAGGCCGGCGTCAGATGCGCCTTGCACATTGTTTTGCCCACGTAAGGGGTGTAAGCCCGATCCGGGCTTGCCGATCTGGCCGGTCACGCTGACCAGCGCAATCAGGCAGCGCGCGTTGTCGGTGCCGTGCACGTGCTGGCTCACGCCCATGCCCCACAGAATCATGGAGCTCTTGGCGGTGGCAAAGGCGCGCGCCACTTCGCGCAGGGTCTGCGCCGCAATACCGCAAATCGGCGCCATGGCCTCGGGGCTGTAGCCCTTGACGTTCTCGCGCAGCGCCTCGAAATTACTGGTGCGCTGGGCGATAAAGTTTTGGTCCACCAGCCCTTCTTCAATCACCACATGGATCAGCGCATTGAGCATGGCCACGTCGGTGTCGGCCTTGAACTGCAAGGTGCGCCAGGCGTGTTTGCCGATATCAGTGATGCGCGGGTCGGCCAGCACAATTTTGGCGCCGCGTTGGGCGGCGTTCTTCATCCACGTGGCGGCTACCGGATGGTTGGAGGTGGGGTTCGAACCAATCACAAAAATCAGCTCGGAATGTTCCACGTCATTGACCTGGTTGCTCACCGCGCCCGAGCCCACGCCTTCCAACAAGGCCGCCACACTGGACGCATGGCACAGGCGGGTGCAATGGTCGACGTTGTTGCTGCCAAAGCCGGTGCGCACCAGCTTTTGGAACAAATAGGCTTCTTCGTTGCTGCCTTTGGCCGAGCCGAAACCGGCCAGCGCCTTGGGGCCAAACTGGTCGCGCAAGTCTTTGAGCTTGCCCGCGCCCAGGGCCAGGGCCTCATCCCAAGTGGCTTCGCGGAATACCTCAGACCAATCGGCGCTGTCACGGTTCAAGCGGTTGAGCAGCTCCGGGTCTTTGCCGAGACCAGCCTTGCGGATCAGCGGCATCGTCAGGCGTTGGGGGCTGGCAGCGTAGTCAAAGCCAAAGCGACCTTTGACGCACAAGCGGTTGTGGTTGGCTGGGCCATCGCGCCCGTCCACGCTGACGATCACGTTGTCTTTCACGTTATAGGTCAGCAGGCAACCGACGCCGCAAAACGGGCAGACCGAGTCCACTTTTTTGTCTACCACCTGGCTACCGATCTGGGTTTTTGGCATCAGAGCGCCAGTGGGGCAGGCTTGCACGCATTCGCCGCAGGCCACGCAAGTGCTCAGGCCCATGGGGTCGTTCAGGTCAAACACGATTTCGCTGTGCGCGCCGCGCAGGGCGTAGCCGATCACGTCGTTGACCTGCTCTTCGCGGCAGGCGCGCACGCAGCGGTTGCACTGGATGCAGGCGTCGAGGTTGACGGCCATGGCGGGGTGTGACATGTCCGCCGTGGGTTGCTCGCGGCGCAGGGCTTTGAGTTCGGGGCGTACCGTTACTTCCATGCGGGTGGCCCAGTCGCTTAACTCGCCGTGCTGGCCCGTGCTGGGTGCAGGCGCGCCGGCCTGGGTCGCATCGTTCCACTTGTAGCCCACATCCGGCATGTCCGACAGCAGCATCTCCAGCACCATTTTTTGGCTCTTGACCGCTCGCTCGCTATTGGCTTGCACTTCCATGCCCGCCGTGGCGCTGCGGCAGCAGCTGGGAGCCAGGGTGCGTTCGCCCTTGATCTCGACCACGCAGGCGCGGCAGTTGCCGTCAGCCCGCAGGCCGTCCTTGTAGCAAAGGTGGGGAATGTCGATACCGTGGCGCTTGGCGGCTTTGAGTATGGTTTCGCCCTCAAAGGCATGGATGGTTTGCTGGTCAAGCTTGAACTCCACCGTCACGGGAGTTACTTCGTTGATTTTGGTCGGTGCGTTCATGTCAGGCCACCTCATGGGCAAAGTATTTTTGTACACAACGCACCGGATTGGGCGCAGCCTGGCCGAGGCCGCAGATCGAGGCGTCGGTCATCACGATGTTCAGGTCTTCGAGCGTGGCGTTGTCCCACACGGGCGCGTCCATCAGCGCCACCGCCTTAGCGGTGCCCACGCGGCAGGGGGTGCATTGGCCACAGCTCTCGTGGGCAAAGAATCGCATCATGTTGCTCGCGGCGTCGCGCGCCTTGTCATGCTGACCCAACACAATGACCGCAGCCGAGCCAATAAAACAGCCGTAGGGTTGCAAAGTGTCAAAGTCCAGCGGAATATCGCCCATGCTGGCAGGCAAGATGCCGCCCGAGGCGCCGCCGGGCAAATAGGCGTACAGCGTGTGGCCCTCAGCCATACCGCCACAGTATTCGGCTATCAGCTCCTTGACGCTGATACCTGCCGGGGCCAGCTTCACGCCGGGGTGTTTGACCCGGCCGCTGACACTAAAAGACCGCAAACCCTTGCGCCCGTTGCGCCCAAAGCTGCTGAACCACTGCGGGCCCTTTTGCACAATGTCGCGCACCCAATACAGGGTCTCAAAGTTGTGCTCCAGCGTGGGGCGGCCAAACAGGCCGACCTGGGCGATGTAGGGCGGGCGCATGCGCGGCTCGCCGCGTTTGCCCTCAATGCTCTCGATCATGGCGGACTCTTCGCCGCAAATATAGGCGCCAGCACCCCGACGCAACTCGATGAGCGGCAGCTTGCAAGGCGGGTGGGCGCGCAGCTTGGCCAATTCAGCCTCCAAAATAGCGCGGCAGCCGTGGTATTCATCGCGCAGGTAGATGTAGCAGGCGTCAATGCCCACCACCTGCGCCGCGACCAACATGCCTTCCAGAAAACGGTGCGGGTCGCGCTCCAGGTAGGTGCGGTCCTTAAAAGTGCCGGGTTCACCTTCGTCGATGTTCACAGCCATGAGTTTGGGCGCGAGCTGGTCGCGCACGATGCGCCACTTGCGCCCGGCCGGAAAACCGGCGCCGCCCAGGCCGCGCAGGCCGGAGTCTTCCATGGCTTTGACCACCTGCTCGGAGTCTTGGCTGCCAGCGGCCAAGGCGGTGGCCAGCGCGTAGCCGCCTCGGGCGATATAGGCGTCCAG
>CANHZG010000088.1 GCA_947464995.1 Comamonadaceae bacterium | reverse complement strand
TTCACCGCACCCGGACGACGAGGCGCTGGTTGGCGGCCTCCCCCTGCGGCTGAGGGCCGCGGGCTGGCGGGTGGTGAATGTGGCGGTCACGCTGGGCAGTCAGCTGGATCGGCGTGCGGCGCGTTGGCGGGAACTGCAGGCGAGTTGCCAGGTACTTGGGTTTGAATTGGCAGCAGCATCCGGCGCGCCCGGCACGGGCCTGGAGGGCATTCGCACGGCAGAGCATGCCGCGCAACACCCGGACTGGCGAGCCGCCGTACAGCGCGTCATTGAATTGATGGCTCGGTACCAGCCCAGGGTGGTGGTCTGCCCCCATGAGCTGGACGGGCATGATGTGCACATGGCCACGTCGCAGTTGGTGCTGCAGGCCTTGGCTGGGGTACCAACGCTGTCGCCGCACCTGCTGCTCAGCGAATACTGGAACACCCAGCTGCAACCCCAACTGATGCTGGGTCTGACGGACCAACAGGTCGGGCAAATGATGCTGGCCACCGCCATGCATGTGGGCGAGGTCAGCCGCCAGCCCTACCAGCTGACACTACCCGCCTGGCTGATGGACAGTGCGCGCCGGGGTGCCGAGAGGGTAGGCGGGTCGGGCGCGGCAGCCAGCGGCATGGCCTACGCCGCGCTTTACGGCTGGCGCCGCCGGGTCGGATCCGAATGGGTGGCCATGTCGCCACGCCTGCTGCCGGCCGCTGACGATGTGGGCGCGCTGTTTGGCGCCTGAACCCGAGGACCGGGCGTTGGGGCGCACGACCCCAGAGTCGGCGGACTTTTGGCGGACACAAAGTCCATTTTATTGCTCATTTTCAAAATATGGCCAAGAGGCTTGCGCCGGCGCCAGAGCACATAACCCTTTCGCAACTCGGGCGTGTCCTCATCACCAGGCCAGGTGGCGGCGAAGGCCTGAGGCAAGGTAGGCATACAGGGATCCGCGAGGATCACCTGCTGAGCCCGAAATGATGGAGGAAGTGAAGCCAGGACTGGATGAGTTCACAGTCTTTGGGGCTCGCACCGTGAGCCTTGATGGACTAAGATGAAACAAAAAAACGGCATTAAAACAAACAGGAGACCTACTGTGAGTCTATCGACAGACAAGACCAGCCATGCGTCAGGTTGCGCGGCGGCGCGGTATGTTTAGTCAAGGTCTCATGTCGGTGGCAAGCTTGCCGCATCCCACAAAAACGGAACGGGGCCATAAACTGCCCGGCATGAATTCTATCAAACCCCTGTCTGACCTTAGCAGCGCGGCTGACCCGGCCACGTTTTCGCGCCGCGTGCTGCTGGCCGTGAGCGGCCTGACGCCACAGATCGTGACCGAAACGCTGTACGCACTGGCTTCAGACGAGTATGCGCCCTTCATCCCAACCGAAGTTCACCTGATCACCAGCGCAGAGGGTGCCCGCCGGGCCGAGCTGTCGTTGCTGAGTGACGACATGGGCTGGTTCCACAAGCTCTGCTCGGACTACCACATGCCCGGCATCCAGTTTGACCGCAGCCACATCCACGTGATGCGCGATGCCCAGCGCCAACCCATGCAAGACATTCGCAGCCCGCAAGACAACCGGGCCGCAGCAGACTTTATTACTGCCCATGTGCGCAGCATCACCGCCGACGCTGGCTGTGCCCTTCATGCCTCCATTGCTGGCGGGCGCAAGACCATGGGTTTTTACCTGGGCTATGCCTTGTCGCTTTACGGCCGCCCGCAAGACCGCCTGAGCCATGTCTTGGTGAGCGAGCCCTTTGAGTCAAGCTACGACTTCTTTTACCCCACACCCTATAGCCGTGTCTTGCAAACGCGTGACGGCCAGTTGGCAGACACCGCCAGCGCCGTTGTGACCTTGGCCGAGATCCCCTTTGTTAGCTTACGGCACGGCCTGCCCACCGCGCTGCTGACCGGGCAGGCCAGCTTCAACCAGACCGTGGCCGCCGCCCGGGCTGCCATGGCACCACCCGAATTGGTGCTAGATCTGCCACGCCAGCGCATTTTGGCTGCTGGGCAGGAATTGACCCTGCCCCCCGCAGAACTGGCACTGCTCTCAGTCTTCGCCCGCCATGCCCTGCAAGGGCGCGAACCGCTGGCCGCGCCGGCAAAAGGCGCAACAGATGCACCCTGGGCCAAGCGTTATTTGACGGAATACAAGCGCATCACAGGCTCTCTGGCCGACATTGAGGCCACCGAGCGCGCCCTGCGCGACGGCATGGACGGCGACTATTTTTCACAGCGTAAATCCAAGCTGGACCGCCGACTTAGAACGGCGCTCGGCCCAGCCGCAGAACACTATCGCATCCACGACGGCGGAACCCGTCCGGGTAAATACAGCTTGAATTTGCCGCCGGGATCGATAAGATTCTTGGCAGATGTGGCGTCCAAGGAGGAAATTTGATGACCATGCGTGAATCCGATTTATTGGCAGCATCATGTCGCGTCGCTTTAGCGGCCTATCTGCACGACCTTGGCAAGTTTGCCGAGCGGGCCAGGATTGATGTGCCCAAAGATGCGCTTGACGCGCACGTCACCCAATACTGCCCGCAGCGCTTCAAAGGCCCCAGTGACAAGCGGGGATACCACACCCACAAACATGCAGCCTACACGGGTTTGGCGTTCGATTTAATAGAAAGCACCGCACCTGACTTGATTCAGGGCGAGATGCATCCCTTCATCAACCGCAGTCAATTGCAGGCCGACCACACCCAGGCAACCGACTCATTGATCAACGCGGCAGCAGCCCATCACCGGCCAGCAACTTTTCTGCAGTGGATCATTGCCACAGCAGACCGTGTGGCCAGCGGTTTCGAGCGGGACGAGTTCGATAAATACAACGAATCCAAAGACGAAAACACCGAAACTGCTACGGGACGCAATCATTACCAGGCACGCCAGCTTTCGCTGTTTGAGCAAATTCGGCTAGACGGTAAGCTACAAAAGGTCACGGCCAAAGATTTAGAGTGGCGCTATCCACTCAAGGCGCTTTCCCCCTCCGTCATATTCCCGCAAAAGCGCAAGGAATGTGAGCCCAGTGAGGACGGGCAGGCTCAGGCCGAATACAAGTCACTATGGCGTGAATTCCTAGTCGCACTTGAAAGCATCCCAAAATCGCACCGTAGCAACTGGGCCCTATGGCTGGATCACTTCGATACCGCGTGGATGACCTTTACACACGCCATTCCCGCCGCCACCGCCTTTGGCATCAAGCCCGAGGTTTCCCTTTATGACCACAGCAAAACCACTGCGGCACTGGCTACGGCGCTTTGGCGCTGGCATGAAGACTCCAAGCAAATTGACGAGCCAGCCGCTAACCAACTGAAAGAACGCAGCGACTGGAACGTCGACAAATTTTTGATGATTCAGGGTGACTTTTTTGGGATACAGGACTTTATCTTTGCCGACGGCAGCCAAACCAACAAGGCCGCCGCCAAACTGCTGCGCGGGCGCTCGTTTCAGGTTTCCCTGTTCACCGAGTTGGCCGCGCTGAAGGTGCTGGACGCACTGTCATTGCCCCCCACCAGTCAAATTACCAACGCGGCCGGAAAATTTTTAATCGTGGCACCCAACACCCCCGATGCACGCGCCCAGCTAGAAACCGCTCGTACCGAGATCAACCAATGGTTCTTACAACACAGCTTCGGTTTGGCTGGCTTGGGGCTGATAGGTAAACCAGCCAGCTGCAACGACTTTTTAAAAGGACGTTTTGGCGCATTGCAAATGAGCCTGTTCGCCGAGCTGGAGCGCGCCAAGTTACAACGCTTTGACCTCACCGCACCCGGTAACCCAGTGTTTGATGTGGACTACCCTCACGGCATTTGCCAGTACAACGGGCGTTTGCCCGTTGACGACTCGTCACTAAAATCAGCCGCGCTATCAAGAGACCAGATCATCCTGGGTAGCGTGCTAACCCGCGAAGACCGGCTCCTGATCGTGCGCGACCCCGCCGTGTTGACAGGCCGCAGCCTCCGGACCTTGGAAGTACCAGTTTTTGGATACGGTGTGGCTTTCACGCAGAACGAGGAAGTCACTGGCAAGTTTGGTGCGCTGGCGCAAGACGGCACCCTGCAGCGTTGCTGGGATTTCAGCCTGCCCGTGAACCTGACCGACACCCTTTGGCATGGCTATGCCCGGCGCTTTATCAATGCCTACGTGCCACGGTTTACTGCGGTCGACTTGCAAACCAGTGACAAATACGTGGGCTTAGAGAATGAAGTTACCGCTGATGACTTGCGCTTTGAGGCAGGTAAAACCCTGAACCATATTGCCTGCGAAGACCGTACGCCACGACTTGACAAAGATGGACATCAAAGCGGCTGGCAGGGGCAAGTTGCACTCATGACCCTCAAAGGCGATGTGGACAATTTGGGCACCATCTTCCAGCAAGGCCTGCTGGAGCCCACCTTCGCCAAAATGGCTGCGCTGTCGCGCCAAATGAATGCGTTTTTTGCCATCTGGTTGCCAGCTGTTTGCGCAAAAGAATTCCCCAACACCTACACCGTGTTCGCTGGCGGTGACGACTTTTTCCTTATCGGACCCTGGCACATGATGCAAAAACTGGCTGTGCGCATGGCCACTGAATTCAAAATCTACGTGGCCGACAATCCGGGCATGACTTTTTCGGCTGGAATGGTCATGACCAAGCCGGGCTTGCCCATGCACACCCTGGGTACGCAAGCCGAAGAGGCATTGGGTGCCGCCAAGGGCACGGACAAAAACGCACTGATGCTCTTCGGCGAGCGGGTGAGCTGGCCAGACTGGGCGCGCGTGGAAGCCGCTCAAGTACAACTAGACCAAGTGTGCGAAAACTACGATCTTTCTCGGAGCTACGTTTACGGCCTGATGTACCTCATCGACCTGTCCAGCGACAAGAGCAACCCTGAACACGCCATGTGGCGCAGCCGGTTTGCCTACCGAACACGGCGGTACGTGGTCGACAAAATTCGAGACCCTGAGAGGCGACAGCGTGCGCAGACAGAATTATCAGTGGTGCTGGGCGAGAAAGGAATCAACGCCCTGGGCACGCGATACCGCATTCCCCTTTTCAATCATTTTTACCATCAACGTTAAGGAGCTATCAGCATGGCAAGTAATTACGGAGGTGGCTACGCGCAGCAACGCGCTGGTGGCCCTGGCCAGGGCGGTTATGACCGACAAAGCACGCCAAGTGCCACGATCGCTTTGTCTGATATCAAGTTGCAACCACCTGTGTCAGTTGAGCTGTTCTCAAGCATTGCCGAAGACAAGGCAAAAATTGTGGCGGCTGCTGGTGGCCGGCGAAACAATAAGTCCACCCAGCTGCGCAAGTTCTACGATGAATTGGTGATGTGGTTTGACAAAGTTAACCACGAGCGCACTAAGGAGGCCAAGGTCAGCAAATACGCCGAGGTTGCCCCTTTCATAAAAATGATGAAGGCCAAAGTGGCTTATGCCAAAGGTCGTGACCACGTCGACACTTGCTTTGAGCAAATGTTCTCAAATCTTGTTGGTCAGATTGACGGCCCAGACACACTAAAACATGCCAAATTATTCATGGAAGCCTTCATGGGCTTCTACAAAGTTCACGAGGAGAAATAACCCATGCCGCAACTCACGAATATCACCACCATTACTGCAACGCTGGAACTGGTTACCGGTCTGCGCATCGGCGCGGGCGACAGCGAAATGCACATTGGCGGCGTCGACAACACTGTCATCAAACACCCGCATACCCAATCGCCCTACATACCCGGCTCCAGCCTCAAAGGCAAAATGCGCAGCCTGCTGGAGTGGCGTAGCGGTGCGGTTAAAGAAGAAGCACTGGGCTGGAAAGACTATGAGAAAGCCAGCGGCAGTGTGCAAGCTGAGGTCAAACGTATCCTGCAACTCTTTGGCATCAGCGGCGATGCCAAGCTGGGCGTAGAGCAAATGAACACCATGGGGCCAACTCGCATCTCGTTTTGGGACTGCAACCTAAACCCAGAATGGGAATCGCAAATCCGCGAGGACAACTTTGCGTTGACCGAAGTCAAGAGCGAGAACCGCATCAACCGGATCTCAGGTGTCGCCGAGCACCCACGCCAGACCGAGCGCGTGCCCGCCGGTGCGCAATTCGACTTCCGCCTGTCAGTCAAAAAACTGGCGGGTGATGGAGACGATTTACTCGACACCGTGCTGCAGGGCCTCAAACTGCTGGAGCTAGACAGCGTCGGCGGCTCAGGCTCGCGTGGCTATGGCAAAGTGAAATTTGTCAAGCTGAAAGTTGATGGTTTGGATGCCCAGGAGCGCCTGGATGCCATTCAACCGTTTGGAGGCTGAATCATGCGCAATGCCTTGTTGACGCAAAAAATACTTGAGACGGTTAGCCAACTGCCAGACGATCAGGCCCGCGAAGTGCTCGACTTTGCCACATTCGTGTCGCAGCGCATTCGTCTGAGTGATTGGCATGACCTGCAAAACGCCCAGCTCACTGCGCTCACCGAGCTGTGGGACAACGACGAAGACGAGGTCTGGAATGAAGCTTGATGCTGGCTCGATTGTGTTGGTGCCCTTCCCCTATACCGATTTGTCTGCTGCCAAAAAGCGCCCCGTGCTGTTGTTGACTGACACCAATGCGCGTGGCGACTTCATCGCGATGGCGCTTACATCCAGGTCGCAAACCGATCATGCCGTCGCCATCCCGGGTGGGCCATTGCCGCTGGGTGGTGTACTGGTCACCGATAGCTGGGTACGTACAGACAGAATAATCACCTTGCGTCAAACGGTTGTGTTTAAAGTCATGGGCCGTATCGATGCACAAACGCGTTTGAAATGCGTTCAGCAGTTGTGCCACGCTTTGAACTCGGTGGCTTGAATGCAAACCTACGGATACACCCTGCGCCCTTTAAGCGCCTTTGGAACACCGCTGGCCGGTGATACGCTGTTTGGGCAGTTGTGCTGGACGCTGCGCCACCAGTTGGGCAATCTCCGCCTGGGTGAACTGCTGCAGGGGTACACCCAAGGCAGGCCCTTTGTGGTGGTCGCCGACGCCGTACCAGCCGGGCATTTACCACTACCCAACGTACCGTCCAGATTGTGGACTAGCTCGGAAAACACCGACCGCAAGGCGTTGAAGAAGAAGAGGTGGCTACCCAGGGCAGCACTGAATGAAAGCTTTTCCGAATGGCAGTCACGCGCGCTAACTGACAGCGAAGCCGTAGCGCCTTGGCTAAAGCAGTGGGCAGAAGCTAGCGAGCATCGCAACACCCATGGCAGCAGCCAGACGGAACGCGCCCAGCCCCATAACACCATCAACCGCCAGACCGGCACTACGGGCGAAGGCCAGTTTGCGCCCTATGCCATGCCGCAAATATGGTTTCATCCGGCCATGCAGCTTGATGTGCATCTGGTTTTAGATGTCGCGCGGCTGAGTTTGGCCGACCTTACAGCTGCATTTGATGCGATTGGCGCCACTGGCTTTGGGCGCGATGCCAGCATTGGCCTGGGTAAGTTTGAACGCGTCGGCGAACCCCGTGAAATCATCTGGCCCGCAAACGCTGCACCCAACAGCTACCTCACGCTTGGTCCCTGCGCGCCGCAAGGCCAGGACTATTGCCCTGTGCGCAGCACCTACCAGGTGGCCACGCGCTTTGGCCGCCATGGTGATGCTGCCGTGCAAAGTGGCCAACCCTTCAAACGCCCGGTCCTGCTTGCCGAAGCCGGAGCAGTTTTTTGGCCTGAATCGGCTGATGGCCTTTGCACATTCATCGGCCAAGGGCTCGGCGGCGCGACAACACCCGTATCGCTGGCCATGCCAGAAACCGTGCAACAAGGCTACGCACCGGTGATCGCAATTCACCGCCCTGCGGAGACACTGGCATGAACACATTTTTGAAAACCTACCGCTTGGCGCTTACACCGCTGTCACCGATTCACATTGGTTGCGGAGAAGACTTTGAGCCGACCAATTACGTCATTGACGACGACGGGAAGTCTGGCCCTGTTTTGTACGGTTTCGATCCAAGCCGGGCGGTTTTGAACGACCTGGATCGCGAGAAATTGCAGGCAGCTGCAAACAGCGGCAACTGGCTCGACGTATCACGCTTCTTTCGAGATAACGCAGCGCTTTTCAAACCCCATGCCGCGTTCATGATTCCGGTATCCGGGGGCGTTGCCAAACAATACAAAGACAAACTTGGCGCAGTGGCCAACAGAGAGCAGAGCGGGCGCAACGTAGTAAACAAACTTGAACTCGAACGAACGCAATACTCTGGCGTAACGCTCATGCCGTACATCCCTGGTAGCAGCTTCAAGGGCGCAATTCGCACTGCCATTCTGGACGATCTGAACCGCGAACAGACCCCAGGTGATGTTCAGTTCAGTTACAAGGGCGATGCAAAGTCCACCACGGCAATGGAAAAACGCCTGCTCAAAGGGGATTTTCAAACCAGCCCACTGCGCCTGCTCAAAATCGCAGACCTCATGCCAGCGCCGCAGCGCGAGTTAGATAGGTGCGTGATGTATTCCGTCAACGTGAAGAAAAGGCAAATCATCAAAGACGGTAAAGAGGTTGCTGCCAAAGGTCCTACAGCCCGCAAAGAATGCATCCTCCACGGCCAGTTTCGCGCCTTTCTAGCCGATGCTGTGCTACCGTCGCTTGACCCGCATACTGACGGCAAAAACACACCCAGCCCAACACTGCGCCCGATTGATTTCAAGATCATTGCCAAACAATCCAACGCTTACAACCAGGCTCGGTTGCGGAGCGAATTGATCGTTCTTGACGGGAATGGACGTGGCCTTGTGAACCCTGCCTGGAAACGGTCCATCGAGCAACTGATGGCCGGTGACTTCGGCAAAAAACTAGCAACGGGTGACGCGTTCCTGATCCGGCTTGGCCGCTACGGCGGAGCCGAGAGCAAAACACTGTCTGGTGAGGACGTTGCCAGCATCAAGATCATGGGTGCCAAAGGGCAACCTCCCACCTATGAAAGCACAACCAAAACTGTCTGGCTTGCCGCCCAGCACGATAACGAACAGAAGCATCTGCTCCCGTTCGGCTGGGCTGTGGTGGAAATAGACCCACAGGAGGGCGACTCCCCCGAACTTAAGGCCTGGTGCACCGAGCAAGCCAAAGGCCGGCCTGACATGACCAAAATCCGCCAGCAATTCGAGGCTGACAAACAGGCCGCAGTCCAACTCAAAGCCGAACTCGCTGAGCAGGCAGCCCAACGCGTAGCAGCCCGGCAAGCCGAACAACGGGTCGCCATCCAGCGCGAACAGGCGCTAGCCCAAATGACCGAACAGCGGAAGCAGATTGAAACCTTACGTCAAGCCTGTGAGACTTGGGCCCAGCAAATGCCACCCAAAGGCAACTTTAAAAAACAACAGGCGGATGTGGGAAAGGCCGGTTTCTTTCAAGATGCCAACAAAATGGTTGCGATGGCACAAAGTCAACCGGGGTGGACAGAGCAAGACAAAGCTGCGTTGGCCGACATGCTGGAAGCCTGGCTCCCCCAGGTCGTTGGGCCGTGGGAGAAAGAACAGCGTAAAAAACTCAAGCTTGCGGCGCTGCGGGGGCTTGCATGAGGCCCAGCTTTTTACGCTTATGTCAAAAATTTTCCTTGGGGATGGTCGACTGTATCTGCTTAGCCCAGGCCAGTATTGAGCGCTTCAAAACAAGCAACCGCAACGCCGGTTCCCATGCTGAGTGCGGCTGACGTGCTGAACCATGTGTTTGCCGGTGCTGGTGATGCGCAACCTGGCATTGGTGGCAAGTTACTGCAAATCGGCGGCGATGCCAACACTGGGCGGGGCTGGTGGTGGTGCAAACTGTCCAATCTAAAAACACGGAGTCCTGACCTTGCAAGCCTATCAATTTGAGTACAGCGTGCCGTCGTCGCACACCCTCACTGTGAATCTGCCGCCGGATGCACCCACTGGGCCGGCACAGGTTATTGTGTTGTTTCCCGACGCAAACAACGCACTCAGTCAGCCCAGGCCCCCACAGCTTGACAACATCGCGCAATACCTTGCTTGGCATGACCTACAGCCAGCCAGTGGGCGAAGCGCCGATGACGTGGATGCACAGATTCGCGAAGAGCTCGAAGTTTGGAGCGATTGACATGCTGTGCGCCTGCCTCGACGCGAACGTCACAATCCCCATTTTTCAAGGAGTAGCCCCTGACTACCATGGAGACTGTGACCAGTTCTGGACAAGCGGTGACAGGCTGGCTAGCGCAGCAGAAGGCCGCATTAATGTCGCCAATATAGCGGGGGCACATGGCACAAACACCTGACCAAAAACGCGCGGCGCTTGCCTGGGGCTATGCAAGGGCCAGTAGGCAAAAATACAGCAAGGGATACAAAGGCTCGAATCAATCCGTTGTTTCCGACATGCCTGAACTGCCCGGCTACCCTACCCCAACCCCCCTGTCACCCCCCCCCCCCCCCCCCCCCG
>CANHZG010000087.1 GCA_947464995.1 Comamonadaceae bacterium | reverse complement strand
TCTTCCCAGTAACGCATGAGGAAGGCTTCTCGTTGACGCGCCGGCAACCCTTGAATTTCCGCCTCGATTATGTGCAAAACTTGGGTCCGCTGAGCGTGGTCCTGGGCGCTTTCAATTTGCCCAGGGTTTGTGCTTGGTAGCAGGGACTCCAAAATATCAAAGTCGCCGCCCTCATCCTGGGATTCAAAGTCGCTCAAGTTGGAAAAAAGCGCGTTTTTCGTTTTTTGCCGGCGGAACCAATCCAGCGTGCTATTGGTCAAAATGCGCTGGAATAGCATCGGTAGCTCCTCCACCGGCTTGTGCCCATAATGCTCGGCGAGCTTCATCATGCTGTCTTGGACGATATCCAAAGCCGATTCCTCGTTGCGGACGTGGTAGTAAGAGCGTTTATAGGCGCGCCTTTCCACGCCTTTGAGGAATCCTTCGAGTTCCTGGTCAGACGCCAAGCATCCCCCTTCAGGGACAAGAATGAGTCATTTGGTGCATGGAAATCGTGTAACTTTCAAAGGCTTGCTGGCCTCAATTATCGCATTGGGGTGGATAAATCTGTCGCGGCTGGTGTGGGTGCCCCCCGCAATGCGATAATGCGTCTTGCAACTCAAATGCAAACGGGTTCTGGTCCGACGCAGCATTCAATGCGCCCATGGCCTTGACCTTAAGTCCCGACGCGACGCCACAAGCGTTTGCCAAGGGGCACCCAAGGTCTTTCGTTAGAGAAATTCACAAAGGTTCATCATGGAATTATCAAAAGCCGAAATGGCTTCAGCAGCCGCGGCAGACGCGGCCGCCACCCCCGAACTGCGGGGAGCAGAGATCATCGTAAAGGCCTTGCAGGCGGAAAATGTCAAATACGTCTGGGGATACCCTGGCGGCGCCGTTCTGCATATTTACGACGCATTTTTCAAACAAGACACCATCCAGCATGTTTTGGTGCGCCATGAGCAGGCCGCCGTCCACGCTGCTGATGGATATGCGCGCGCCACTGGCGACGTAGGCGTTGCGCTCGTGACTTCAGGTCCCGGTGTGACCAATGCGGTAACCGGGATCGCCACCGCCTACATGGACAGCATCCCCATGGTGATCATTACCGGACAGGTTCCTACGCACGCCATTGGGCTCGATGCCTTTCAAGAATGCGATACCGTGGGCATCACCCGCCCCATCGTGAAGCACAATTTTTTGGTCAAGGACGCGCGCGACATGGCTGAGATCATGAAAAAAGCGTTCCATATCGCTCGTAGCGGTCGCCCCGGTCCGGTGGTGGTGGATATCCCAAAGGACGTTTCGTTCAAAAAGGTTCCTTACGCTGGCTACCCTGGGAGCGTGGAAATGCGCTCCTACAACCCAGTGCGCAAGGGCCATGGCGGCCAGATTCGCAAGGCACTTCAACTTTTGCTGACCGCCAAACGCCCCTATATTTACACTGGCGGCGGCGTGTTGCTGAGCAATGCGTCCGCTGAGTTGCGCACCCTGGTGGACATGCTGGGTTATCCCTGCACCAATACGCTCATGGGACTGGGTGCATACCCGGCTAGCGACCGCAAGTTCTTGGGCATGCTGGGCATGCACGGCACGGTGGAAGCCAACAACGCGATGCAAAACTGCGATGTGCTGCTGGCCGTGGGTGCACGGTTTGACGACCGGGTCATCGGCAACCCCAAGCATTTTGCGCAAAACGAGCGAAAAATCATCCATATTGACATTGATCCTTCGAGCATCTCGAAGCGCGTTAAGGTTGATATTCCTATCGTCGGCGACGTGAAAGAGGTTTTGACCGAGCTGATCGCTATGGTCAAAGAAAGCGCCATCAAACCCGACGGCAGCGCATTGGGAGCTTGGTGGGACACGATTGAAGGCTGGCGCAGGCGGGACTGTATGAAGTACAGCTTGGGTACGGGAGATGTCATCAAACCCCAGTACGTGGTCGAAACGCTGTGGAATATGACCAAGGATGTGGACACCTACATCACATCCGACGTCGGTCAGCACCAAATGTGGGCTGCGCAGTACTACAAATTCGACGAGCCACGCCGGTGGATCAACTCCGGCGGTCTGGGTACCATGGGCGTGGGTATTCCCTACGCTATGGGTATCAAGCTGGCAAAGCCCGACAGTGAGGTGTTTTGTATTACCGGCGAAGGCTCGGTGCAAATGTGCATCCAGGAGCTCTCCACCTGCCTGCAATACAACACGCCAATCAAAATCGTGGCGCTCAACAACCGTTACCTGGGTATGGTGCGCCAGTGGCAGGAAGTGGAATACGAGGGTCGCTACAGCCACAGCTACATGGACGCCCTACCCAACTTCGTGAAACTCGCTGAGGCCTACGGCCACGTGGGTATGTTGATTGAGCGTCCGGAGGACGTGGAGCCTGCGTTGCGCGAAGCCCGCCGTTTGAAGGACCGCACGGTGTTTATGGATTTCCGCACCGATCCGACTGAAAACGTGTTCCCCATGGTGCAAGCTGGCAAAGGCATTACAGAAATGCTGCTGGGCTCGGAAGATCTCTAGCTCTGCCAACTTCCGTCATACTTTTATTCAACACCTATTTGACGAATCTATTGCTTGCCAAGTCCTGACGTTACCGCGCCAGGGGGAGGGCGGCGAAAAGAGGAATCACAGCTTATGAAACACATCATTGCAGTTTTGCTGGAAAACGAACCCGGGGCCTTGTCGCGCGTGGTCGGCCTGTTTTCTGCACGGGGTTATAACATCGAGTCGCTCACCGTGGCACCCACCGAAGACCCCAGCCTTTCGCGCATGACCATCCAAACCACCGGCTCGGACGACGTGATTGAACAAATCACCAAGCACCTGAACCGCCTGATCGAGGTGGTCAAGGTCGTCGATCTGACCGAGGGCGCCTACATTGAGCGTGAATTGATGATGGTTAAGGTGCGCGCTGTAGGCAAGGAGCGCGAAGAAATGAAGCGTATGGCCGATATCTTTCGCGGTCGCATCATTGATGTCACCGACAAGAGCTACACCATTGAATTGACCGGCGACCAGTCGAAAAACGATGCGTTTTTGCAGGCTATTGAGGCTGGTGCCATTTTGGAGACGGTGCGCACTGGCTCCAGCGGTATCGGTCGGGGCGAACGTATCCTACGCGTTTAGCCTGACTGACCACAGGTTTTCCATGCGCGTGCTTTTTGCATGCTCAGCGCGTTTGGACAGCGATGGCGAAACAACCATGTTTCGCCCTGAGACGAGCAAGTGTTTTGCAACCAGGCGCCAGCCGCCACTATTTATTCGGAGAAGAAAATGAAAGTTTATTACGACAAAGACTGCGACCTGAGCCTGATCAAGGGCAAAACCGTTGCAATCATCGGCTATGGTAGCCAAGGACATGCACACGCCCAGAACCTAAACGACAGCGGCGTCAAGGTGGTGGTGGGTCTGCGCAAGGGCGGCGCCTCCTGGTCAAAAGTCGGGAAAGCCGGGCTTCAAGTGGCCGAAGTGGCTGACGCAGTGCGTGCGGCGGACGTTGTGATGATCTTGCTGCCAGACGAGCAAATTGGCACCGTTTACACCAATGACGTCGAACCCAACATCAAGCAAGGCGCATCCCTGGTGTTTGCCCACGGCTTTAACGTGCATTACGGCTTGGTGCACCCGCGCGCTGATCTTGACGTGTGGATGGTGGCTCCCAAGGCCCCAGGCCACACGGTGCGCGGAACCTATGCCCAGGGTGGCGGCGTGCCGCACCTGATTGCGGTGCACCAAGACAAATCTGGTCGCACCCGCGACCTGGCCTTGAGCTACGCCATGGCCAACGGCGGCGGCAAGGCAGGCATCATTGAGACTAATTTCCGCGAGGAAACCGAGACCGACCTGTTTGGCGAGCAAGCCGTGTTGTGCGGCGGCACCGTCGAGCTGATCAAGGCGGGTTTTGAGACCCTGGTGGAAGCCGGCTATGCGCCCGAGATGGCGTATTTCGAGTGCCTGCACGAGCTCAAGCTGATAGTCGACATGATTTATGAGGGCGGCATCGCCAACATGAACTATTCGATCTCTAATAATGCGGAATACGGCGAGTACGTGACCGGCCCGCGCATTGTTACCAGCGCGACCAAAGACGCCATGCGCCAGTGCCTGAAAGACATCCAGACCGGTGAATACGCGAAGAGCTTTATCTTGGAAAACAAGGCCGGTGCGCCGACCTTGCTGAGCCGCCGCCGTTTGACTTCCGAGCACCAGATCGAGCAAGTGGGAGAAACCCTGCGCGCAATGATGCCATGGATCAAGAAAAACAAGCTGGTCGATCAGACCCGCAACTAGGTCGGTTACGCGTCCACGACAAAGGCCACTTCGGTGGCCTTTGACATTTTGGGCCGCTGCCTGCGTCGGGCGGCGCGTACACTGGTGGATTGAGGCAGAAGGAAGAAGCAGTATGGACGAGGAACTGGATAAGACGACTGAGTCAGAAGAGCCGGTATTGGTGCGTAAGCGGCGCAAAGGCATTTATGTGTTGCCAAACTTATTTACGCTCGCAGCACTGTTTGGCGGTTTTTATGCCATCGTGATGGCGATGGAGGGCCAGTTTGTTCAGTCCGCCATCGGTGTTTTCTGCGCTATGGTGCTCGACAGCCTGGATGGTCGGGTGGCCCGCATGACCAACACCCAAAGTGCATTTGGTGAGCAAATGGATTCGCTCTCCGATATGGTGTCTTTTGGCGCAGCACCAGCCCTTATTTCTTACGTATGGGTACTCAAAGGTTTGGGAAAGTGGGGTTGGTTTGCGGCGTTCGTTTACTGTGCTTGCGCGGCTTTGCGCCTGGCGCGATTCAACGTCAATACCAATGTGGTCGACAAGCGCTACTTTCAGGGCCTCCCGTCTCCCGCCGCTGCCGCCTTGGTTGCTGGCTTTATGTGGTGGTGCACCGACCGCGGAATTCCTGCTGCCAGCGTGGCCTGGTTCGTGTTTGCCTGGGTTCTTTATGCAGGCCTGACGATGGTGACCAACGTGCCTTTTTACAGCTTTAAGGACGTGAGCATGAAGCAAAGCGTGCCCTTTGCCGTGATCGTCATGATTGCCTTGGGCATTGCGGTGGTCAATATTGATCCGCCCACTGTCATGTTCGGCGTTTTTGTGGCCTACGGTGTGAGTGGCTACATTGTTTACGCGGTGCGAAAGTTCAAGGGCATTCATACCAGCGTTATCAGTACCTCGACCGATGAGCCGGATGAGCGCGGCATGCACCGCTGAATGCACGGTCTAAAACGGAATTTGGAGTAGCACCATGGCTGAAAAACTGATTATTTTTGATACCACTTTGCGCGATGGCGAGCAGTCGCCCGGTGCGTCCATGACCCGTGATGAAAAACTCCGCATTGCGCGCCAGCTTGAGCGCCTCAAGGTGGATGTAATTGAGGCCGGCTTCGCCGCCAGTTCGAATGGCGATTTCGAGGCGGTGCAACTGGTGGCCAACACCATTAAGGATTCCACTGTTTGCTCCCTGGCTCGCGCCAACGACCGCGACATTGCCCGCGCCGCTGAGGCACTCAAGGGGGCAAGAAGCGCGCGTATCCACACCTTTATCGCCACATCGGCTTTGCACATGGAGAAAAAGCTGCGTATGACGCCCGACCAGGTGTTTGAGCAGGCCAAGCAGTCGGTGCGCTTTGCCCGCAACCTTGTGGCAGACATTGAATTTAGCCCCGAAGACGGGTACCGGAGCGACCCCGACTTTCTGTGCCGCGTCCTCGAGGCGGCAATCGCCGAGGGCGCCACCACCATCAACGTGCCCGACACCGTGGGCTACGCCGTGCCCGAGTTGTACGGTAACTTTATCAAATCGCTGCGTGAGCGCATTCCCAACTCGGACAAGGCGATTTGGTCTGTGCATTGCCACAACGACCTGGGCATGGCCGTCGCCAACTCACTGGCAGGTGTAAAGATTGGCGGGGCACGCCAAGTGGAGTGCACCATCAACGGCCTGGGTGAGCGCGCCGGAAATTGCAGTCTTGAAGAAGTGGTTATGGCAGTCAAAACCCGGCGTGATTACTTTGGCTTGGAGCTGGGAATTGACACCAAGCACATTTTGGCGGCCAGCCGCATGGTCAGCCAGACCACCGGTTTTGTGGAGTTTTGTGGTCCAGCCCAACAAGGCGGTGGTGGGCGCTAATGCCTTTGCCCATGCCTCGGGCATCCATCAGGACGGCGTGCTTAAGGCGCGCGACACCTACGAAATCATGCGCGCTGAGGATGTGGGCTGGAGCGCCAATAAGATTGTGCTGGGTAAGCTTAGCGGGCGCAATGCGTTTAAGCAGCGCCTGCAGGAGCTGGGTGTTCAACTCGACAGCGAGGCGGAGATCAACGCCGCCTTTGCCCGATTCAAGGAGTTGGCCGATCGCAAGTCGGAGATTTTCGACGAGGACATTTTGGCGCTGGTCAGCGATGAGAGCGTGTCGCAGGATAAAGAACTCTACGGCTTTGTCTCCCTGTCCCAGCACAGCGAGACGGGTGAGCGACCCCATGCTGCGGTGGTGTTCACCAGTGCGGGCCAAGAGGTGAAGTCCGAATCGGACGGCAATGGCCCGGTGGACGCGTCGCTCAAAGCGATTGAGGCACATGTGCACAGTGGCGCCGAAATGGTTCTGTACTCGGTCAACGCCATCAGCGGTTCCACCGAAAGCCAGGGCGAGGTGACCGTGCGTCTGCAAAACAGTGGTCGGGTGGTCAACGGGACTGGCTCAGACCCCGACATCGTGGTCGCTTCGGCCAAGGCCTATTTGAGTGCCCTGAATAAGCTGCAAAGCAAGGCAGACCGGGTGGCGGCGCAGGGTTAGCTGGAACTGTGCGCTAATTTGCTTTATGTTTCTTGTGCAAGTGCTTGATTTTTTTGAGTTTTTGATTAAACTTAATACGCTTCGCCAAAAAAATACAAATATAGCCGCCTCGTTCGTAATCCCGTTGGACCTTAAATTGCATAAATTTCTCTCTCTCCTTTGCGTGCTGCTGGTGTCGGTTGCCCTGTCAAGTGCCTGCTATGCGCAACAAGGTGCCGCGAGCAAAAAAGCGCACGCCAGCTTGAGTACCAAAAAGCGCGCAGCGTCGGTTCCGCTAAAGCGGCGGCTGGGAGCGGGCGCGGTGATCGCATCCAAACCATCGTTTGGAGAGATTGCAGGTCTGCATGCCTCGCCAGACGCTTTGGCGCTCAAGTCCAGTGTTGCTTTTGTCATTGACCAAGATACGAAAGAGGTGTTGGTTCACAAGAATGAACTCGCGGTGCTGCCAATAGCATCTATTACCAAGTTGATGACTGGGGTCTTGATCAGCGAGGCCAAGTTGCCCATGGACGAAATGATTGCGATTTCACAGGCCGACGTAGATATGGAGAAGGGCAGTCGATCGCGTCTGACGGTTGGAACCAAGCTCTCCCGTGGTGAACTTTTGCATTTGGCGCTTATGTCTAGCGAAAACCGCGCTGCCCATGCCCTGGGGCGGACATTTCCTGGTGGCTTGGCCGCTTTTGTTGGCCTGATGAACGCCAAGGCCAGCGCCTTGGGTATGCTTGCGACTCGCTATGTGGAGCCTACAGGTCTGTCGAGTAAGAACCAATCCAGTGCAAGAGACTTGGCAACCCTGGTGAACTATGCCTACGGTGATGCCACACTGCGTGAGCTTTCCACGTCACCCGGTTATCAGGTGGAGGTCGGAAAAAGAACCTTGCAATTTAACAATACTAACCGTCTTGTGAAAAGTCCGGAATGGGATATCGGGCTGCAAAAGACCGGCTACATCTCCGAGGCAGGGCAGTGCCTGGTGATGCAGGCCAGGGTGGCTGGCCGCAAAATAATCATGGTATTTCTAGACTCCGCTGGAAAGCTCAGTCGGATCGCCGACGCAGAGCGCGTACGACGCTGGGTGGAGTCTAATCCTGTGAGCGCCGTCAAATCCGCTCCGATGGCCCAATTGTCAGATTCTTCGTTGGTGGTCGCCAATTAATCGGCTAATCGGCTTGCGTACACGCGGTGTTCAATGTCCGCGGTAACCCAGTGTCTCTGAGATTTCCTGCGCCGTTTCTTTAAGTTTTGGCATCCATGCATCGTCCATCCGACTCGATGGTGACGATATGGATAGGCCGGCCACGAGCTTTTCTTGGTCATCGTAAATTCCTGCTGCCATGCAGCGAACCCCCAGTTCCAACTCCTCGTTGTCATTGGCTTGGCCGTACTGGCGTACTCTTGCAAGTTCGCGTTCCAGGCTGGACAGGTCCGTAATACTGTTCTTGGTGTGCCCTTGCAGCCCAGTGCGTGTGGCGTACGCGCGTATGCGCTGGGGATCGTCTGCTGCTAAAAAGAGTTTTCCAACCGAAGTCAGGTGCAGGGGCGCGCGTCCGCCTATGGCACGCACGACTTGCATGCCCGAGCGTTCACTAAATGCGCGTTCCACATAAATGATTTCATCCCCTTGGCGCATGCTCAGGTTGACGGGCTGCTGTGTGAGTTTGTGCAGTTCGCGCATGGGCGTGATGGCGGCATCGCGCACGTTGAGCCGACCTTTGACCAGGTTTCCCAGCTCCAAAAGTCGCATGCCTAGGCGGTAACTGCCGGATTGCGGCCGGTCTGCAAAGCGCCCGATGACCAAGTCGTTCAAGATGCGGTGGGCTGTTGAGGGGTGCAGGCCTGCTTTGTCGCTGATTTCCTTGAGCGTCATCGCTTCTTCGCGGGACGCCAGTACGTCGATGAGGGTGAACATTCGCTCTATCACCTGAACGGACGGGCTGGCAATACTTGGAGGGTCTTGTTTTGTCATGGTGACTCGTGGTTTACGCATTATTCTGGCAATCAGGCTTAGTGCTGTTGTGTCAGCGACTATTTGTACTTTACGTAAGCGCTTGTCTCGGTTGATTTGCGGGCTGTGCGTCTTGCCAGCGGCCATCGATTAGCAGCTGCGCTGGTGAAAAATGCATTTTGTAGTTCATTTTTCGGCTTTGATCGATCCAATAGCCCAAGTATAAAAAAGACAAACCAAGCGCTTGGACTTGCTGAAGCTGCCAAAGCACGTTGTAGGTTCCGAAGCTGGCCTGCTGCTCGGGTTCATAAAAAGTGTAGACGGCAGATATGGCGTCGTCCAGAACGTCCAAAATCGATACCATCTTGAGTGCGCCGGATTGCCCATCAACTGCGGGCTCCCTGAATTCGACCAGGCGGGAATTGACACGGCTTTGCAACAGAAACTGGGTGTATTGGTCGACGCTATCTTCCTCCATTGCCCCTCCTAAATGGCGGCTGTGCTGGTAGCGCTTGTACAAGTCATAGTGCTCTGCCACAAAACCCAGGCGCAATACCCGGGTTTGCAGTTGTTTGTGTTGCTTCCAGGCCCGGCGCTGGCTGCGGTTGGGGGAGAAGTTTGAGGCATCAATTCGCAGTGGAACGCAGGCCTGGCAACCATCACAGTGTGGACGGTAGGTGAACATACCGCTGCGTCGAAAGCCATCGGCTACCAGGTTGGAATAGGTGGAGTTGTCAATTAAATGGCTGGGTGTGGCCACTTGTGAGCGCGCTTTGCGCTCAGGTAAATAACTGCATTGGTAGGGCGCAGTAGCGTAAAACTGCAGCGCTTTGAGCGGAAGTTCTTGGAGCTGGGTCATAGTGTCATGGCGCCAGCGCAAGCAGGGTGTTCCAGTAAAGCGGCTCGAACGTCCAAACTGGAGGAGACTTTGATAGTGCGACTTCCATTGCCCTGAGAAACTCGATGCGGGCAATGGGCGCGGCCCCCATTCGAGCCAAATGCGGGGTCGCTTGCTGGCAATCGAACTGGGCGATCCCGTGGAACTTGCAAAACGCGACCAAAGCAGCCAATGCAATTTTGGAGCCGTCAGGGACCGTGGTGAACATGGACTCGCCAAATACCGCCTGACCGATGGCGACGCAATAAAGCCCTGCAACCAGACTGCCATCCACCCAGGTTTCAACGCTGTGCGCTAAGCCCGCCTCATGCATGTCGATGTAAGCGGCGACCATGGACGGCAAAATCCAGGTTCCTTTTTGCTTGACGCGAGGAGCTTGGGCGCAGTTGCGTATGACGGTCGCGAAGTCTGTATCAAAACGGATCTCACATACCGTGCTTGCCTGAAACCGCTGCAGCGTTTTTCTGAGTGAGCGGTGAATGCGGAAGTCGTCCACTTTCAGCACCATCCGTGGGTCTGGACTCCACCACAGCACGGGTTGGCCCTCGCTGAACCAGGGAAAGATTCCCCGAGAATAGGCGGATTTGAGAGTGGGCATGTCCAAAAGTCCGCCCGCAGCCAGCAGACCTGGTGCGATTGAGTGCGCCCCCCCAGTCCGCGCCACCGAAGGAAACGGATCACCTGGAGCCAGCCATGTCAGGTCAGAATATTCCATTGATTGGTGTGATGGGTACCGGTCAAAGAATTATGGCGGTTGAATCGGAGGCAAAGGTGCCGGCGGTTAGAATACACCTTGTCGGGGC
>CANHZG010000086.1 GCA_947464995.1 Comamonadaceae bacterium | reverse complement strand
GTTGGCGCCCTTGGCCAATGCGCAGGATTTGTTGGAGCTGGTGCATTGGCCGCACGCCAATGCCTGCGTACTGGTGGTGGGCCACCAACCCACCTTGGGCCAAGTGGTTGCGCAATTGCTGGGGTTCCCAGAGCAGGCTTTCGCGATCCGAAAGGGTTCGGTCTGGTGGCTGCGCTACCGTGAGCGTGAACGCGAACGTGAGATCGAAGGCAAAACAGTGGTCGTCAGCGTCCAATCTGACGACCTGCTGTAGCCAACTAGGACTTTAGGGGCCGCCCCGTCTTGAGGCTGGGGACCGCGGCAATGGCGGCCAAAAACGCCGCGTCTGGAAATGACGCCAAGGCCTTGATACCCGCGCGAATGAGCTCGGTTTTCTTAACGGTAGTTTTCAGTTCCGTGGCACGCAGCTTGAGAGCGTCCAAAACCATGTACTCGGCCTTAGGGATGGTCACGCTGTCGCGAACCATTTTGGGTTTCTTGTCTTTTTGCGACTTGCTGGTAGTCGCGGCGACAGGGGCCTTGCTATTTACTGCTGCGGTGGTTGCCGGTGCTGCAGTGGCTTTGGGGGGCGCTGCCGTTTTGGCGGTTGTAGCGGCGGTGCGTGCGGAAGGTGCTTTTGCACGGGGTGCGGATGTTCGGGGCGTTGTCTTTTTGGCTACTGTGCTGCGTGGGCTTGCGGGCTTTGCTGCCGATGGGCTGGTGGTTTGGCTTGTCATGCTGGTTTCCCTTAATGGTCGTTCCTAAAAAACGGTGCATATAGTTTATATCGTTTTGGGCTACTTTCAAAACTCCGTCTGCAGTACCGCTGACCTTGCCAAACCGACGCTAACTTAGGACTCGGCAAACTCCATGGGCCAAGGCGTTTTTTGCCAAGCCGACGCCTCTTCGCGCATCAAATACGCAGATTGCGGGTACTCATGGGTCCAACCCTTTGCGCACTGCACGCGCAGGTGCGCCAAGCCCTGTGGCCCTTGCGATACGCGGTGCAGGTGCAGGCCGCTGAGGTCCGGATCGCGCCGGGCATGGCACAAAATCACGGCCAGGCGAAGGGCGATCAATTGCGTGCGGAAACCATCGTTGGCTAGTTCAGCCTCCAGTTTGCGTAACTTGCCTCGGTGCCCTAGCACCAGCAGGCTCAGGCGGTGCAGCTCGGCTAGCGAAAAGCCCATCGCGTCCGCGTTGTCCAGCACATAGGCGCCGTGCTTGTGGTAGTCGCTATGAGAAATATGGCTCCCGATTTCATGTAACTCTGCGGCCCAGGTGAGCTTGCGCAGGCTTCGGCTCCAGTCATCGTTGGCGTCGTCAAGTGGCTTGTTTGCCATTTGGGACAAGAGGTTGGTGGCGACCCTTCCAACCCGTGCTCCGTGGGTTCGGTCGGCTCCGAATTTGGTGGCTAAGCGGTTGACGGTCTTGACACGCAGGTCGCTATTTCCGTCGGTGGAGCCACGCAACTCGCACAACAAGCCGTGGCGCAGGCCGCCACTGGTCGGGTGCAACTTGTCAATACGTAGCAAACTGAAAAGGGCGCGGGTGATGCTCAAACCTCCGCTGATGACTGCCTTGCGGTCTTCGCGGATGCCCGCGAGCTTGAGGCGTTCTAGGCTTTGGGCGCTGATGAGCTTATCGAGCAACCAATCCAAACCCTCTTGGGTGATGGCGCCGCTGGGCCAACCGGCAGCCAGCAGGGCGTCGCTGACCGCCCCTACGGTGCCCGCCGAGCCATAGGCAATATCCCAATTGGCCGGTTGGTAGGCGTCGATCGCTTCGTCTAAAACGGCTTTGGCGGCGATTTCGGCAATTTCAAATGATTTGCGGTTGAGTTGGCCGTCGGCAAAGTAGCGCGAGGACCAGGCGATGCTGCCCACGCGAAATGACTCCATGACGCGCGGCTTGTAGCCCTGACCCAAAATCAGCTCTGTAGAACGCCCCCCGATGTCGATGACCAGGCGGCGCTCGTCTGCAGGCGCCAGCGTGTGGGCGACGCCCTGGAATATCAGCCGTGCTTCTTCTCGGCCGGAGATCACGTCGATGGGGAAGCCCAGCGCCTGGGTCGCGCGACTCAAAAAAACGTCGCGGTTGCGCGCTTCACGCAGCGTTTGGGTGGCCACAGCCCTCACGGTGCTGGGTTTAAACCCGGCTAGGCGCTCGCCGAAACGGGCCAGGCAATCCCAACCGCTTTGCATGGCCGTCGCCGTGAGGTTGCGTTCACTGTCCAAACCAGCCCCTTGGCGAACGGTTTCTTTGATGTATTCGGTACGTTGAAACTCGCCGTGGTCCAGGATGCCGATTTCTAGGCGAAAGCTGTTGGAGCCAAGGTCGATGGCGGCAAGGCGGTTTTCAGAGGTCATTAAGGAAAACGATTTATACAATTTTGACGCGCGAAGGATAGCACTACGTCTGTGCGACTTCGCACCATGCTGCAGCGCACAAGAAAAAGCCCAGCCAGTGCTGGGCTTGGGGTCAGATGCGCCCCTGGGGCGTTGTTTTATTTCTTTGCCGGGGTCATCACCATGTCAACGATGTGGATCACGCCGTTGGTTGCCACGATATCTGCTTGAACCACTGCCGCGTTTTCCACCGTGACAAAGTCACCGGCCTTGGACAAGGCCAAGGGGTCGCCGTTGAGTGCTTTGACCGTGCTGTTTTTCACGTCTTTTGCCATTGCGACGCTAGGAACCACGTGGTAGGTGAGCAGATCTTTGAGTTTCGCGGGGTGCTTGGCGAGGTCTTCCATCGTGGCGGGTTTGACGGCTTTGAACGCGTCGTTATTGGGGGCAAACACCGTGAATGTGCCCGGTGCTTGTAATGCGGCGGTCAATCCGGCAGACTCAATGAGACCGTTCAGGGTGCTCAGTGACGGCGTTTTTGCGATGGTGTCAGCCACGCTAGTGGGTTTTTCCACCGTCGCGCAGGCGCTAAAAAGGGTTGCGATGGCAACAAACACGGTAGCGCGGCGCGCGATGTCAAAGGCTTTAGACGTGAACATGGTGTGAATCTCCAGTTTAGAAAACGTCGACGATAAGACTGTTAAATGACATTGATGTGACAGTCGTGTTGGCTTTTCTGCTGGATAACTTGCCCGTTGAGGATTCGAAAGATAGTGGCGGTGCGTCATCCTTCTGTCACAAATAGTTCTTACATTGTGCAAGTCTCCTCAACCCATCGAAAAGGTTTTCCATGAAATTCGCAGTCCATTATTCGGTCCTTGCGACCGCGGCCGCATCGGTTTTGTCGTTCGGTTCTGCACAGGCGCAAGAAATTACTGGTGCTGGCGCCAGTTTTCCCGCTCCAATTTATGCCAAGTGGGCGTCGGACTACAACAAAGCAACTGGCGTGAAGGTCAATTACCAGTCCATCGGTTCGGGCGGTGGCATCAAGCAGATTGACTCCAAGACGGTGGACTTTGGTGCGTCCGACATGCCCCAAACGGACGACGTCCTGAAATCCAAAGGCCAGGTTCAGTTTCCTGCAGTGATTGGCGGAACTGTTCCTGTGATCAACGTTAAGGGCATCGCTCCGGGCCAAATGAAACTGGACGGCCAGGTCCTGGGCGACATTTTCCTGGGCAAGATTACCCGTTGGAACGACCCTGCGCTTAAGGCGCTCAATCCTGCATTGCCATTGCCCGACGCTGCCATTGCGCCAGTTCGCCGCGCTGACGGATCTGGAACCACTTTCAATTTCACCAATTACCTGAGCCGTGTCCACCCCGAGTGGAAGGCAAAAGTGGGCGAGGGCACCGCAGTGAACTGGCCTGTGGGCGCTGGCGGCAAGGGCAATGAAGGTGTTTCTGCATTCGTGAATCGCCTGCCCAACTCAATCGGGTATGTCGAGTATTCGTACGTGAAGCAAAACAAGATGAGCTACACCTTGCTGAAAAACCGTGACGGTGTGTTTGTGGCTCCGGATGACGATGCTTTCAAGGCCGCCGCCGCCGGTGCAGATTGGAACAAATCCTTCTACCAACTAATTACAGACCAGCCTGGAAAAAACACGTGGCCGATTTCCACTGCGACCTTCATTTTGATGCATGCCAAGCAGGACAAACCTGCCAATGCCACAGAAGTGCTGAAGTTTTTCAACTGGGCCTTTGCCAACGGCAGTAAAGCGGCTTCCGAGCTGGACTACGTTCCCATGCCTGCAGACGTGGTTGCGACGATCCAAAAGTCTTGGGGTGAAATCAAGGATCCGGCAGGTAAAGCGGTCTCCTTCAAGTAACAACGGCCTTTTTTGCAAACCCCAGCCAGAGCGCGTTTCGCGATGGCTGGGAAATCGTCTAACTAACCTAAGAGCGTTCAATGACCTTAGCGCCCCCCAGCAAACGTGCTCGCAGCGGACCTGTGGCCGACAAAATTTTCGGTTGGGTTGCCAAAAGCTGCGCTTTGTTGACGCTGGCTTTGTTGATAGCGATCCTGACCTCTCTGACCATCAATGCATGGCCAGCGATCGATAAGTACGGATTTTCGTTTCTAACCAGCACGGTCTGGGACCCGGTTCAAGAGGAGTTTGGCGGCTTTGTCATGATTTATGGCACGCTGGCAACGTCTTTGATTGCTTTGTTGATTGCAGTGCCTGTGAGTTTTGGCATTGCGCTTTTTCTGACGGAATTGTCGCCTTCTTGGCTTAAGCGCCCGCTGGGAACTGCCATTGAACTGCTGGCCGCTGTGCCCTCGATTGTTTACGGTATGTGGGGCTTGTTGGTATTTGGTCCGGTCTTGGCCGAGTATGTGCAAACGCCCTTGCAAAAAGCGTTTGCAGGGGTACCTTTTCTGGGTGCGCTGGTGTCTGGCCCGCCAGTGGGTATTGGGCTCTTGTCGGCTGGGATTATTTTGGCCATCATGATCATCCCTTTCATCGCGGCGGTGATGCGCGATGTGTTTGAGGTGACACCCGCCTTGCTCAAAGAATCCGCCTACGGATTGGGTGCCACCACCTGGGAGGTGGTTTCCAAAGTGGTTTTGCCCTACACCAAGACCGGTGTGATTGGAGGCGTCATGCTTGGCTTGGGCCGGGCGATTGGTGAGACTATGGCCGTCACCTTTGTCATTGGCAACTTCAATCAGCTCGATTCGATTAGCCTGTTTCAAGCCGCAAACAGCATTACATCCGCTCTTGCCAATGAGTTTGCCGAGGCGGGGGAGGGCTTGCACCAGGCGGCTCTGATGTACTTGGGTCTGGTTCTGTTCTTCATCACCTTTGTCATCTTGACCCTGTCAAAACTGTTGCTCTCGCAGTTGCGTAAAGGCGAAGGAGCAAAAACATGATGTCGCCAGCCCTGCAAAAGTCGCGCGCTGCCAAATTTGCGCAGCGCAATCTGGTCAACCATATCGCCACCGCGCTGGCTATGGCGGCCATGGCCTTTGGCCTGTTTTGGTTGTTTTGGATTTTGATTGAGACGGTGCGCCTGGGCATTGGTGGTCTGAGTTTGGCAACGCTAACCGAGATGACGCCTCCACCGAATGAAGAGGGTGGTTTGGCCAATGCTATTTACGGCTCTGCGCTGATGGTGGGCTTGGCCACATTGGTGGGAACACCGATTGGCGTGATGGCGGGAATTTACCTGGCTGAGTTTGACAAGACCGGTTGGATTGCCAATTTGATTCGCTTTGTCAACGATATTTTGCTGTCTGCCCCGTCCATTGTTATTGGTCTGTTTGTGTACGCGATTGCGGTCAATCCGTTCAAGACATTTTCTGCGGCTGCTGGCGTCTTTGCCCTTGCGCTGATCGTGATTCCGGTGGTGATTCGCACCACCGAAAACATGTTGCATCTGGTGCCCTCAGGCTTGCGCGAAGCGGCCTATGCACTGGGCGCGCCCAAGTGGAAGGTGATTTTGAGTATCACGCTGAAGGCTGCGCGCGCCGGGGTGATTACCGGCGTCTTGTTGGCAGTGGCACGTATTGCGGGCGAAACAGCGCCACTGTTGTTTACCGCCCTGAGCAACCAGTTCTGGACTTCGACCCTGGATCAGCCCATGGCGAGCCTTCCGGTGACGATCTTCAAGTTTGCCATGAGCCCCTATGAGAACTGGCAAAAACTGGCCTGGGCCGGTGTGTTCCTGATCACCCTGGCAGTGCTGGCGCTCAATATTGCAGCCCGTGTACTAACCCGCAACAAAAACTAGGGCGCACCGCCTTACCCTATTTCTAGGAAAAAGTATCCCCATGCTTAAAACTGATACCGGCCCCACATCAACCAAAATTGCCGTAAAAAACCTGGATTTTTACTACGGCAAGTTCCATGCGCTTAAAAACATCAATCTGGACATCCCCGCAGGTAAAGTGACTGCTTTCATTGGCCCCTCGGGTTGCGGAAAGTCGACATTGCTGCGGGTTTTTAACCGCATGTTTGAGCTCTACCCCGAGCAGCGGGCCGAGGGCCAGATATTGCTCGACGGCGAAGACTTGCTCACCAGTAAAGAAGATGTGGCTTTGCTGCGTGCCAAGGTCGGCATGGTATTTCAAAAGCCGACGCCGTTTCCCATGTCTATTTTTGACAACATCGCTTTCGGCGTGAAATTGTTTGAGGACCTCAATGCCACCGACATGGAGGAGCGTGTTGAATGGGCGCTGCGCAAGTCTGCTCTCTGGGGCGAGGTAAAGGACAAGTTGAACCAAAACGGATCGAGCTTGTCCGGTGGCCAGCAGCAGCGTTTGTGCATCGCCCGCGGCATTGCGATCAAGCCGGAAGTCCTACTCCTCGACGAGCCTTGTTCGGCCCTGGACCCTATTTCTACGGCAAAGGTCGAGGAATTGATTGTCGAACTCAAGACCGACTACACGGTGGTTATCGTGACCCACAATATGCAACAAGCTGCCCGGTGCAGCGATTACACCGCCTATATGTACCTGGGTGACCTGATCGAGTTTGGTGCGACAGAGCAAATGTTCTTTAAACCGACCCGCAAGGAAACCGAAGACTACATTACCGGGCGGTTTGGTTGACCCTTTGGGGCGATCATGATGTATGTTCGTATGCACTTAGTACCCATTGGATACCGCGCAAATTAACTGGAGTTCGCTATGCCTGAAAAACATTTATCCACCCAATTCGACAGCGAGTTGACCTCCGTCTCCTCGCAGGTTATGGAACTTGGCGGTCTGGTGGAGTCGCAGATTCGGCAAGCCATATATGCGCTGCAGCATTTCAGTTTAGATGCGGCCCATGAGGTCACGGCCAACGAAACCCGCGTCAATGCCATGGAGATAGAGATTGACCGTGACCTATCGTCCATCATCGCCAGGCGCCAGCCGACGGCGCGCGATTTGCGCTTGCTCATCGCCATATCCAAGACCACGGCCAACCTGGAACGTGTCGGTGATGAGGCGGAAAAGATCGCGCGCATGGTGCGCTCCATTATCGAAAGCGGCACGCCACGTGCCTTGCCATCACTTGAATTGCGCTACGCGGCCGACCTTGCCTCAGGCCTGCTGAACAAAGCGCTCGATGCGTTTGCGCGCTTAGACGTGAATGCAGCCTTGAGTATCTTGAAAGAAGACGACTTGATTGACAAAGAGTTTGACGGGTTTGTACGTAAGCTCATTACCTACATGATGGAAGACCCGCGCACGATTTCTGCCAGCCTGGATTTGCTGTTTCTTGCCAAGGCCATTGAACGCATTGGCGACCACGCCAAAAATATTGCTGAATTCATTATTTATGTGGTCAAAGGTGAAGACGTGCGCCACTCGTCACTCGACAGGATTGAATCGGTAATCAAATGAAAACCATGCCCGCTGTGTTGGTGGTGGAGGATGAGCCGTCCATTGCCGAACTGATTGCTGTGAACCTGCGGCACAACGGTTTCCGTCCCACGTGGGCGATGGATAGCTTGAGCGCGCAGCGGGAGCTTGATGCGTCCTTGCCCGATCTTATTTTGCTGGACTGGATGCTTCCCGGCGAGAGCGGCTTGTCGCTGGCCAAACGCTGGCGTGCACATGACCGGACTAAGGACGTTCCCATCATCATGTTGACTGCGCGTGGCGATGAAGCCGATCGCGTCGCCGGCCTGGACGCAGGGGCCGACGACTACATCGCAAAGCCCTTCTCCACTAAAGAGCTGTTGGCACGCGTGCGGGCCGTTTTGCGCCGCCGCTTGCCAGAACCCAAGGGCGAGGCCATTGTGATCGCTGGCCTGAGCTTGGATTCGTCTACGCACCGGGTCTCGTTTAAGGACCAAGCGCTGCGTCTGGGCCCTACCGAGTTCAAGTTGTTGCATTATTTGATGGGGCACGCCGAGCGGGTGCATAGCCGTGGCCAGTTGCTGGACAAGGTCTGGGGCGACCATGTGTACATTGAGGAACGCACGGTGGACGTTCACGTCAAGCGCTTGCGCGAAGCGCTGGGTGCCGCTGGCGCCATGGTGGAAACCGTGCGTGGTGCGGGCTATCGCATTACAGCCAAACCCCTGGTTGCGATTGATACGACAGACAAAGCAGGCGCGGCTTAGCGTTTGACCTGCGGTGTTATTGCGGCTCTTTAGTTTTGTTATTTTTCAGCTCATGGGCTGTGCTTTGGGGTGGGGCTTTGTCCAAAGGTTTGTGCCAGAAGGCGCGGGCGCGGTCATTGGGTCCTTGAGCGGCGCAATCGTTGCTGGCTATTTTTGGCAAGTGTTTGACCTGTCCCAAGGGTTGCGGGTCCTTCGTTGGTTGCGCACTGGCGATGCGTCGCACAAAGGTGTTCAGTTTGGTTTGTGGGGTGAGGTTTCGGACCGGATTCGACGCCTGATGCGCATCGGCGAACGCACTTTGCAGCAGAATGATGGTCGCCTGCAAGAGTTTTTGGCGGCCATGCAGGCCTCACCCAACGGGGTCGTACTGCTGGATGCGGATGTGCGCATCGAATGGTTCAACCAGTCGGCGGGACAGCATTTTGGGTTGGATCCAAAGCGCGATTTGTTGCAGCATTTTGGCAATTTGGTGCGAGACCCGGGGTTTGCCGAGTATTTGGCTGCGGCTGACTTTCGGCGCGATGTGCTCATGCCCGGGCGCGCCAATACCGAGACCAAGCCGGTGCGCTTGTCTGTGCATATTCACCCGTATGGCGACGGCCGCAGCCTGTTGTTGTCGCGCGATGTCACAGCGGTAGAGCAAGCCGAGGCGATGCGACGGGACTTTGTGGCCAACGTATCGCATGAAATTCGCACACCGCTGACTGTGTTGGGCGGTTTTGTTGAAACTTTGCAAACCTTGCCTCTGGACGACGAAGAGCGTCGGCGCTATTTGGACCTGATGGCGCAGCAGGCCTACAGAATGCAGTCCTTGGTGAGCGACCTATTGACGCTCTCGCGCTTAGAGGGCAGCCCCCTCCCATCGGTCAATGAATGGGTTGGCGCAGACAGCATCCTAGACCAGTGCCGTCAAGAAGCAAACGAGCTGTCCCGCGTTTTGTGGACCCAGTCCCAACAAATCCTGTTCGAGTCCGACACGGATGTTTTGCTCGCTGGTTCCGCGCGGGAACTGCACAGCGCCATGTTCAACCTGATCGGCAACGCGGTGCGCTACACCCCGCCGGACAAAAGCATTCGTGTGGTTTTGCAACTGCAAGAGGATGGAGGAGCTATTTTTTCGGTTCAGGACGAGGGAGTTGGCATTGCGGCAGAGCACCTTCCCCGTCTGACGGAGCGTTTCTACCGGGTAGACCGCAGCCGCTCACGCGATACCGGCGGGACCGGACTGGGTTTGGCCATTGTGAAACACGTGGCGCAGCGCCATGGCGGTGAATTGTCGATTGCCAGCGTGCCTGGGGCAGGGTCGACCTTCACGCTCCGCTTACCCCCGGGGCGGGTGAAACGGCAGGACCCAGGGCTTTAGTGCCCCAGCCAGGGGCTGGTAATGTCTGGCAGGGCACAATACGGTCCGCCATGTCAGTCCTCGAAAATTACCAAAAAGCACTTCACCTGCGCAGCTTTCAAAGTGACCCCGCGCAACTGCATGCGGTGCAGGTACTGGAGCGTTGCGCCACCGAATGGTCGGTATACAAAGACAAACGGTCCAACAAGCTGAAAAAGCTTATTCACCGACTGCCTTTGCCGCGTGGCGTCTACCTTTATGGCGGGGTCGGGCGCGGCAAGAGCTTTTTGATGGATTGCTTTTATGAGGCTGTTCCATTGCAGCGCAAAACGCGCCTGCACTTTCATGAGTTCATGCGTGAAGTGCACCGCGAACTCCATGAATTGCAGGGCACAGTCAACCCCCTAGACGTGCTCGGTCAGCGCATGTCGGAGCGCTTTAAGCTGATTTGCTTTGATGAGTTTCATGTGGCCGACATCACCGACGCCATGATCTTGCATCGCCTTTTGCTGGCTTTGTTTGACAATGGCGTAGGCTTTGTGACCACTTCAAACTTCAAGCCCGACGACTTGTACCCTGGCGGGATGCACCGTGACCGGGTCCTGCCGGCCATCGCCTTGCTCAACCAGGAGATGGAGGTCGTAAACGTTGATAACGGTGTCGATTACCGCCGACAAACCCTGGAGCAAGTCGACCTCTACCACATGCCCAATGGCGCGGCGGCCGATGTCGCGATGGCACTGGCCTTTGACCGCTTGGCTGAATGCCAAGACGGCGACTTCGCACTCACCATCGAGGCCCGCCAAATTTACGCCCGCAGGCGTGCAGGAGGCGTAGTCTGGTTTGACTTCAAAGAGCTGTGCGGCGGCCCCCGATCTCAAAACG
>CANHZG010000085.1 GCA_947464995.1 Comamonadaceae bacterium | reverse complement strand
TGGAACCCTGGATCCACTCACTTCCCAAATGCAGATGGCGCACCGGCCCCTCTTCGGAAAAATTCACTTCGGGCATTAAATCAGTCATCATTTGTTTAATCATAGTAGCTCACATCAGCGCCGCTAGTTTGGGTAGCGCGGTTTGGGCATTGCGCCAGACGGCAGCCTGGAGTTCGAGCACCTCCATACCCCGCAGTTGGGACAGCACATGGGCGATGCGGGGAATTTCTGCTGGCGTATTGCGGCCTTGGGGCGCGCCGTCCTGGCGCGCCTGGGCGGTGGTGTAGAGCCAGTGCGGTGGAATATCGGGTGCGTCGGTCTCCAACACAAGCGCCTCCAGCGGCAGGATTTGCGCCAGACGGCGCAGCTGCAAAGAGCGCTCAAAGGTGAGCGCACCCCCAAAGCCCAGCTTGAAACCCAGGTCGATAAACGCCTGGGCCTGCACCAGGCTGCCGTTAAAGGCATGGGCAATGCCCGTCCAGCCGGTTTTGGGACGAATTTGGCGCAGAAACTTGAGCAACCGGTCGGCACTGCGGCGAACGTGCACCACCACGGGCAATCCTGCGTCGGCGGCCAGTTGCAGTTGCGCGCGGTAAAAAAACTCTTGTTTCTCGCGAAGGGTCGGCGTGCACAGGGCGGGTACAAAAAAATCCAGGCCAATTTCACCTACTGCCACCAGGCCCGGGTCGTCGCGGTGCTTTCGCAGTAGCACCGCCAGCGCCTGCAAATCGGCCTCGCTGGCCTGGGGCACATACAAGGGATGAATACCCAGGCAATAGCTGTCGCCCCAGCGCTGGGCCAGCGCGCGCACCTTGTCCCAGTTGCCGGCCTCCACCGAGGGAATCACACAATGCCCCACACCGGCCTCGCGCGCTGCGCGGCGCAGCCCATCGGCCTCTTGGTCGCTGCCAAACTCGGGCGCATCAAGATGGCAATGGGTGTCAATCCAGACCATGTTCAGGAGAGCGCCTGGGCGCGCGACGCGCACCTGCGAACGCTTTCACGCATCAGTCTGCCGCCAAGGCTTGCAACTGCCCCTGGTCCAGGCGCAACTGGCGGCTGCAGCGCCGTGCCAGAGCGGCATCGTGCGTGACCAGCACAAAGGCGGTGCCGTTTTCGCGGGCCAGGTCGAGCATCAGGTCAAACACGCCGTCGGCGGTGCGACGGTCCAAGTTGCCGGTGGGTTCGTCGGCCAGCACGCAGTCGGGCCGCGTGACCAGTGCGCGGGCAATGGCCACACGCTGGCGCTCGCCACCCGAGAGTTCGGCCGGTCGGTGGTGCAGGCGCTGGGCCAAACCTACGCGTTCCAAAATGGCGCTGGCCTGCGCCGTAGCTTGCGCGGGCGCCGCGCGCCGGATCGTCAGCGGCATGGCCACGTTTTCCAGCGCACTGAATTCAGGCAAGAGGTGGTGGAACTGGTAGACAAAGCCCAGGTGCTGGTTGCGCAGGCGGCCTTGGGCTGCCGCGTCCAGATCGGCCAGGGCCTGGCCACACAGGCGCACGCTGCCACCGCTGGGCGCGTCCAGGCCGCCGAGCAGGTGCAGCAAGGTACTTTTGCCTGAGCCCGAGGTGCCCACGATGGCCAGGGTTTCGCCCCGGCACACTTCGAGGTCAATGCCTTGGAGCACGGTCACGTCCAGCCGCCCCTCAGAAAAGCGCTTGCGCAGGCCCTGGCATTGCAGGATGACGTTTGGCCTATTCATAGCGCAGCGCCTCGGCCGGGTTAACTTGCGAGGCGCGCCAGCTAGGGTATAGCGTGGCAACAAAGGCCATGGCCAGGCTGATCAGCGCCACGGGAACTATGTCGGCGCGCTGCGGGTCGCTGGGCATGCGGCTGATCAGATAAATGTCTTGCGGCAAAAACGTGGCGCCCAGCAGGTGCTCGAGCGCGGGCACGATGACGTCAATATTGAAGGCCACGCCCAGGCCCAGTAGCAACCCCGCACCCGTGCCAATCACCCCCACCATCGCCCCTTGCACCATGAAGATGCCCATGATGCTGGCCGGGCTGGCCCCCAACGTGCGCAATATCGCAATATCGGCGCGCTTGTCGGTGACCGTCATCACCAGCGTGCTTACCAGGTTGAACGCAGCCACCGCCACGATGAGCGTGAGGATGATGAACATCATGCGTTTTTCCACCTGCACGGCGGCAAACCAGCTGCGGTTTTGCCGCGTCCAGTCGCGCACCAAGAACCCGCTGCCCAGCGTGTCGCTGAGGTCCTGCGCCACTTCGCGCGCTTGGTGCAGGTCGCGCAGCTTCAGGCGCACGCCGGTGGGGCCTTCCAGTCGAAATATCTTGGCTGCGTCTTGCCAGTGCACCAGCGCCAGCGTGGAGTCGTATTCAAAGTGCCCGGAATCAAAAGTACCCAGCACCGTCATTTGCTTCAGGCGCGGCACCACGCCCGCTGGGGTGACCTGCCCACTGGGCGCCACCAAGGTGACCACGTCGCCCATGCGCACGCCCATGGACCTCGCCAGCTCGCCCCCGAGCACCACACCAAAGCCACCAGCCTGCAGTTGCTGCAACACCGCTTGCTGCCCCGGCGTGGCCAGGTCGGTGACCTCGGGCTCCAACGCCGGGTCAATGCCTCGAACCAGTACGCCCTTCATGTCCTCGCCGCGCGCCAGCAAAGCCTGGGCGGCGATAAACGGCGCCGCGCCCACCACCTGGGGGTTCGCGCGCGCCTGGGTCAGGGTTTGGCTCACGTCGGGCAACGCCACGCCACCCAGAGCGTAAATCTCAATGTGCGAGACCACGCTGAGCATGCGGTCGCGCACCTCTTTTTGAAAGCCGTTCATCACACTCAGCACAATGATCAAGGCCGCCACCCCCAGCGCAATGCCCAGCATGGACACGCCCGAAATGAACGAGATAAACCCGTTTCGCCGCGTGGAGCGGCCCGCGCGCGTGTAGCGCCAGCCGATGCGCAGTTCAAAGGGCAGCTTGTGCAGCATGGCTGCCTTGGTTAATCGGGCAGCACCGCGCCCACGGCTGCGCCGGCGGCCTTAACGCCGGTTTTCACCACCGTCACCCCGGTGCTCACCGCAGCATCCGCCACGGCTAGTACGGTGCAGCCAGCACAACCCAACACCACGGCCATCATAAAAAACCATTTCATTTCGAATCCTTGCTTTGTTTGGCCCGATTGTCGCAGGGGCGCCCGACGGACGGGCACCGGACCGTTTCGCTGCTGCCGTGCGGGACAATCGCCCCATGCACCTTGTTATTTCCTCAGCAGCTCCCAGCGGCCCCCAATGCCAAGCGGCGCTTGAGCGACTGAAACTGCCATATTTGCAATCCCTGTTGCGCAAGCTAGCGCCGGGCGGCGCGCTGCTCGGTCAGGAAAGCGACCTATCCCCCCTCCATGAACGCGTACTGTCCAACAACGCCTACGCCGATGGACTGATCCCCTGGGCCGCACTGCGCGCTTGCGCACTGCCCGGGTTCGAAGCCAACGCCGCCTACGGCCTGGTCATTCCCTGCCACCTGACCGTGCATGCCGACCACATCGCGATGCAAGACCCGGCCACATTGGACCTGAAACAGGCCGAGTCTCAGGAACTGATGCAGGCAATGCAGCCCTATTTTCTGGAAGACGGGCTGACGCTGCACTGGCTAGAAAACGGTACATGGCTGGTGCAAGGTGAAGCGCTGCGCGCGCTACCCACGGCCTCGCTGGAGCGGGTGCGCGGCCAGCCAGTGGACCGCTGGATGCCGCGCCAGGACGCCGCTAAGCTGGTGCGCCGTCTGCAAAACGAAATGCAAATGCTGCTCTATACCCACCCCCTCAACGACGTCCGCGTGGCCCGTGGCGCACCCATGGTGAACTCGTTTTGGCTCAGCGGCACGGGCGACCTCCCATCCCATCCAGCGCCCATGCTGAAAGCGACCGTGCTGGACGCGCTCACGGCCCCGGCCCTGCTCGACGACGCTTCGGCTTGGACGCGTGCCTGGCAAGCCCTTGACGCAGGTCCGCTGGCCGAGATGGTGACGGTGCTTAAAAATAGCCTGCCGCCTGAAGCCGCCCCCATCGCCCTTACCCTGTGCAGCAGTAACCGCGCCCAAACCTGGCGTCAACAGCCTCGCAAGCTCTGGGGTCGGCTCAGCGCTGTTTTTGACGCTGCTCGCCCGGCAACCATTTTGAAGACCCTATGAACATCACCCCCCGCGACATCCCCCCACGCAGCGTTTGGGCGCTCGAACAAGCCGGAGTCCACCCGCTGCTGGCCCAGCTCTACGCCGCGCGCGGCGTCAGCCACCCCGACGAGTTGGACAACGCCCTGGTCAAGCTGCTGCCACCCGGCGGCTTGAAAGGCATCACAGAAGCCGCCGCCTTGCTGGCAAACGCCATTGCCACGAATGAGCGCCTGTGCATCGTGGCCGATTACGACTGCGACGGCGCCACCGCCTGCGCCGTGGCGGTGCGCGGTCTGCGCCTGCTGGGCGCCCGGCACGTCAAATACCTGGTGCCCGACCGCGTCGTTGACGGCTATGGCCTGACCGCGCCCATTGCCCAGCGCGTGTTTGACCAAGGTGCCGACGTACTGATCACCGTGGATAACGGCATTGCCAGCATGGAAGGCGTGGCCCACGCCAAGGCGCTAGGCCTTCAGGTGCTGGTGACCGACCACCACCTGCCCGCTGCCGCCCTGCCCGAGGCCAACGTCATAGTCAACCCCAATCAGCCCGGCTGCACTTTTGACAGCAAGGCCATGGCCGGCGTGGGCGTGATGTTTTACGTGCTGCTGGCGCTGCGCAGCGAGCTGCGCGCGCGCGGCGTGTTTGACGCCGCCACACAACCCAAACTCGACGCCCTTTTGCCGCTCGTTGCGCTGGGCACCGTGGCCGATGTGGTGCGCCTGGATGCCAACAACCGCCGCCTGGTCGCCCAAGGCCTCAAGCGCGTGCGCACACTGGCCATGCCCGCCGGTTTGGCCGCGCTATTTGTCGCCTCGGGCCGTCAGGCAGCCACCGCCACGACGTTTGACTTTGGCTTTGCCCTGGGGCCGCGCATCAACGCCGCCGGGCGCTTATCGGACATGACGCTGGGCATTGAATGCCTGCTGACCGACGACCCGGCGCGGGCCGATGAGCTGGCGCGTACGCTGGACGGCATCAACCGCGAGCGCCGAGTCATTGAAGGCGATATGCGTGACCAGGCCATGCAAGTCGCCGAATCGCTGTTTGACGAGGGCGACGAGCCGCCCCCGGCGATTTGCGTGTTTGACCCTGATTTCCATGAAGGCGTGGTCGGCATCGTGGCCTCGCGCATCAAGGACAAGCTGCACCGCCCCACTTTTGTGTTTGCCGCCAGCCAGGCGCCGGGTAAGGAGCACGAACTCAAGGGCTCGGGCCGCTCAATTGCCGGCTTTCACCTGCGCGACGCGCTCGACCTGGTGGCCAAGCGCTACCCCGGTGTGCTGCTGCGCTTTGGCGGCCACGCCATGGCGGCGGGCTGCACCATTGCCGAGGAACATTTGGACACCTTCGAGCAAGCCTTAAACGAAGTCGCCCACGAGTGGCTGGACGCCGCCACCTTGCAGCGCCGCCTGGCCACCGACGGCCCGCTCTTGCCCGCCTACCGCCGCGTCGACCTGGTCGACACCTTGCACGAGGCGGTCTGGGGCCAGGGCTTTGCCGCACCTACTTTCAGCGAAGAAGTTGAAGTCATCTCCCAACGCCTGGTGGGTGAAAAACACCTCTCGCTCAAACTCAAACACCAGGGCGACCCGGTAGACGCCATCTGGTTCGGCCACACCGAGCCCCTGCCCGCAAAAGTGACCATGGCATTCAGGCTAGACGCGGATGAGTGGAACGGGGTGCGACGGGTGAAGTTTTTCGTGGAAGCGGTGCAGGACTGACCGCCCGATACGGGCTTACTTCCACCGCACCGGCTCAATCTCCACCGTATTGCGATCGTCGCTGAGCGTTAAGGCGCCCTCTTGCACCGTGGCTTGCAACTGCATGCTGCGCTGCGCCAGCGGAATCAGCGCTTGCGACGCCAGGGTGGGAATGCGGTAAACACGCAGGTTTTTCGGGCGGCTGAGTTTGGCTTCCATGGTGCGCCACCACACTTCTGCCGCATGGTTAAAGCAGTACAAAACCACTTGGTCGGCCTTGCCGCAGGCTTTGATCAGCGGCTTGTCTTCGGGCTGGCCCACTTCCATCCAGAGTTTGATCTGACCCGTAAAGTCGCGCAACCAAATATCGGGTTCGTCGGGGTCGGACAAGCCGGCGCCAAAGGCCAGCGTTCCGTCGCCGTTGCACACGGTTTGCAACTCGTGCGCGTGCAGCGCAAGGGCGACTAGGCGCACCATCATGCGCTCGTCCGTCTCGCTGGGATGGCGCGCCAGCGTCATGGCGTGGTCGGCGTAGTAGCTGTGGTCGATGTCTGCGATTTGCAGATGGGCTTTGAAGATGGTTGATTTAATGGCCATGGGTCGATTGTGACGGCTGGGCCCCTGCCAAAATGGCGCATTGCCCGCCACACCCGCGAGAAACACCCGTGCAAACCACCCCACTGACCATCTTGACCGGCGCCTCGCGCGGCATGGGCCACGCCATGGCCGAGCAGCTGCTGCAGCGCGGCGCGCACTTGCTTTGCATTTCACGCCGAACCAGCGCTGAATTGACTGCGCTGGCGCACCAGCGTGGCGCAACGCTGGAGCAATGGAGCGCCGATTTGGCCGATGCCGCGCCTGTGGCCCGGCGCCTCACAGAATGGCTGGCGGCCTTGGACCCCGCCTTGCTGGGTAGCGCCAACCTGATTAACAACGCTGGGGTCGTCGGTTCACTGAAGCCGCTGCGCGACGGTGACAGTGCCGATATCGCCAACGCGCTGCGCGTGGGTTTGGAAGCGCCGATGCTCTTATGCGCGGCATTTTTGAAAGCAAGCAATGGCTGGCCGGTTACGCGCAAGGTGCTCAATATTTCTTCGGGCTTAGGCCGCCGCGCGATGGCCTCGTCGGGGGCCTATTGCGCGGCCAAGGCGGGCATGGACCATTTCACCCGCTGCCTGGCGCTCGATGAGGCCTTGCTCCCCCACGGCGCCAAAGTGTGTTCGCTCGCGCCCGGGGTGGTGGACACCGACATGCAGGTGCACCTTCGCGGAGCGGACCCCAAGGCCTTTCCCGACCTGGCGAACTTTGCTGGTTTGCACGCCCAAGGCCAGCTTGCCAGCCCGCAAGCAGCAGCGGCGCGCGTGCTGGCGTACCTGGAGCGGACGGACTTTGGTGCGCAGGCGGTAGCCGACGCACGCGGCTAGCCGAGGGTTAAGGACGGTTCAGTAAAGCTCGGGCACGATCATGGACTGTGGCACGGGGTGGCGTTCGTAGTCCTCGTGGCGCACGCGCTCGGGCACCACCACTTGGGGGTGTTCAACTTCCTCATAGGGCATTTGCTGCAGCAGGTGATGGATGCAGTTCAGGCGGGCTTTTTTCTTGTCTACGGCCTGCACGATCCACCAGGGTGCCTCAGGAATGTGGGTGCGCTCCAGCATGACTTCTTTGGCGCGGGTGTAGTCTTCCCAGCGGCTGCGCGACTCCAAGTCCATGGGGCTGAGCTTCCACTGTTTTAGCGGGTCGTGGATGCGGCCCAAAAAGCGCGAATACTGCTCATCGTCCGATATGGAAAACCAGTATTTGATGACCTGGATGCCCGAGCGCACCAGCATTTTTTCAAACTCGGGCACGGTGCGGAAGAACTCTTCGTATTGCTCGTCATTGCAAAAGCCCATCACCCGTTCCACGCCGGCGCGGTTGTACCAGCTGCGGTCAAACAGCACAATTTCACCCGCGGCCGGCAGGTGTGACACGTAGCGCTGGAAGTACCACTGGGTGCGTTCACGGTCATTGGGGGCGGGCAGCGCTGCGACGCGGCACACGCGGGGGTTGAGCCGCTGCGTAATGCGCTTGATGGCGCCTCCCTTGCCTGCGGCGTCGCGTCCTTCAAACAGCACCACCACTTTGTGGCCGGTGTGCATCACCCAGTCTTGCAACTTGACCAGCTCACCTTGCAGGCGAAACAGCTCTCGGAAATACATTTTCCGGGCGTCGTGATCGGCCTGGGTTGGCTGCTCCAGGCCGCTGGAGTGACCGTCGTCGAGCTCCATCTCCAGCTCTTCGTCAAAGCTGTCAAGCATGTCGCTGCGGATGCGGCGAATGAGATCGTCGTTGGGGGTTTCCATGGCTATTCCAGTTAAATGAATCTTGGCAAGCAGGCTAACCTTCGAATATGTCAAAAATATTTCACTCCCGTGACGTAGCCCTCGCCTGCGTAAGCCCGTTGTAGACATTACGCGGCACACTGCCCCAGGTTGGCGCCCAGCGCCCAGCCCATAACACCTCTGATTAAAGGAAACAAACCATGTCCCGTGAAGTTGTAGTCGTAAGCGCAGTGCGTACCGCCATTGGAACCTTTGGCGGCAGTTTGAAAGACATCGCCCCCACCGATCTGGCAGCGCAAGTGGTACGCGAGTCGCTGGCTCGCGCACAGGTAGAAGGCAAAGACGTAGGTCATGTGGTGTTTGGCCATGTGGTCAATACCGAACCCAAGGACATGTACTTGTCCCGCGTCGCCGCTATCAACGGTGGGTGCGCCGAGGGCACTCCGGCGTTCAACGTCAACCGCCTGTGCGGCTCGGGCCTGCAGGCCATCATCAGCGCCAGCCAAAGCATTTTGCTGGGCGACGCGGACGTGGCCATTGGTGGTGGGGCTGAAAACATGAGCCGCGGCCCCTACGCTTCGCTCAATATGCGCTGGGGCGCCCGCATGGGTGACACCAAGATGGTCGACATGGTGGTCGGCGCCTTGCACGACCCCTTCCAGACCATCCACATGGGCGTCACGGCTGAAAACATCGCTGCCAAGTGGGGGATTACCCGCGAACAGCAAGACGCCCTAGCCGTGCAAAGCCACAACCGCGCGCAGCATGCCAGCGAGGCGGGTTACTTTAAGACCCAGATCCTGCCGGTCATGCTCAAAAGCAAAAAGGGCGACGTGGCTTATGCCACTGATGAGCACTTCCGTCCGAATTGCACGATGGCTGACATGGCCAAGCTCAAACCGGTGTTCATCAAGGAAAACGGCACCGTGACCGCAGGCAACGCCTCGGGCATTAACGACGCCGCCGCCGCCGTGGTGTTGATGGAAGCCAGCGTGGCCAAAGCGCGCGGGCTCAAGCCCCTGGCGCGCCTGGTGGCGTATGCCCACGCCGGCGTGGACCCCAAATACATGGGTATTGGCCCGGTGCCCGCCACCAAGCTGGCTTTGCAAAAAGCGGGCTTGACGGTGAATGACCTGGACGTGATCGAGGCCAACGAAGCCTTCGCCGCCCAAGCCTGCGCCGTCAGCCACGACCTCGGTTTGGACCCAGCCAAGGTCAATCCCAACGGCTCGGGCATCTCGCTGGGTCACCCCATTGGCGCCACTGGCGCGCTGATCACCGTCAAAGCGCTGTACGAGCTAGAGCGAATCAACGGCCGCTACGCGCTGGTGACGATGTGCATTGGCGGTGGCCAAGGGATTGCCGCGATTTTTGAGCGCCAGGCCTAAGGCCCTTGCCGGTGGTAGCCCGCGCACGGTTTGCGCGGGCTTCACTCGATGGTGCTTTGTCGCCTTTGCAACTGGTCAAATGCCCGGGCGACGCTAGCATCCGCGCCTTATTCCCAACGCATTGATACACCATGACCCAAGCCGCCTTGTCCTCCCTCATCAACCACCAAATCCGCCTGGCTGCGCGCCCAGCAGGCCTGCCTACCGACGCCAATTGGAGTCACACCTCTGATGCTGTGGCCGAGCCCGCCGACGGCGCCGTGGTCTTGCAAACCTTGGCCCTCTCACTGGACCCAGCCATGCGCGGATGGATGAACGAGGGCAAGAGCTACATCCCGCCAGTGGCGATTGGTGAGGTGATGCGCGCCGGTGGCGTGGGCCGCGTGATTGCTTCTAAGAACGACAAGTACGCCGTGGGTGACTATGTGAGCGCCAGTTTTGGCGTCCAGGAATACCTGAGCTTGGAGGGCGCCGACATGCGCCGCAACGGTTTGGTGAAAATCGACCTGCGCGTCGGCACACTCACCCAGTGGCTCAATGTGCTGGGCATGCCCGGTATGACGGGCTACTTTGGCCTGATGGACGTGGGCCAACCGCAAGCGGGCGAGACCCTGGTGGTCTCAGGCGCGGCCGGTGCCGTGGGCCAGACCGTGGGGCAAATGGCAAAAATTCGCGGCTGCCGCGTGGTGGGCATTGCCGGAGGCCAAGCCAAGTGCGACTGGGTGGTTAAAGAGCTGGGCTTTGACGCCTGCATTGACTACAAGTCGGGTCCGAGTGCGGTGCGCGAAGGTCTTAAAGCCCATTGCCCCCAGGGCGTGGACATTTACTTTGACAACGTGGGCGGCGACATTTTGGACACGGTGCTGGCGCGCATCAACCGCAAGGCGCGCATCGTGATTTGCGGGGCTATCAGCCAGTACAACGCCACCACCGCCATTGCTGGCCCGAAAAACTACCTCAGCCTGCTGGTCAACCGCGCACGCATGGAAGGCATCGTGGTGTTTGACTACGCCGACCGCTACCACCTGGCGGTGGCCGAGATGGCGGGCTACTTGAAAGACGGGCGCATGAAGAGCAAGGAAGACGTGGTCCAGGGCCTGCAGAACTTCCCCAGCGCCTTGCTCAAGCTCTTCAACGGTGAAAACTTCGGCAAGCTGGTGCTTGAAGTCGCTAGCGCCTGAGTCGCCGAGCCAGGTTTAACCGGTAAACGCGGCGTAGACCAGAT